>DRMH01000140.1 GCA_011322625.1 Thermosulfurimonas dismutans | reverse complement strand
TTGGTCCGGATATACATAGCACTAACAAATTAGCATAAATTTTCTGTATATCAAGAACTAATCTTTTATCGTAGCACAACAATTTAGAAGTGTAGGCGATGGAACAGGGACATAGAGAGGGAAAATAGGGGCGGTTTAGGGGGATTTTGGGTTTTGCAAGGTGAGATAAGTTCCACGGAAGTATCCCGAAGCCGGGAAAGAGTGGGGCTGGTCCTGGGTGTTTCCCTCCCGGGAGCTTTCGGTAGATCCGCGCGCACGGAGACCGTCCGCCGGCATCACATCCATCCCAGGGCGGTGCAGAGGGCCTTCAAAAAGGCCCTGCGGAAGGTCGGGTGGAGAATATCGTGGCCCGAAGAATCACAGGGGTGGTGAGTCCCTTGGATCGCTAAGGAATTTCCCGGTTAGTTAACCCTCCGGTTGAAGGGCCTATCGGCCCCAAATAGAATGTCCTGAGGCCCAGAGACTTTTCGTGGAGCGTTTGGAGATGGGAGATGACCGCCGGGAAGAGGCCGGAGGGCTCTTTTCGGCTCTCGCGCTAAAAGAATCTCCGGAAAGAATCCGGGATTTTCTGGAAAAGCTGGCCGGAAGGGGTGAAGTGTATCTCACCGGGGGGGCCGTAAGGGATATTTTGCATGGGAGGAGGGTAAGGGACCTGGATCTTACGGTGGTTGATCTTTCGCCCCGGGAGGTAGCGGAGGAAGCCGCAAGGAGGCTTTCCTTCACTCTGGTTCCGCTTCATGAGGAATTCGGTGTTTTCCGGGTGGCCCGGGAGGGTTTCACCCTGGACATCTCCGGACTTCGCCCGGGAGCCCGGAACATCGAGGAGGATCTGCGCCTGCGGGACTTTACCTTTAACGCCCTGGCGGTGGCCCTTTCCGAGGCTCTAAGCCGGCCCCCTTGGGCCTGGCCCCTTATCGATCCCTGCGGGGGGTTTTCGGATCTTTCGGCCGGAATCATCCGGGCTATATCCCGGGAAAATCTCCGGGACGACCCCTTAAGGCTCCTCCGGGCCTACCGTTTTCTGGCCCAGGGTTACGGAAAGCCGGAGAAGAAGACCCGGCGGGCCATCCGGGAGCTGGCCCCGGAGATCCATCGGGTGGCCCCGGAGCGGGTGGAATACGAATTGCGCCTCATCTTTGAGACCTTCCGGGCTTCCGAGACCCTGCGGGAGATGCTCGCTGATGGCCTTCTGGCCGAGATCTTCCCGGAGCTTTACGAAGGAGCCGGGATCCCGCAGCCGGATTACCATCATCTGGACGTCCTGGGACACGGGCTTGAGACTCTCTCCGCAGCCGAAGGGATCCTTGCGGCTCCGGAGCGCTATCCCGAATTCGAGAAAGAGATCCGGGAGATGGCCTCGGATCGCGAGGCCCTTTATGCAGTGAAACTTTCGGCCCTTTTCCATGACGCAGGAAAGAGCCGCACCTTTTCTCCGGCCGGGGAACGAGCCGAACGCATTACCTTTTACGAACATGAGAAGGAGAGCGTACACCTTTTTTCCATCTGGGCCGAAAGGTGGCGCGTAAAGAAGAAGGTAATAAGGAGGGTCTCCCTTCTCATCCGCAATCACATGCGCCCCTTTTTTCTGCTCGAGGCCCGGGAAAAGGGTCGTCTCACGGCCCGGGCTAAACGCAGACTCCTTCGCGATTGTCCGGATTTCCCCGGGCTCTTTGTGGTGTCCCTTTCCGACTGTCTTGCCGCAAGGGGCCCGGCCGCGGAACCCGAAACCTGCGAGAAGCTCCGGATCCTCTTTAGCGAGCTCAAACGTTTCTCCCAGGAGGTGATGGAGAAGGTCCGGGTGAAAAGACTCCTTACCGGTCACGATCTTATCCAGGTCCTGGGGCTCAAACCCGGCCCCCTTTTCCGCGAGCTTCTCACCGCGGTGGAAGAGGCCCAGGTGGAGGGACGGATAAAGGATCGGGAGGAAGCCCTGGCCCTGGTGCGAGAAATCCTGGCCCGCCGCCGATAAAACACCTCCCGGCCAAGGCTCCCTTGCCAGAGGAAGGAGGAAGCGTTATATATAGGCAAATATAACGAAGGAGGTGTTCCATGCCACGAATACTGGGTATGCTTCTTCTCTTCTGGGTGGGGTTTATAAGCGTGTCCCGGGCCGGAGAAAGGCTTCTTATCTTTGCCGGAGCGGCCTCGCGTCCCCCCACCGAGGAGGCCGCCCGGGCCTTCGAAAGGAAGACCGGGGTCAGGGTGGATCTCGTCTTCGGAGGCTCCGGATATGTGCTCTCGCAGATGATCCTTTCCCGCAAAGGGGATCTTTACTTTCCGGGTTCCTCCGACTATATGGAGCTAGCCAAAAAGAAAAAGGCCGTCTTCCCCGAGACCGAAAGGATCGTGGCTTATCTGGTTCCGGCTATCATTGTTAAAAAGGGAAATCCCAAGGGAATCCGTTCCCTGCACGATCTCCTCAGGCCCGGAGTCCGGGTGGCTATTGCCAATCCGGAGGGGGTATGCGTGGGGGTTTACGCGGTGGAGATCCTGGAAAGGGCCCTGAGTCCCGCGGAAAAGGCCGCCTTTCGTCAAAAGCTTACCAATTACACCGGAAGCTGTGCCCAGACCGCGGCTGCGGTCTCCCTGGGAGCGGTGGATGCAGTGATCGGATGGCGCATCTTTGCTTACTGGGATCCGGAACACCTTGAGGCCGTCCCCCTGCGGCCGGAGGAGGTGGTGCGCGTGGGTTATATCCCCATTGCCGTATCGCGTTTCACCCGCAACCGGCCTCTGGCCGAGGCCTTCATTCGTTTCATCACCTCCCCGGAAGGGAAGGATATTTTTCGCCGCTACCATTATTTCATGACTCCGGAGGAGGCCTTCTCCTTTATCGGGGCCCGCAAACCCGTAGGGGGAACTTACAAGGTGCCAGCAGAATGGCTGGGAGGCAGGACCCGGTGAACCTTCGTCGTCTGACCCTCTCCGCCGCCCTGGTGATAACCCTTTTTTATATCGCCCTCATCCTCTCCCTCTTTTATTTCTTCAAGAGGGACCTCTTCCTCGAAACTCTGCTTTCACCGCGCACCCTCTTTAGTTTGCGCCTGAGTCTCCTGTGTGCCACCCTGGCCAGCCTCCTTTCCCTCTGGCTCGGGCTTCCCGCGGCCTATGCCCTTTCACGCTTTGATTTTCCCGGAAAGAGACTGGTGGACACCCTGCTTGAACTTCCCTTAGTGGTTTCGCCTGCGGCCCTGGGGGCCATGATCCTTATCTTCTTTTATCAGCCGGTGGGAGCCTGGCTTGCGGCGCGAGGACTCACCTTTGTATTTGCGGTGAAGGGCATTGTGCTCGCCCAATTTGTGACCACCGCGGGACTTGCCGTCCGCCTCCTCAAGGCCACCCTGGACGAAATACCTCCCCGCTACGAAGAGGTAGCCCGCACCCTGGGAGCCACTCCTCTTAAGGCCTTCCTCACCGTAACCCTGCCTCTTTCCCGGCGCGGAATCCTCTCGGCCCTGGTCCTCACCTGGGCCAAGGCCCTAGGAGAGTTCGGGGCCACCATCACCGTGGCCGGGGCCATGCCCCTGCGTACCGAGACCCTCCCCATCGCCATCTTCATGCGCCTTTCCACCGCGGATATCCCGGGAACCGCCGTCTTAACCCTGATTCTGGTCGCCATAGGGCTCTGCGTGCTCTACGGGGTGCACAGGCTGGGAGAAAGCGGGCTATGATCCGGGTGGAGGGTCTCAGGGTCCGGGCCGGAAATTTTCTCCTCGGAGAAATCGATCTGGAGGTAAAAAGCGGGGAGATCCACGTTCTCCTCGGCCCCACCGGAAGCGGAAAGAGCACCCTGCTTGAGGCCGTGATAGGGCTGAGGACCCCGGAGGCAGGCCGTATCCTCCTTGAAGGCCACGACCTTACCCGAGTCCCGGTGGAAAAGCGCGGCCTGGGTTACCTTCCCCAGGATCTGGCCCTTTTCCCTCACTTAAGCGTGCGGGAGAATATTCTTTACGGTCTCAAGATAAGAAAACGCCCCTGCGATGGATTCGTTTCCGAACTCTGCCGGATCCTGGATATAAGCCATTTCCTTGAACGCCGGGTAACCTCCCTTTCCGGAGGAGAACGGCAGCGGGTGGCTCTGGCCCGGGCCCTGGCCCCGGGTTTCCGACATCTGCTTCTCGACGAACCCTTCTCCGCCCTCCATCAGGGCTTAAGAAGGGAACTCTGGGATCTTCTTTCCGAATTGCGACATCGCTACGGCCTCACCGTACTTCTCGTAACCCATGACCTTAAGGAGGCCTTCTTCCTCGGCGACACGGTGAGCGTCATCTTCGAGGGTCGGCTCGAGGCCTCCGGGCCTCCGGAAAGGCTTTACCGAAAGCCGCCCAGTCTCCGGATGGCCCGCTTCTTCGGTTTGCGCAACCTCTTCCCCGGAAGGATAACCGGAGAGGGAAGGGTGGAGGTCCCGTCACTGGGAACCGTTCTGAGAGTAACCTCCACCCCGTCCTTCCGGTCGAAGATCTACGTGGGGATTCACCCCGAAGATGTCCTTGTGGTGCGCGATAAGTATCTCCGACCGGATCAGGAGAATCTCCTTTCCGCCCGGCTGGTGAATCTCCGTTCCGAAGGACCCCAGGTTCGGGTAGTTTTTAAGGGTGAAGGGGGAGGTCTTCTTGAGGTCATCCTTCCGGATCTGGCCCGAAGCAAACTGGACCTCTCTCCGGGTCGCAGGCTACGCCTGAGCTTACCCCCGGAACGAATCTTTCTCCTGGAGGGAAAGGAATGAAAGGCCTTCGGGTGCGGGGAAAGATCTGGATCGAGGGGCCGGAGGGCACCTTCCTGGGTTACGGAAGAATGGTCCTTCTGGAAAGAATCCGGGAATACGGCTCCATCTCTGCCGCGGCGCGATCCATGAACATGTCCTACAAACATGCCTGGGACCTGGTGGAATCCATGAACCGTCAGGCCGGAAAACCCCTGGTGGAAACTACGGTAGGAGGAAAGGGAGGCGGAGGGGCCCGCCTCACCCCGGAAGGAGAAAAGTGGCTAGCCTTATTCAGGAAGCTCTTAAAGCATCTGGAAACCTTCCTGGAAAAAGAAACCGGTCTTTTACCCGGCTAGCCCTTCCTCCGTACCTTTACCCGGCCCTGAACCCAAAGACGAAGCCCCGTAAAGGGCGGCCCCCAGGGCGCCGGTAATCCGCGGGTCCTCCGGGAGGAGGATCTGGAATCCCAGCTCCTCCTCCAGCAACCTTACCACCGCCCGGTTGCAGGCTACCCCACCGGTAAAGACCAGAGGGGTTGAAGGGGAAACCCGGCGCAGGAGCCCCAGGGAGCGCTTAACGATAGAGGAAATGATACCGCGGGCGATGCGCTCCGGAGCCTCTCCGCGCCCGATAAGGCCCACCACCTCACCTTCGGCAAAGACCGTGCAGAGGGCGCTGATGCGGGCCGCCTGATCCGCAGAAAGGGCCATTTCGGAAAGCTCCTCCAGGGAGATTCCCAGCACCTGGGCCATGACCTCAAGGAAACGCCCGGTGCCTGCGGCGCAGCGGTCGTTCATCTCAAACCTGAGCACCCGGCCGTCCGGCGCAAGGACCATGGCCTTGCTGTCCTGCCCCCCGATATCCAGGATGGTCCGGACCTCGGGGAAAAGGTGTCGCACCCCCAGGGCATGGGCCTTGATTTCGGTAAGGGTTTCGGCCCCGAAAAGTTCCCGGGCCAGGCCTCGTCCGTAGCCGGTGGCGATCAACCGGTCAAAGCGGAGCCCGGAAAGAAGGTCCGTAAGCTGTTCCGCAAGACGGGCCGAGGTTTCAAGACACCGCTTCTCGCAAACTTCAGACCCGTTCAGGATGACCAGCTTTACGGTCCGCGAACCTATGTCGAGCCCCGCCACCCTCACCTCAGGACCTCCAGGAAGGCCTCGATGCGGGTGCGAAGCTGCTCCCGGTCCTCAAGGCTGTAGTCGGTTTCGATTTTTAGAACCGGAACGGCTGAGTCTTTTTCTATCCGGTAGGCCTCGATAGTATAGGGGTCGCAGAACTTGAGGGCGTAATGGATGACCCCGGCGGCAGAAAGATCCCGTACCATTTCCTTGAGATGCGCCGGGCGCTCCGGGTTGGGAGTGAAAATGGCGCAATCGATCCGGAAATATCTTTCGGCAAGGGCCCGAAGAAGCCCTTCCTTGGAGTTTTCGGAAACCCGGACCAATTCCCGGGTGTAACGCGTTCCCACACAGGATTCTTCCCCCACGATCACGGCTCCCGAGGATTCCACCAGATGGGCCACCTTCCAGTTGGGGATGGCCATGGGACAGCCGGAAATCACCACCCGGGGCGTGCCGGCCGGACACACTCCCTCCCCGGCAGAAACCCTTTCCTCAAGCTCCGCACAAAGCTCCTCCAGCTTACGGGTGAACCGTTCGGGGTCGTCGAAGAAGGAGAGTTGATGAATGAGAAGGACGTCACGGCCGGAGATGGGCGGCGGATCGAAGCGGCGAAGTTCGTTCAGGCGCTTTAGAGCCCTGCGACGCCGGTTGATAAGTTCAATGGCCTCCCTTAAGGCCTCCGCGGAGATGGACTCCCCGGTAAATTCCTCCATATACCGGAGAAATCTTTCCACTTCGGCAATCCAGAGCTTGAGGCTTTCTTCGTCCTTGCGGTGCGGGACCTGCATCACATAGATGGGCTTATAGGCTTCAAAGATCTCGTAGGCCTTTTTCTTTCCGTCGCAGGTGGTCTCCCCCACCAGAAAGTGACAGACCTCCATGTAAGGGCAGAGGCGGGCCAGCTTGAAGCCGAAGAAGGCTTTAATGAGAGGACACAGATTCCGGGGGAGGACCTCCTCCACCCGCTCGGTAGCCACTTCCACTCCGGCACAGAGCCCCACGCACGCCCCTCCAGCAGCCCAGACGATCTCCTCCGGTACGAACACACAGAAGGTTCCCACCACCGGGCGTCCGGCCTCCCGAATTTGCAGGAGCTCTGCTACTCGCGCTCCGTGGATATCCGCTACTACGGCATCAAAATAGGCCATGCCCCGGGGCCGATTTTCCTGGGAAAGATAGACTTCCTGGTAAAGGGGACCCAGGGCCTCAAGGAGTGCGGCGTGGGCCTCAAGGTCAAGCCCCAGAGAAGACCAGAGGGCCTCGCGATCCATGATCTAACCTCCAAGAAAGATCTTTCAGGCCGGGGCCGGAGTCGAACCGACCAACCCCTTTCCTTTTAGGGGCCCGCGGGGTTTGCAGCCCCGGGGGAGCACCCGCCCCCTCTCCCGGCCCCCGCCAGCCCCCATTATATCTTGCCTATTTCTATTACTGAAATAGATTTTTTCAATAAAAATAAGGATGGATCATTGATCGTAATGGAGGAATGATCTCTTGGTAAAAAAGTACGGGATGATATACTTAAATTTCGAGAATGTACCAAAAGTGGGGAGGAAGTATGGGGAAGGAGATTTATCCAGGTATAGAAGTAGATCTTGAAAAACTCGGAGGTAAACCTGTAATCAAGGGTACACGGATAAGTGTAGAGCTAATCCTTGAAAAACTAGCTACGGGAGAGACTATAGAAAGTATATTGTCTGCTTATCCTCATATTAGTAAAGAAGATATTAAAAGGGCTTTAGCTTTTGCTGTTAAGGTTCTTTCTAAAGAAGAATTTGGTGAATTACCTGAA
>DRMH01000139.1 GCA_011322625.1 Thermosulfurimonas dismutans | reverse complement strand
GTCACACCATGCACAACTCGCAAAATGGCACCGCCATGACCGTAAATGGCACCGCTCCTAATCCGCTGCTTCTTAAAGCCGGGTGCATAGGCTGTCATGCGCAGGGAGGGAGCCAGCGGATCGTCAACTGGGGAGGTAGTCCTATTCCCCAGGTCTATCACAGCGACAGTCAGGATCTGGCCGGAGGAAACTTTGCCTATATTACCGGTCTTAAGACCGGTGGTGATGGCGGAAGCGGGGATGCCTACGGGCACAATGTAGCCGGTATTCCGGGGATAGACGTGGATAGTGCCCTTTCGGCCGGAGCCCCGGGTCCCTTTAATGGATGGCATCCTCAGAGTCAGTGGAATAATAAGCAGATTACCTGTGCCGGCGGTGGGGGGTGCCACGGAATTCGGGTGGGTAATCTGAGCCCCATGGCCGGAATCAAGGGGGCACACCACTCCAATGTAACCGGCACGGTAAACGGCACCACGGTGGGCGAGAGCTATCGATTCCTCCTTAACGTGAAGGGGTACGAGGTCTCGGACTGGCAGAATACCTCTCCCACCCACCACAACGAATATTACGGAAAGACCGCTCCTATTACCCAGTTGAGCTGTTCCGCCACCACCTGTCACCAGGGGCCGAACGGATCTCCCATGCCTCCGGATGGGACCATCAGTCAGTTCTGTGCCACCTGTCATCCGCTCTTCCATTCGGCCAACAGCACGGCCTCGGATCCCAGCAATCCGGGGTCTCCCTGGTTAAGGCATCCCACGGACTATGCCCTTCCCAACAGCGGCGAGTACGCCAACTACAACAACGGAACCCTTACTTATAGTGTGCTGGCTCCGGTGGCCCGCACCACCTGGCCCATCACCGGAATCTCCGATACGGTGACGCCGGGTTCGGATGCGGTAATGTGTCTCTCCTGTCACTATGCCCATGCCGGTCCTTATCCGGATATGTTGCGGTGGAACTATAACAACTGTGTGGCCAGTGGTGGATATAACCCCAACTGTGGCTGTTTCGTGTGTCACACCAGTAAAGACTAGTTTTACCGATTCTGGCGGATGGATACAGGGTAGGGCGGGACCTCCTCGCGGCCGAGGAGGTCCCGTAAAAGGTTTAGTTTAGCTTCGATAGAGGTCCCTTTCTGGATCCGACCAAAGTAATAGAGACCGAAGGGGAAATTCTGTAGATACCAGAAGAGCCAGAGGCTGAAGCGTTTCTCCCGCCATTCCTCGGGGAGAAGCTTTAAGTTTTCGGCAAAAAGAAGGACCGGCTCTACGGGAGCAGGGGGCTCGGGCAGGGGATCCCCCTTGAGGAAGGCCTTCACATCCCGGAAGATCCAGGGGCGGAGGAGGGCGGCCCGGCCGATCATCACCCCGTCGCAGCCGGTCGCAGAAAGCATCCTTTTCGCGTCCTCCGGTGAGAAGACATCCCCGTTTCCGATGATGCGCGCTCCGGTGGCCCGTTTCAGTTCCCGGATCTCCTCCCACCGCGGCGGCCGCCGGAAACCCTCCTCCGGGGCCCGGGGGTGAAGGATAAGGGTCTCAACGCCCTCCGCAAGAAGGCCTTCGGCGAAGGAAAGGAGTTTTTTTAGGTCATGGCCCGGGGCGGAGCGGAACTTTGCCGAAAGGGGTTTGCGCGTGGCCCTGCGGGCGGCCCGGGCGATCCTTCGGGCGAGATCCGGTTCCGAAAGAAGGGCCGCTCCCCAGCCCTGTCTGCGAGCCCGTCCCCTTCCGCAGCCGAAGTTGAGGTCGTAACCCGCGAAGTCGAACCGCTCCTCAAGCCGCCTTATGGCCTCCTCGAAAAGCTCCGGTTCCCGGCCGGCAAGCTGTACGATAAGGGGCCGGTCGGTTTCGGTGTGCCAGAGATAAGGATCGCGTTCCGGGGGCTGAAAGACCACCGCCCGCACGCTTATCATTTCGGTGTAAAAGAGATCCGGCGGGCCGTAGGAGGCCACCAGGCGCCGGAAGGCCACATGCGTGAGCCCGTCCATGGGGGCGAGAAGGATTAACGAGGCGACCACAATTTGAGACCTTCAATAAATCGGAAATCCCGGACGTTTAAGGTCCATAAAGCCAGATCAAAGATTAAAGCTGTGGCCGCTATGAGAGCGTCGGGAATTCTTAGACCGTGACTTTTAGCATACTTTTCGATCAACCGGATGCCGGCTTGGGAAACCTCTTCGTTGACCAGGAATATTTCAAAACCGCTCACAAAGCGTTTTATTTTGTAGAGCTCTCTCTTGTTCAGAGCTCCAAAATAGAGTTCCATAACTGTGATAGCGCTCAGGGCAATTTGGTCCGATAAAGTTTCAAATTCGGCTCGTATTTCTTCATTTCCCTTCAAGATTTCTATCAATACGTCGGTATCACAGAGTAACATAGTCTAAAATCTCCAGGCTTTTTTTCGTAATTTTCCTTTAGTTATCTCGCGGTTTTTCCAGATTCCGAAGACCTCGTTTAATTGAATCCCTTTACGTGTCTTCCGGGTGCCTTTTATTTTCACAAAAGGAAGCTGTTTCAAAAATTCAAGCAGGACTTTCCCTCGATTGGTGTCTTCCACTTCCATCACTATTTTCATTTTCTTTCCTCCGGCGGGCTTTTCTAAAAACCATTGTAACACCAATACCCTAACCAGTGGAAATACCCCGCTCGTACGCTCACCATTTCGGTATAGAGGAGATCCGGCGAGCCGTAGGAGGCCACCAGGCGCCGGAAGGCCGCATGCGTGAGCCCGTCCATGGGGGCGAGAAGGATCGGAGGACGAGGCACCGGCTCAGAGTTCGGCCAGAGGGGTTTTCCAGGCTGCTTTAAGCGCGGAAAGGGGCTCCTTCACCAGGTCGCGGCCCAGGCCGTCCCGGATGATGAGTTCCGGCTCGGCGATGACCTCCCCTATGAGGGCGTAGGTGGTCCCCTCCATGAGTTTTTCGAAGTCGCGTTTCCGATCGCGGGGTACGGTTACCAGGATGCGGCTTGCGGACTCGGAAAAAAGGATGAAGTCCGCTCGACCACAGCCCTCATAGGGCACCGCGGAAAGATCCACGAAAAGCCCGTAGCCCCCGGAAAAGGCCTTCTCCGCAAGGGCTACGGCCAGTCCTCCGTCCGAGGCGTCGTGGGCCGAGGCAATGAGACCGTAATAGATGGCGTCCCGAAGGCGCAGGTACCTTACCCGGGCTTCCTCGGCGTTCACCCTGGGAACCGAGACCCCTACGAAGCCCCGGCTCGCATAATATTCCGAGCCTCCGAGCTCGTCCCGGGTCATGCCCAGGATATAAAGGAGATCCCCGGGGCGCTTGACATCCATGGTCACCGCCCGGGTCACATCCGGGACTCTGGCCACCACGGAAAAGAGAAGGGTGGGGGGAACGGAGATCTTGAGACTCCCGTCGGGAAGGATCGTTCCCACACCGTAGGGGTTCTCTCCTTCCGGGTCAAGCCCCAGGGCCATGAGATAATCGTTTTTCATGGAGTCCTTTCCGGAGATGCAGGGGACTCCATAGACCAGGGTGAAGTCGTGCACCGCCCGGGCGGCCCGCACCAGCTGGGCCAGTTTGTAGCGACCGTCCGGGGTCTTTTCGCTTTCGATGGGGTCGCACCAGCAGAAATTGTCCAGCCCGGCCATGTGTTCCGGGTCTCCGCCCACGCAGACCGCGTTGCGCACGGCCTCATCGATGGCGTTGGCCGCCATCCAGTAGGTATCGATATCTGAGAACTTGGGACAGATCCCGTGGGCCACGGCGATCCCGTCGGTGCGGGAAAGATCCGGACGGAGCACCGCGGCATCGCTCGGGCCGTCGTCCCGGGCCCCGGTGAGGGGTTTTACCACACTTCCTCCCTGGACCTCGTGATCGTACTGTCGCACCACGTATTCCTTGGAACATACGTTGAGCCGGGAAAGCATCTGCCGCAGCACCGCGCCCAGGTCCTCGGGTTCGGGAAGGTCGGGCTCCTCGTGTCTCGGCGGATGCCATTCGGCGAAAAGCTCCATCTGAGGCACGCCCTCGTGGAGGAACTTGAGCGGAAGGAGGCCCACGGTGCGCCCTTCGTAGCGCAGGTGGAAGTACCCGGAATCGGTGAAGCGCCCTACCACCGTGGCCTCCACGTCCATGCGTCGGGCCAGTTCCAGGAACCGGTCTATCTTTTCCGGGGGCACGGCCACGGTCATGCGTTCCTGGCTTTCGGAAAGGAGGATCTCCCAGGGCTTAAGCCCCGGATACTTCAAGGGCGGTTTTTCCAGATCCAGCTCCGCGCCGCCGGCCTCGCGGGCCATCTCCCCTACGGAGGAGGAGAGTCCGCCGGCTCCGTTGTCGGTGATGGAGGTATAGAGGCACTCGTCGCGGGCCCGCAGCAGGAAATCGGTCATCTTCTTCTGGGTGATGGGGTCTCCGATCTGTACCGCGGTGGCCGGGCTTCCCTCGTGCAGGGCCTCGGAGGAGAAGGTGGCCCCGTGAATGCCGTCCTTTCCGATACGCCCGCCCACCATGACCACCAGATCCCCGGGGCGGGCCCCCTTCCTCCAGGAGGGCTCGTCGCAGATCTCCAGAGGGAGAATGCCCCCGGTGCCGCAATAGACCAGGGGTTTTCCCAGATAGCGGGGATCGAAGACGATGGAGCCGTTCACCGTGGGGATCCCGCTCTGGTTTCCGCCGTGTTCCACCCCCTCGCGCACCCCTTCAAAGATGCGGCGGGGATGGAGGAGCCGCGGCGGGAGGGGTTTGTCCCAGTTCGGGGGGGCGAAGCAAAAGACATCGGTGTTGAAGACCAGGAGGGCTCCCTTACCGGTCCCGAAAGGATCGCGGTTTACCCCCACAATTCCGGTAAGGGCCCCGCCGTAGGGATCAAGCGCCGAGGGGCTGTTGTGGGTCTCAACTTTAAAGGCCAGGGCCCAGCGATCGTTGAGTTGGATCACCCCGGCATTGTCCACAAAGACCGAAAGACAGAAGTCCCGGGCCCCGAGTCGCTGGCGAATCTTTTCCGTGGAACCCCTGATGTAGGTCTTAAAGATACTGTCCACGGTGAATTCTTCGCCGGACTCGAGATCCCGATAATGGATGCGGGCGTTAAAGATCTTGTGTTTGCAATGCTCGGACCAGGTCTGGGCCAGACACTCGAGTTCCACATCGGTGATCTCCGGGCCGAGGCCGTGCCGGAGCCTTTCCTCCACGAAATCCGGACGGCGAAAGAAGTCCCGGATGGTCCGCATTTCGGAAAGGGAAAGGGCGAGAAGCCTCTCCCGCGAGAGCGCAAGGAGTTCCTCATCCGAAAGTCGTGAAAGGTCCCAGGTCTCCACCGTGGCCTCGGATCTCTCCGTGACCCGGGGGGCGGGGTAGGTGATTCCGGTCTTTTCGTATTCCTTCCGGGAGAGGATCCACCAGCGTTCGATGAGTTCGTTGGCGAGAAGCTCCCGGGCCATACGTTCAAGGTCCTCAGAGGAGAGGGTTCCTTTTATCAGGTACTGGAGGGCGGAATAGACCCCCTCGCAGGAGGAATCAAGCGGACGTTCGAGGAGGAGTTCCAGGGCTTCGGCCGCCACCCGGCCCTCGTTATCCGTAACCCCCGGACGGAAGCCCACCTCGATCACCCAGTCGTAATCGAAACCCAGGGCGGGGGAGAGCGGTTTTCCCACGGAAAAGATCTGGATTACCGGGTCACAGAGGGCCTCGCGGGCAAAACGTTCCAGTATCTCCCCGGAAAAGTCCCCCTCCACCAGGTAAACCCGCACGGTGCGTACGGCCTGAACCGAAAGCCCCAGGAAATCCCGGGCCCGACGGAGGACTTTGTCTCCCCGGGCATCACGAAGACCGGGTTTAAGGGCCACCTCTATCCGGGTTGTTCTCACTCCTGTCCTCCTTGTCAAGCCTTATTTCGTGCCAGTCCTTTACGAAACGACTATACCAGTTTTTGAGGAGTTCGGAATCGGCAAAGTGAAACTCAAAGGGATGAAAGGGGTGGCGCTTGCGAAATTCGGAGAGCCAGAGCCGCCTTATTTCCGCCGGGGAGAGGCCCTCGGGGGCCAGGATCAGGACATCGATGTCGGAGAGAGCCGGATGAGCCTTCCCCGAAAGGATGGAGCCAAAGACCAGGAGTTTCACCCCGGGATATCCTTTAGAAATCCATAGCCGCAAAAACTCGCGCAGGATCTCCTCCCAGTTTTCAAAATAGGGTTTAAGTTCCCGTACGGTTTGGATATAGGGTTCAAGATTGAGATCCACCCAGGCGCCCCCGGAGGTCTTTCAGGAATTCAAGCATGCGGACCACGGCTTCCTTTTCGAATTCAAAGGGAAGATAACGGGAGGTGAAATAGGCCTGGTAGAGGTCGTCCACCACCGAGACCCTATCCCGGTAGAAGGTCTCCCAGGTGGCGTCCACCTTAGCGGCTTCCCGGAAAAGGCGGTGCAGATTGTGGGTTTGGGGAAAGGTGCCGGTGTGTTTGAGGAGATAGGTTTTAAGGAGAAGCTGGGCGCTCTGTTCGGCAAAGAAGGCGGAAAGCTCCAGATCTCCCTCCTCGAAGTGGCGGAGGGCCTCGCGGAAGAATTTTTCCGCCCGTTGGGCGAAAAGTTTGAGGGTCTCGCTCAAGGCTTTACCCCCTGGGGATCTCAAGCATTCGTTTTACCGCCCGGAGGGCTCTCACCCGGACCTCCTCCGGAACCACCACCCGGGGCTCCAGGTTCTCCAGGGCCTGATAGACCAGCTCCAGGGTGGTCAATTTCATGGATTCACAGATCATCTTTTCCGAGGCGGGATAGAATTTTTTGTCCGGATTCTGTTTCCGCAGGGGATAGAGCAGCCCCACCTCGGTCCCGATAATGAATTCCCGATGCGGGGACTCGCGACAGAAGCGAAGCATGCCGCTGGTGGAGGCCACGTGATCGGCAAGGTCTATGACCTCGGGCCGACATTCGGGATGGGCGATGAAGAGGGCCTCGGGATGGGCCTCACGGGCCCGTTTTACATCCTCCGGAGAGAGTACGTCGTGAAAGGGGCAGAACCCTTCGTGATAGATGATGCGCTTTTCCGGAAAATGACGCTGGGCGTAAAGAGCCAGGTTGCGATCCGGAAGACAGATGATCTCCTTTTCCGGAAGACTGGCGATGACCCGCACCACATTGGCCGAGGTGCAACATATGTCGCTTTCGGCCTTGACCTCGGCGTAGGAATTTACATAGGTGACCACCGGGGCACCGGGATGGGCCTCCCGGAGGGCCCGGACATCCTCCGGGGATACCATGCTGGCCATGGCGCAACAGGCCTGAGGAGCCGGAAAAAGGACGATCTTTTCCGGGGAAACAATGTGGGCGGTCTCGGCCATGAAAAGCACCCCGCAGAAGACGATCACCTCCGCATCGGTCCGGGAGGCCTTAAGGGAAAGTTCCAGGGAATCTCCCACCAGATCGGCGATATCCTGGATCTCCGGGGGTTGATAATTGTGAGCCAGAATAAGGGCCTTCCGATCCCGGGCCAGCTTTCGTATTTCGGCCTGAAGTTTCTCTCTTTCCATCTTTCAGGAACCTCCTTCCTTTTCCTTGATGACCTCTACTCCCTTGGGAATCCTGAAGACAAACTTCTGAGGATCGATCCTGGAATTGATTTTCAAGTCCTTGAGGACGAGATGGGTGAGATTACCCAGCGGATCCCAGGACCAGATCTCCCGTATTTCACCTGTGTTCAGTTCTATCTTGAGTTTGACCCGGGAGACGCTCTGATCCCCCCGGGGCTTGAGTTCCAGGAAATAGAATCCTGTCTCCGCCGGTGCTCCGGAGAGGAGACGAAAATCTTGGCTCAGACGGGCCTTCCCCGAGAGCAGGGCCAGGACCAGGCGAGAGAAGGCCTTCCGGGGATCGAAGATAAGGACCTGCGCATCGGGCCGGGAGTAGTAATAGACCCTCTTTCCGTCGGAGACGATGACCAGTTTTTCCGGATAATCGTACTCCCAGCGCAGGAGATCGGGTTTAGAGAACCAGAAGCGCCCTCCGGAGGTTTCCACCTCGAGCTTTTTGCGCCAATAGACTTCCTGGGTGAAGGCCCCGGAAAGGGTCTGGGTGTGGAGGTAAAAGTCCTCCACCCGATGGAGCACCACCTCCGGGGGGATCGGTTCGGCCTTAAGGCTTACGGCCCGAAAGAACAGGACGAGGACGTACACCATCGCTCGGACCAACGATACCCTCCTTTTCCATACGTTCTACGAGCCTGGCGGCCCGATTATACCCTATGCGCAGGCGCCTCTGCAGCATGGAGACCGAAATTTTACCCTGTTGAACCGCAATTTCCACCGCCTGGCGATAAAGTTCATCCTCCTCTTCGAGATCCTGCTCCAGGCCCTCCTCTCCTTCGGTTAAGGCTTCGAAATCGGCCAGATATTCGGGAGCACCCTGGGCCCGAAGGTATTCTACCACCTGTTGAACCTCGGATTCGGAGACATAGGGGGCGTGAATGCGCCGAAGTTTGGAGGCCCCGGGAGGAAGGAAGAGCATGTCTCCGGCTCCCAGGAGACGCTCGGCTCCCTGAACGTCCAGGATGGTTCGGGAATCGGTGCGGGAGGAGACCTGGAAGGAGAGACGGGCGGGGAAGTTGGCCTTGATCAGCCCGGTGATCACATCCACCGAGGGACGCTGGGTGGCCAGCAGCAGGTGGATCCCCGAGGCCCGGGCCATCTGAGCCAGGCGGGTAAGGAGGGTCTCCACCTCCTTGGAGGATACCACCATGAGATCCGCCAGCTCGTCGATGATGATCACGATATAGGGTAATTTTTCCTCGGCCTGGCGGTTGTAGGTATCCAGATTGCGGGTCCGGCTTTCCTCAAGCAGGGTGTAGCGCCGTTCCATCTCCTCCACCGCCCAGCGCAGGGCCCGGGTGGCCAGCTTGGGTTCCAGAACCACCGGATGCAGGAGATAGGGAATATCCTCATAGGTGGAAAGCTCGATACGTTTGGGATCGATGAGGAGGAAGCGAACCCGCTCCGGGGTGTTCTTATAGATGAGACTCAGGATAACCGAATGGATGAAAACGCTCTTTCCGGTCCCGGTGGCCCCGGCGATGAGGAGATGGGGCATCCGGGCCAGATCCGCCACCACCGGATGACCGGATTGGTCCTTGCCCAGGGCCAGGGTAAGCGGCGAGCGAGACTTACGAAAGGCTTCGCTCTCCAGGATCTCGCGCAGATAGACCGTTTCGCGGCGGGGATTGGAGACCTCGATCCCCACCACGTCCTTTCCGGGGATGGGGGCCACGATGCGCACGCTTTCGGCCGAAAGACCCAGGGCCAGATCGTCGGCCAGGGAAACGATGCGGTTGATCTTTATTCCCGGGGCGGGTTTGAATTCATAAACGGTGATCACCGGGCCGGGATTGATGCCGCAGACCTTCCCCTCCACCCCGAATTCCCGCAGTTTTTCCTCCAGGGTTTGCCCCAGGGCTTCCAGGTCGCCTTTGTCGGGCCCCATCCGGTCGGAGGGGGGAGAAAGGAGGAGATCCAGCGGCGGAGGGAACCCCTTTCCCCGGATGTGGAGGGGAGGCCGGGTGTCTGCGGCCTCCTGTTTTTCGGGGGGGGTATCGGTCTTTGCGGGGGGCTTTTTCCGCCGATGAAGGGGGCCTCCCCGGAGGCGGGGGCGCTTCAGGGAAAAGGAGGGGAGGAGGAATTCGCCCAGCATCCAGCCAAGCCCGATAGCCCCGGTCAGGAAAAGGAGGATCAAAAGCCCCGGCACCCCGATATAAGGCCTCAGATGCTGGAAAAGAAAGCCGATGATTCCTCCGTTAAGCGGATAACGAAAACGGGAACCCCAGGACTCCGGTACAAAACTTAAGCCCAGGCTTGAGGCCAGGGTGAGGGCCAAAATGCCTCCCAGAGCGTGCCGGGGAAAGTTTTCCCTCCGCAGGAAGCGGACCCCGAGAAGCAGGACCAGGGCCACCAGGAGAAAGGCCGAAAACCCCAGGAGATTGAACAAAAACCCGGCCAGATAGGCTCCAGCCAGGCCTCCCCAGTTGTGGATATGGTTGGCCCCCACATGCCCCCAGCCTGGATCCTGGGGACGATAGGAGAGCAGGGCCACCCCGGAGAAGGTGCCTACCACCACCAGAGTAAGCCCCCAGGGGTTAAAAGGTAACTTTTTCATGGAAAAAACGATAACCCACGGTCTTTGGGCTTACAAGAGAGAAAAACTAAGGGGAAACATATTTGGAAGCCACGGGGTTCGTGGGATCGAGAATCAGGATGTTTCTGAAGATCTCCAGCGCCCTGCGCCGTTTGCCCTGCTGGTAGAGATCCAGGGCCAGTTCGGTGAGGAAGGAGGTGTCGGTGGGATAGAGGGCGAGCATCTTCCGGCACACCGCCTCGGCCTGGGCGTATTTACCCTCCTGTCGGAGGGCTATGGCCAGGCGGAGATTACCGTAGTAGTTATAAAAATCCCGTTTCAGTACCTGATACATGAGGGCCTCCACCCGGGTCCAATTTTTCTGGGCCAGGTAAGGCAGACTCAATCCCAGGAGGGGTTCCACGGCCTGGGGAGCCACCGCCGCGGCGATCCGGTAATGGCGGATGGCATTGCGGTAGTGCCCCTCCAGATAAAAAAGCCAGCCCAGACGCAGATTGACGGTATATCCCCGGGGAAAGTTCTCGTAAACCGGAAGCAGGGCCTCCCGGGCCCGTGCGTATTCTCCCCGTCTTTCAAACTGATAGGAGAGTTGATAGGCCTGCTTTATGCGCTCATAATCCATCCCCCGGGCCGGGAGGCTCCAGGCCAGAAGTAGAAATAGAACCGGAATTAACCTTCGCATGGACTCAGAAGCGATACCCCACCCAGCCGGTGAACACCGTCTGATTGACGGTGCGGGAGGAACTTAAATTCCACATAGGTATTCCAGGTGGCTGTAAGGCCCAGAAAATAGGCTCCCTGATGATAGGTTATTTCGCCCGAGACCCCGCCTTTATATTTTTCGCGGAGATTGTAAACCACAAAACCGGCTCTGCGCACCGCAAAGACCTGCTGCCCCACCCATCCGGAGAGCCGGAGTTTCCAGGGGCCCCGGGTATGAGTGGCCGATAACTCTAGAGCATAATAATTGCGCAGGGGCAGGCCGAGTTTGGACCACCGGTGAGGATGAATGTAATATCCGCTTCCTTCCAGATACAGGACCCGGGAACCGAGTCTCAGGAAATAGCCCGCATGAGGGCGAAGCTGAAGGACTTCGAAATCGGTACGATGGTGATACTCGGAGTAGGCTACCTCCAGCCCGAGGTTCCAGCGATAGGGAATGAAATAAAGCAGGTCCCCGAAAAGGATGCGGCCTTCGTCGGTAAGCTCGTCGTCGCTGGAGATGTAGTGACCCCCAAGGCGCAGGGATAAATGAGGGAAGGGATCCCCGGTTCGGATATAGGCCAGGGTATAGTCGGTTTGATCCAGGTCTTCGTAACCGGATTTATAGTTCAGATGAAGCCGGGAGACCGCAGCCTCTATCCCCTGATGCACCCCGTCGCCCAGGCTGCCGTACAGGGTAACCGCATAACCGTCTTTTTTGAGCTTGGAGTTTCCATAATCGAGATAGGTGCCGTAGAGAGCCAGATATTTTTTAAGGTTCCCGCTCCGCCCCACGCCGGTGGTAACCGCTAAAGAAAATATGGTCAGAGCTAGGAGAAACTTAACCCTGCCTTTCATCCTCTTTCCTCCTGATGGTGAGGAACACACCGGAACCCTGAATTTTGATTTCCTCAAATCCCTTCTGCGGCGCCAGGCGAGTATAAACTTTAAATCTTTGCTTACCATAGAAGATTTCACCTTCAAAGTCAAGCTTTCCTAAGGCTCGATAGCGGCCTCGGGGCTTAAGTAGAGAGGGATAGAGGGAGAGAAGCAGGAGATAAAGTTCCTTTTTCAGGGGAGGGAGCACCACCTCCAGAGGGAGATAGTCCGTCCAGCGAAGATGGGGACGAAGAGCAAGAGGAATCTTGGGGGCAGCCAGAAAGAACCATCTCAAAGGGGAGCGTATGGATCCGTCGTAGCCGAGAAAATAAAAGGCGGAGCCCCTCTGGGCGAAATAAAGACGGGCCTTGCCATCGGTGAGGTAGAAGGTCCCGTCCGGGGCCATCTCCACCCGAAGGGCGAAGGTTTGCCGGGATCCTTTCCGATCCAGGATTTCGTAAATATACCGGTCCCCCAGGAGAAGATTCAGGATATGCTGAAGACGCTTTTCCGGAGGAGCCGGTTCCAGGGTTTCCTTCTCCGGGGGCAGGGAAAAATCCCGAAATTCTCCGTTTTTTAGGTAGGAACTGAACACGAAGGGGAGGGTCGGGGTACCTATTTCGGGGCCGCTCTGAATATGGATGTGGAGATGGGGTTCCGGAGCGTAACCCGAGCTTCCGCACAGGCCGAGGAGGGTTCCTTTGACGATCCAGTCGCCCTTCTTTACCCGGAAGGTTCCCGGACTGATATGGGCCAGCACCACATAGAAACCCCGCGGATCGTAAATAATTATATGGTTGCCCCAGGGATAATCGCGGTTGGCCGATCCCGGGGGTTCGTCCGGAAGGCCGTCCACCAGTTCCACCACCCTTCCGGTAACCGGGGAGAAGATGGGTTTACGATAGGCGTAATAATCGTTCAGATCCAGGCCCTCTCCGGTGTGAGTGCGTCCCTCCTCGTCGGTGATGACCAGATCCAGGGCATAGCGCCAGGCCCCTTTATGGGTGAAGCGTCCGTTAGGTCCCTGCCAGACCGTCCATTTGCCGCTGACCGGAACCTCCAGATCCGGATCGCGGGGGAAGCGTGTTTCGCGATGGAGATAATAATCCAGGGTCCTTTCCGGGGTGCCGCGATAGTAAAGGGTGAGTTTGCGGTAGCGGGAGAGTCCCAGACTGTAGAGCATCAGCAAAGTGACCAGATTGAAGGGCAGGGCAAAGGCCGGAAGCCCGAATTTTTCCCAGAAGATGCCGGAGGCCTCGGTGAGGGGCACGGCGACCACCGAGGCCATCAGGGCCAGGAGATAGCTTTCCGGCGAAGGGATCAGGAAAACGCCTCCGGTGGCCAGGGCTATGAGGACGAAATTGAAGTGATTGGGATCGGAAAAGGCCTGGTGTGCGGAGCCGGTAAGGAGATAGCTGGTGAGGGTTCCGGCCAGGTAGCCCGCTAGCGAAAGAAGGGCCAGGATGCGGGAGAAGACCAGCAGTATCCCGAAGAGGATCAGGCCGGGTACCGGGTGGGGCATAAAGAAGATGGCTCCCAGGGAACGCAGAAATCCCTCCAGCCAGAGGGGCAGGTGAGGACTCCAGAAAAATTCCGGGGGATGAAGGGCCACGAAGAGATTGGAATAGCGATAAGAGGCCAGAGCCGCGGTGATGCTTCCCATCACGAAAGGAAGACTGAGGACCGGGAGCCGAAAATAATAAGACAGGGCCGAGGACAGGCTATAGGTGAGAAGGAAGGTGAATATGCCCATAAGGGCCAGAAAAATAAGGCTCAAAGGGCCGATGCGGAAGAAGTAACCGATGGAGAGCCCGACCAGCAGAGGATTATAGATGTAAAAATCCAGGCGCAGGAAATCTTCCCTTAGTCCCAGAAAACGGGCTGCAAGATAGGCCGAGAGCACGCAAATCAGCCCGGATAGGCCCAGATTGGGGCTCAAGAGGGTAAGGAGGATAAGAATGCCCAGTCCGGCCAGGGGATGGGGCAGGAAAAGGATGCCGGAGTAACTGTTCAGGATGGAGGTTATGACCGGTTTAAGGCCCCTCATCGAAGATGTTCGGGTAGTCTCTCCCGGCGCACCACGTCTTCCAGGGTTTCGGCCTCCCGGATCACCTCCACCTGTCCGGATTCTCCGATCAGGACCACCCGGGGGCGATAGGTGATGAATTGCATCCACTGGGTAAGGTTGTAGGCCCCCACCGGGGAAAGGATAAGATGGGTGCCTCTGGGCAGGGGAGGGAGCCAGGCGTTTTCCTCCACCACATCGATGTTCATACACAGAGGGCCATAGAGGGTGCAGGGCTCCGGCGGGCCGGGCAGTTCGCGTTCTATTTCTATGCGGAAGTGATACCAGAAGGCCGTGAAAAGCAGGTTGACACCGGCATCCAGGATATGGGCCCGGCGGCCATCGGCGAGCCGTTTGGTGGATCTTACGGTGGTGATAAGGAAGCCGGCCTCGTCCACCAGGGCCCTTCCGATTTCGAGGACCAGGAGGGGATAGTCGCGGGCCATGGTCCCCAGAAGAAGGGAGCGGGCGATCCTTTCCGCATACTCAGAAAGAGGGGGAATTCCCACTTCCGGGGGAAGATACAGGCCCTTTGGACGGCTGCGGGAGGGGAACCCGCCTCCCAGGTCCAGGTATTCTATGTTCCAGCCGAATTCCTCTTCCAGTTTACGGGCCAGACGGAGGAGTTTTTCCGCGGCCCGGGCATAAGCCTCGGGGTCGAGGATGAAGGTCCCCTGATGACAGTGCAGTCCCATGACCTCCAGTCGATCGCCGGCGGCGATCCTCCGGGCCACGCTCAGTACCTCACCGCTCTCCAGATTGAATCCGAACCGGTCCCACCGGGGATAGATCCCGGTGTCCATATTAATGCGGAGGCCTATCCGGATTTTCTGTCCCGTTTCTCTGGCGATCTCCTCCAGATCAAGAATCTCGTCCATAGAGTCCACATTGATCCGGGCCCCTTCGAGGACGGCCTGTTTTAGAATTTCCCGTGGTTTATAAGGCCCGTTAAAGATGATGTTTTCCCCGGGGACCCCTAATCTCCGGGCCTTGTGATACTCGAAATCGGAAACCACTTCCGCGCTGGCCCCCTCCTGATGAAAGATGCGACAGATGGCATCCAGGTAATTGGTTTTGTAAGACCAGCTGAATTCCACCCGGGGGTAGTGACTCTCGAAGAGCCTTCGGAGATAGCGGAACTGGTCTCGAAGTCGCTTTTCGGAGAAGACGAAAAGGGGCGACCCGAACTTGCGCACCAGATCCTTCACCGGTACGCCGTCTATCTCGCGGCGCACCATGCGCAGAAGTCCGCTTTTTTTATCCCTGAGAAGGCCTACCCGGAGCTTGATAATGGAGGGTTTTTGATAGGGTTTTTTCATCTTTCTCCCCTGGTGACCATACGCTGAAAGAGGTCCAGATCGGTTACCAGATCGTCGGTAAATCGGATATAAAGTTTACCGGCCGGGTATTCCCAGTCTCTTTCCGGTTCTTCACCCAGGGCGGCCCGAAGCAATCTTTCGGGTAGATTGAGCCCTACTCCCACCGCGAAATAGATCCAGGCCGGAAAGCGGGGATTGATTTCGATGAGATAGATGTCTTCCCCGGAGACGATGGTTTCCAGTTCGAAGGCCCCTCGCCAACGAAAATGTCGGACAAATTTTTCGGCAGCCTCAAGGAGCCCGGGATGCTTCACGGTTACCCCGGTCCAGATCTTTCCCAGGGAGGTGATCCAGAGTTTCTTTATGGCCAGGAGACCGAAGTGCCCGCCCTCTCCGTCTCCCACTCCCACCACGTTCATCTCCTCGCCCTCTACTATTTCCTGGATGATCACCGGATAGCCCCATTCGGCGGAAATACTCTGAAAATATTGCAGGGCTTCGGTGGAATTGTAGGCCCGGAAGGCCCGATAAAAGAGCCCCTTGACCATGACCGGAAAACGCAGACGGGAGAGAGCCCGCTGGAGTTCTTCATAGGAGGAAACCGCGAAGGTGGCCGGGGTTTTCAGGCCGGTGGCCTCGGCTATTACCGGCAATCTATCCTTGGCCCGTAGTTTGAAATGTTTTCGGGTGGGAAGAAAACTGCGGACCCCCAACTCCGAAAGGCGGGGTTCCAGGTCTATAAAAAGGGGAAGTTCCGGATCCAGGGCCGGTATGACCACCTCGAGCCCTTCCTTTTCTTTGATATAGAGCAAACGATTAAGAAAAGGGGCCTCGCCCTCGGAGGGATAGGGCATGAGATAGACCCTCTCGATGAGGTCCGTGAGATACACTCCTGGCTCCATGGCATCATAGGCCAGCCCTACCACCGAAACCGGGGTTGATCCCTCCCTTAACCCCTTGATAATACCCAGCCCGGGGCCGGGATTGTCCACGGCATTTATTCCCGAGACCGCCACCTTGATCATTTCGGTTCCTTCCAGAGCCCGTAACGGACGAGGACTTCCAGGAAGTCTTCCAGGTCGCGCCGGGCCTCCTCCGGCGAGATGTCGTATTCCTGGCTCAGGAGCCGGGCTATTTCTTCGGGAGAAAGACCCTGACGCAGTTTTTCCAGGATAAAAAGGCCGGTTTCGTTTACCGTGTAGCTATTCCCGGTTTCGGGATCAAAAATAAACCCCTCCTCATTTATGGCCAGGCGTCGAAGTTTCATTCCCCCCTCCTGCATGAGGGGGATTTTATCCCAAAAAGGAGATCTTTTCAGCTTCTTGACTTTTTAGCTATTTGGCTATATAAGTTAAAAGCTAAGAGAAAGGAATCCCGGGGAGGAGTTCATGAAGAGACTGACGCGGCGGTTCAAGGCCCTGGGCGATGGGACGCGGCTCTCCCTCCTGGTCCTCCTTTCCGAAAGGCCCTGCTGCGTGTGTGAGCTGGCCGCGGCCCTTAACCTTTCGCAGCCCACGGTCACCCGCCATCTGCAGAAACTCTCCGATGCCGGCTTTGTCTCCGCGGAAAGACACGGGTTTTTCCAGATCTATCGCCTCGCCCCTGAGGACGAAGAAGCCCGAAGGCTTCTTGCGCTTACCTTTGAGGCCTTAAAGGACGATCCTGCGGCCGAGGCCCTCCGCGAAAAGCTCCGGCGGCTTGAGGTGGGTCCGCCCTTTCTGCGGAAAGAGGTCTGCGGGCCCTGCACCGGGCCCGAAGAAAAAACCCTTGCGGAGAAGGAAGGATGAAAGCCCTCAAACGTTTTTATGAGATCGGGATCGGGGTCGCGGTCTTTCTCTTCTTTTTCTTCTTTCCCGCCCGGGAGCGGGTCCTTTCCGGGGCGCGGGAGGCTCTGTTGCTTGCCCACTGGTACGCCCGGGAACACGTGATCTTCTGCCTCATTCCGGCCTTTTTCATCGCCGGGGCCATAAGCGTTTTCGTCTCTAAGGAATCAGTCATGCGTTATCTCGGGCCACAGGCCCCCAAGCCGCTCGCTTACGGGGTGGCCTCGGTCTCCGGGACCATCCTTGCGGTCTGTTCCTGCACGGTGCTTCCGCTCTTTGCCGGAATTTACATGAACGGGGCCGGGCTCGGGCCGGCCACCACCTTTCTTTACTCCGGACCGGCCATAAACATCCTCGCCATCGTGCTCACTGCCCGGGTGCTCGGAGCCGGGCTCGGGCTGGCCCGGGCGGTCGGAGCCATCGGGGCGAGCATCCTGATCGGTCTTATCATGGCCCTTGCCTTCCATCGGGAGGAAACCAAACGCATGGCTGAGTTTTCCGCTGCCCCTCCGGAAGAAGGCCGTCCCCTCTGGCAGACGGTGGTCTTTATGGCTACGCTGGTGGCCATCCTGGTCTTTGCCACCTGGGGGCATGGAACCGGGCTCTGGGAAAAAATTTACGCCCTCAAGTGGAAGCTGGTCTCTGCCTCGGCCGCTGCCCTTCTCGTGGAACTCTATTTCTTTTTTGGGTTAAGCCCCATCTGGCTTTTCGCTGTGGCCGGAGCCGCAGCCCTGGGAGAGTCCCTTTTCCCCGGGCATGCCATAGCCTTTCTTTCCGGGGTGGTGCTGCTTTCCGTGGCCCTGTGGCATACCGGAGGCGAGGCCCGGGAGTGGTTCGATTCCTCCTACTGGCTTGCGCGACAGATCCTGCCTTTACTCTTTCTGGGGGTGCTCGGGGCGGGGTTCTTTCTGGGCCGTCCGGGGCATGAGGCCTTTATCCCCTCGCGGTTTGTGGCCGAGCTTGTGGGCGGAAACGGGCTTCTCGCCAACTTCTTTGCCGCCATCTCCGGGGCCTTCATGTACTTTGCCACTCTTACCGAAGTTCCCATTTTGCAGGGATTGCTCGGGGCCGGGATGGGGAAGGGACCGGCGCTGGCCCTCCTCCTTTCCGGGCCGGCGGTCTCCCTTCCGAGTATGCTGGTCATTCGCTCGGTCCTCGGTACCAAAAAGACCGCGGCCTATGTGGCCCTGGTGGTGGTTATCTCCACCCTCTGCGGGTGGTTCTTCGGAGCCTTTTTGGGGGGCTAAAGGAGATGCCAGGGAATAAGCCTTACCCCTCCGGGAAGCGTGCCGGTCTCGTCCCCGGCGTGAACCAGATAAAGTTTCGGAGGGAAGGGGAGTTGATCCTTGAGAGCAAGAAGGTTTTCGGCCTCCCGGGGGCCGGGGTGCGAGGTGAGCTTGACCTCAAAGGCGTAAAGGTGCCTTCCGCAGCGCAGGATGAAATCCACCTCCCTTTCCCGGCCGCCGAGTTTTCGGAAGAAATAAAGTTCCCCGGAAAGAAGCACCGAGGCCGCATGCAGGTGCTGAAAGACGAAGTTTTCGAAAAGATGTCCCAGAAAACTCTCCGGTATCTCTCCGGGATGGGTATAGCCCGCAAGGGCACAGGCCAGACCGGAATCAAAGAAATAAAGCTTGGGGCGCTTGGCAAGCCGCTTGGCGAGGCTGGTGTAGTAGGGGCGCAGCCGATACACCAGGCCGGAGGTCTCAAGGAGGTTGAGGTAGCGCGAGGCCGTGGGCTGGGAGAGTCCGGCGTCCCTTGCGGCTTCGCTTATGTTGAGAAGCGAGGCGATGCGGCTGGCAAGGACCTCCAGGAAACGGTGAAAATCGGCAAGATCCGCCACCTGGGAGAGATCGCGAAGGTCTCTTTCCAGATAGGTGGCCACGTACCCCCGCCACCAGAGACGGGCCTCCTCCGGGAAGGAAAGAAAGGCCACCGGAGGGGTGAGACCTTTGAAGAGGATTTCTTCCAGGCTGAAAGGAGGTTTGGGAGCCTCCGGAAGAAGGTCTTTTTCAAGGAGCGCAAGGAGGCCCGAGGGGCGCTTGAGGAATTCCGAAAGGCTGAAGGGGCCGAGTTCCAGATAGACCGCACGGCCGGCCAGGGACTCCGCCACCCCTTTCATGAGGAGAAGATTGGCCGAGCCGGAGAGCACGAACCGGCGCGAACGGTCGCCATCCACGGCCTGTTTCACATAAAGGAGGAGTTCCGGGGCCCGCTGAACCTCATCCAGGATGAGATGTTTTTCCGCAAAAAGGATCTCCCGGGGCCGGTGGCGAAGAAGGGCCAGGACCTCGGGATCGTCCAGCGAAAAATAGGGCCATTCGCGGAAGGGGGGCTCCTCGCGCAGGAGGGTACTCTTTCCCACCTGGCGGGGCCCGGTAAGGACCGTAACCGGCGAGAAGGAAAGCGCCCGGCGCAGGAGCCGGGCCAGATCCCGGGGATGGTATGCAAAATTATTCATAGCTTGAATGAATTTTAATCACGAAGTGAAAGATATGTAAAGGGGGTGGGTTATGAAGAGGAAAGAGCATGTCATTGAGTGGCGCAGGCTGGCGGTGGAAGGAAAGATCTATGGTTAAAAATCCTCAAAAAGGAGGTGTGTTATGGGAAAGGAGATCAAGATTTTGGGGCCGGGGTGCCCGAAGTGTGAAGCCCTTTACAACAACGTGATCCTGGCTCTTGACGAGCTGGGCCTTGAGGCCTCGGTGGAGAAGGTGAAGGACCTCGGCCAGATTGCGGCCCACGGGGTGATGCAGACCCCGGGTCTGGTGGTGGACGGAAGGGTGGTCTCCCAGGGCAAGGTCCTTTCCGTGGAGGAGGTAAAGGAGATCCTTAAAAAAGAGAACTAAGAGTGGAAAGCCCGGAAGGAGCCGGGAGAGGGGGACTTCCGCCGGGTGCGGGACCAGATCCTCTCCTGTTTAAAACGGCTCCTCGAGGAGGAAGCGATATGAGACGCAAAAAGATGCGCTTTTTTGACCGCTACCTTACCCTGTGGATCTTTCTGGCCATGGCCTTCGGGGTGCTCCTCGGAAAGCTAGTCCCGGGGACGGCCCGGTTCATCGAGCGTTTTCAGGTGGGGACCACCTCCATCCCCATCGCCATCGGGCTCATCCTGATGATGTACCCCCCGCTGGCCAAGGTACGGTACGAGGAACTTCCGGTGGTCTTTTCCAACAAGCGCATGCTCGCCCTCTCCCTCATCCAGAACTGGGTGGTGGGGCCGGTGGTCATGTTCGTGCTCGCGGTGCTCCTTCTTCCGGACCATCCGGACTACATGATGGGGGTCATCCTGGTGGGTCTTGCCCGCTGTATCGCCATGGTCCTGGTCTGGAACGATCTTGCCGACGGCGACCGGGATCTGGCCGCAGGCCTCGTGGCCTTTAATGCCCTCTTCCAGGTGCTCACCTATTCCCTTTACGCCTACTTTTTTCTCTACGTCCTTCCCTGTCACCTGGGCCTTAAGGGCTGCATCATCAAGGTCTCCATGGCCGAGGTGGCGAAATCGGTCCTCATCTATCTCGGAATCCCGTTTCTCGCAGGGCTTTTGAGCAACCAGATCTTAAGACGCACCAGAGGCGACACCTGGTACTTTTCCCGCTTCATTCCCCGGGTTTCCTGGCTCACCCCCATGGCCCTTCTTTTCACCATCGTGGTCATGTTCTCCCTTAAGGGGCAGTTCATCGTGGATCTTCCGGTGCACGTCCTCCGGGTGGCCCTTCCCTATGTGGGCTACTTCTTCCTCATGTGGTTCGTGACCTTCTTTATCGCCTACCGGATGGGGATCTCCTATCCTAAGACCGTGGCCGTGTCCTTTACCGCGGCAAGCAACGACTTCGAGCTGGCCATCGCCGTTGCGGTGGCGGTCTTCGGACTCAAGTCCGGACAGGCCTTTGCCACGGTGATCGGGCCCCTGGTGGAGGTCCCGGTCCTCATCTCCCTGGTCAATGTGGCCTGGTATTTCCGAAGGAGGCTTTACGGTGAAACTTTTTAGGAAACCGGCGCTCCTTTTCTTGATCCTTCTTCTCGCCCTTGCCGGGGTACGGATCGCCCCGGCCCTGACCCTTGAGGAGGCCCTGCGCGAGGCCCTGGCCAAAAACCCCGAGATCCTCGCCCGGGGCCACGAGGTGCGGGCCGCGGGAAGCGCCGTGCGGGCCGAACGGGGAAAGCTCCTTCCCCAGATAAACTTCATGGCTCAGGCAAGCCGCCTAAGTGACCCTCAGCCCGTGGTCTCCATCAAGGGTCCGGGAAAATTTCCGGCCTTTAGCCGGGACATCTATCTTTCCGAGGTGGATCTCGTCCTTCCCCTTTATGCCGGAGGAAGGTTGAGAAAGAGGGTCCGCATCGCGGAGATAGAGAGGGCCCTAAGGGAGAGCCTTAAGGATCAGACCGCGCTTGATCTTCTGGCCAACGTGAAGGACACCTTCTACCTGGGACTCTATCTCAGGGAGCTTGTTTCGGCCCGGGAGAAGACCCTTTCGGCGTTGAGGCGGGAGGAAAAGGAGGCCGAACTCAGGCTTAAGGTGGGGCGCATTCCGCCCCTTGATCTCCTGCGCATAAGGACCCAGGTGCGGGCCGAGGAGGCAGCCCTTGCCGCGGCCCGGGAGGGGCTTCGCCGGGCCAAGGAGGCCCTCTCCGTGCTCCTCGGAAGGCCTCCGGAAAGCGACTTTGAGCTTGAGGGCTCCATCCTTCGGGTTCAAAAGCCGAAGGAGGTTTCTCCGGACCTTGCCCTTTCCTGCCGGCCGGACATCCTGGCCCAGAGGGAGGCGGTGAGAAAGGCCGAGGAGCTTGCGGCGCTTGCCTTCCGGGAGCATTTTCCCGAGCTTGACCTTTACTCGAGTTACGGTCGTAAGGCCGGCTCCGGGTTCAATCATTCCGAGGAGGTCTGGGAGGCCGGAGTGCGCTTGAGGCTCAACCTTTTCAGCGGGGGGACCATCTCGGCCCGGGTGGCCGAGGCCCGCTCGCGGGCGCTGGCCGAAAGGGAGCGCTTGCGGCTCCTTGAACTTTCGGCCCGAAGGGAGATCGCGGACGCCCTCTCCCTCATCGCCCAGGCCGAAGAAGAAGTGGCCCATCTTGAGGCCGCAAGGGCCACGGCCAGGGAGGCCTTCCGGGTGGAAAGCGTGAGGTATCGCACCGGGGCTGGCACGGTGACGGACATGCTCCTTGCGCAGGCGGCCTGGGCCCGGGCCGAGGCCGACTACCTCGGAGCCCGCTATCGCCTGGCCAAAGCCTACGTGGCCTACGAGCGGGCCACCACCCTCCTTGCCCGCGGCTGGCTCAAACTCCGTTGTTGGAATATCATAAATTCCGAAAGTAAGAATTTGGAGGAAGAAAAATGGCCAGGGAAATAGTGCTTCTCGGAGAGAAGGGGCAGATTACCATTCCCAAAAGGTTACGCGAGAAATACGGTTTTGAGGTCCGGTCTCCGGTCATCCTGGAGGAGACTCCGCAGGGCCTTCTCCTTAAACCTTCCGTGGCCGTGGAGGTGAGGATCTTTTCCCAGGAGGAGGTTGAGGAATGGGTTAAAGAGGATCAATTGCGCGGAGAGGAAGAACGCGAGGAGATTCTCAGAAAATGGCGTTAACCGTATTTCTGGACAGCAATGTCCTCTTCTCCATCGCCTACTCCGGTCCTGAGCGTTCAAGGAGTTATCTCCTGTTTGAGCTTGAGAAGGGGGGCAGGCTCCGGCTTTATATTTCCGAACTCGTTTTTCGGGAGACCGCGGTAAACCTGCGACTTAAAAGGCCGGAACAGGAAGCCTTTCTTAAGAAGCTCCTTTCCCGTGTGACCATCCTTCCGGATCAACCCCTCGGTTTGCCTCAACTCGGGTTTCTTCCCCTCCAGGACCGGCTCATCTTAGAAACCGCAATCTCTAACGGCCTCCAGTTTTTCCTCACCGGGAATCGGCGCCATTTCGGTCCCCTTTACGGACGGAAGATAAAAGACACGCGGGTTCTTACTCCCGCGGAATTTCTTCACCGAAGGTTCGGAGGAAAAGATGCGGAAGATTAAGGTCCTTCTCGCTTTGGTGGTGGCGGTCGCGGTGGTGGCCCTCGCCGTGCACAAGGTGCGCGAGAAGCGGGCCGCCTTAAAGAGGCTACCCCCGCCGCGGGTCGTTCCTTTACCGGTTGAGGTGGCCCGGGTCAGGGTGGGGGTCCTTCCGGTTACCGAGCACTATCTGGGGGTGATCCGCCCCCTTCTTTCGGCCAAAATCACTTCCCGGATCACCGGCTATCTCCTTTCCGTAACCAAGTACGAGGGAGATCCGGTGAAAAAAGGCGAGGTGCTTGCCCGCATCGACGATACCCCCATCCGGGCGCGCATCGCCTCGCTCAAGGCCCAGATCAAGGCCGCACAGGTGACCTATCTCACCCGGAAACGGATCTTTGAGCGCGACCGGGTGCTCTATCGCCATAAAGCCATCTCCCAGGAGGCCTTTGAACTTTCGGAGTCCGCCTTGCGTGAGGCCGAGGCCCGTCTTAAGACCCTTAAGGCCGAACTTTCGACCGCGGAAAACGACCTCACCTATGCCGTGATCCGGGCCCCTTTCTCCGGGGTGGTCACGGAAAGACTCAGAGAGCCCGGGGACATGGTGGTCCCCGGAGCGCCTATCCTGGCTCTCGAAGATCCCTCCCGGGGCTATCGGATCTTCGTGGGGGTGCCCCAGGCCAGGGCCGCGCTCTTTAAACCCGGGGCCCGGGCGGTCCTTACCGAGGGAAAAAGAAGGCTTTCGGCGAGAATCTTCCGGGTGCTCCCGGCGGTGGGGCCCGGGGAGCTGGCCACGGTGGAGATCAGGCTTGCCTACCGGCCCTTCGGGCTTCCCTCCGGGGCCCGGGTGGGGGTGGATCTCGTGGTCTCCAAGGTGAGGGGAGCCATCGTGCCGCTTCAGGCCCTTCTTGAGACCGCAAATGGGACCTATGTCTTTCTGGCCCGGAGGGAGAAGGGGCCCTTCGCCCGCATAGAGGTGGCGAGGGTCCGGCTTCTCGGCCGCGCGAAAGAGGAGGTCGCAGTCTCCGGTCCGCTTTCTTCCGGAGACCTCGTGGTGGTGGCTCAAGAGTCCACCCTCCTTTCGCTCCATACCGGCCAGAGGGTGCGGATAGAGGAGGGGCCGAGACCATGAGTTTTGTGGAGCGTTATCTAAAGAACCCTTACCTGATTACTTCTATCCTTCTCCTGGCGGTGGTCCTGGGCTTTATGTCCTTCCGGAAGATGCCCTTAAATCTCTTTCCTGACGCCAACTACCCGAAGATCGCGGTGGTTCTGGTCTGGCCCGGGGCCTCGGCCGAGGACATGGAAGACAAAGTGGCTCGTCCGGTGGAAAAGGAGCTCGCCACGCTGGATCTCGTGCGCAAGGTAAGATCCTCCTCCCGCGATGAGGTGGCCGCGGTCTCGGTGGAGTTTGAGTATAAGAAGAGTCTTGATTCCGCGGAGGTGGATGTCTCCGCAGCCTTAAATCGCATCTGGGCCTCCCTTCCCCGGGGGCTCCTTCCCCCGCGGATCTTCCGGGTAAGCGACGCCACGGTCCCGGTGCTCACGCTTGCGGTCTATCCCCGTGCGGGCTCGCCTCTCGATCTCGCCAAGGTGCGCCAGATCGCGGACAATGAACTGCGTGAGGCGCTTCTTCGCATCCCCAAAGTGGCGCAGGTGGAGGTCTTCGGGGGCTATTTTCCGGAAATAAGGGTGGAGGTCTTTCGGGATAAGCTTTCCCGCTACGGGCTAAACCTTTCGCAGGTCATCTCCGCCCTTTACGCCCAGAATCTTAACATCCCCGGGGGTCTTCTCATCCGCCGGAAGAACCAGATTCTCATCAAGGTGGCCGGAGAAAGGCTTGAAAGGGAGAAACTTCTGGATCTGGTGGTGGCCCGCACCCCGCAGGGCGAGATCCACCTGCGGGACATCGCCCGCGTGAAGACCCTTTACACTGAACGGGAGAGTTTCTTTCACGGAAACGGGCGCCCGGCTATCGGCATCAACATCCTGCGCCCGGAAAAGGGCCATGTCACCGAGACCCTTGAGGCCTTCCACCGGGCCTTTCCCAGGATCAAGCGCCAGTTTCCGGATCTGGTCTTTGAGATCGCAGATACCCAGGAAAACCTCATCCGCACCTCGGTCTCCAACATGATTGACGCCCTGCGGGATGCGGTGCTCCTCACCGTGCTGGTGATCTTCGTGCTTCTCGCCCGGATGCGTATGACCCTTCTTGCCGCCATCTCCATTCCTTTCACCTATTTCATGACCTTTTTCGGCATGTGGATCCTCGGCTTTGAGCTAAACATCGTGACCTTAACCGCGGTGATTCTTGCCGTGGGACTCCTTCTTGACGACGCCATCGTGGTCATTGAAAACATTGATCGGCACCACCATCTGGGAAAACCTCCCTTCCGGGCCGCGGTGGAGGGCACGCGCGAGATCATGCTGGCGGACTTCGCCGGCACCATCACCACCGTGGCCGTGCTGGTCCCCATCCTTTTCATCGGGGGCTATGTGCAGAAGATCCTGCGGCAGCTGGCCTCGGTCCTCATCCTGGCCCTTCTTTCCTCCTATGTGGTCTCCATCACCGTAATTCCGCTTCTCTCCCAGAAGATCCTTAAACCGCAGGGCGAGCGGAATATCCTCGAGCGTTTCCTTTTCCGGATAAGCGAGGGGGTGCTTGAACCCCTAAGGAATTTCTTCGTAAGACTTTTTGATTTTGCGGCAACCAAGAGGCTCCTTTTCATCGGGCCCCTCGGAATCGGGCTTCTGATGGTAAGCCTCCGGCAGATGCCCCTTGTGGGTCGCGACCTCATGCCCCCCATGGACACCGGGATCATAAAGATCGCCTTTGAGACTCAGGCCAACACCTCCCTTTCCGAGACCGAAAGGATCGTAAACCGGATGGAGAAGATCATTCGGCAGACCCCGGGCTTCATCCGCATGGCCACCATGGTGGGAAGCGAACCCGGGGTGATCAGCTTCGGGGCGGAAAGGACGCCGCAACAGGGGCTCATCACCGTACATTTCATTGACCGCTTTCACCGCAAGGAAAACATCTGGCAGATCGAGGACCGTCTCCGACGCGAATTCTTAAAGATTCCGGGGCTGCGTTACGTCCATGTCTATGACTTCGGAGCCACGCCTCTTTCCTCCATCGCCGCCCCGATAGACGTGATGATAAGCGGGCCGGACCCGAAGATCCTCGATGGTCTGGCCGACGAGGTGGTGGCCCGGCTCCATCGGGTGCGGGGGCTGGTCTCCATCTCCCGCAACTGGTATCTCGACAAACGCGAGATCCGGGTCCTTCCGAATCTGGAACGGCTTACCCACTACGGGCTTTCGCCGCTTGATCTCGCCCGCACCATCCGCACGGCCTTTAGCGGCGCGGTGGCCTCGGTGCTCCGGGTCCCCGGGGAGGACGGGTATGTCATCCGGGTGCGTTTTCCGGAGACCGAACGCCTGAGTCTTTCCGACCTCAAGACGCTCCTTATCCCCACGGCGAAAGGGCCGATCCCTCTTTCCGAGGTGGCCGAGATCCGGGCGGCGCAAACCCTTACCGTTTACAAGCGCCAGGCGCTCTCCCCGGTGGTGGATGTCCTGGGCTACCGCTACACCACGGCCATCACCCACCTCCAGGACCAGGTGAACCGACTTCTTTCTGACCTTCCCCTTCCTCGAGGCTATCGCCTAAGCCAGGAGGGGGAGATCAAGCACATGAAGGAATCCTTCGGGCGCTTGAGGCGAGCCCTGATCCTGGCCCTGGTGCTCCTTTATTTTTCGCTGGTTCCCACCTTCCGGTCCTTCGTGGATCCGCTCACCATCATGGTGGCCATCCCGCTTTCGCTGATCGGGGCGGTCTGGGGGCTTCTCATCGTGGGGCGGCATTTCTGTATGCCTGCGGCCATGGGGATGATCCTCCTTTCCGGAATCGTGGTCAACAATTCCATTCTGCTTATTGATTTCATCAAAAAAGCCCGGGCCGAGGGTAAAGGCCGGCGCGAGGCCATAGAGGGGGCCATTCGGGTGCGCACCCGTCCCATCGTGATGACCGCTCTCGGCACCATCACCGGTATGCTTCCCATCGCCGCCGAAAGGGCCCTGGGGCTTGAGAGGCTCTCCCCCCTTGCGGTGGTGGCCATAGGCGGACTTTTCGTCTCCACCTTCCTCACCCTGCTTTACGTGCCCCTCTTTTATACGCTTTTTGAGGACCTAAAAAACAAACTTTCAAAAATCCGGAGGAGGTTTTCCCATGAATAGTTCCCTTGCCATCATGACCGGAGGCCTTTTCGGCCCTCATCCCCACCTGGGGACCGCCCACTGGGATCCCCTTCTTACCGGTGCTCTTATCGGGGCCGGTGTGGTGGGGGCCTTTCTCGGGGCAAGGTTCACCAGCCTTTATGTGCCGAGCAATCGTCTGAAACAGCTTTTTGGTCTTCTGATCGTGATAATGACCGCTTATAAGATTTATACCCTTATAGGAGGTTAGCCATGAAGCGTATCTGGGCCGCAATGCTTATCGTTTTCTTTTGTACTGCTCCGGTCCTTGCCGGAGAAGGGGCCACAGACAATTCCCCGGACTGGTTCTTTCCCAAATGGGCGGCGGAGGCCCCCAATAACCGGCCCATTAGGGTGCTGGATACCGAGGCTCCCCTTGGCCGCTACGCCTTAAAAACCAAGGAGATCGGGCTCAAAGACCTGGCCCGCATTCACGGCCATCTCTGCGATGGGCTAGCCTTTGCCTTTGTAGCCTTGAGGCAGGCCCTCTTAAAACTCTTTCCCGATGGGGTGGTGGACCGCACGGATATCCGGGTGGTCACCCGAAACAGCCCCTGTTTTGTGGATGCCGCCACCATGATGACCGGGGCCCGTATCAACTTTATGACCGTGAGGGTGGATAACTCCCTGGGCTGGGAATTCATCGTCCAGAGAATTTCCACCGGAGAGACCTATCGGGTAAGACTTAAGCCGGGGTTTATTCCGGAAAATTTCAAGAAGATAGAGGAGGATATCCGGGCCCGGCGCAGGAAGGGGCTTCCGGTCTCGGCCAAGGAGATCGACCATTATGAGGAACTTCTTTCGGCCTTTATCCGCAAGATCCTTTATACCCCGCCTGAACGGTTTATCGTCCTGGAGCGACTTCCCCACTACGAGTTTCATTTTCTGGATCTTTTCGGTCCCCGCGGGGATGTAATCAATAAAAACATGCCGCGATGACCTCTATTTTCCGGGCGAGGCCAGATACCTGAGCCAGAGGTAACCTATGAGGCCCGCAAGGAGGGAGGCCAGAAGGATTCCCATCTTGGCCTGTTCCAAAAGGATCTTTTCTCCGGGAAAGGAAAGCTCGGCCATAAAGATACACATGGTGAAACCTATTCCGGCCAGAAAACCCACTCCGATAAGGTGCGGCGTCCTCACTCCGCGGGGTAAAGGGGCTATTCCCAGACGGTTGAGCAACCATGCCGTGCCTGAGATGCCCGCGACCTTTCCTATCACCAGACCCAGCACGATGCCCAGGGATACGGGGTGATCGAAGATCCCGAGGATCTTCAGTATATCCAGGTGGAGGCCGGCGTTGGCCAGGGCAAAGAGGGGAATAACTCCCAGGGCTACGGGAAGGTGCAGGGCATGTTCCATTCTAAGGGAGGGGGGCTGCACGCTCTCCACCGCAGCATGGATGGCCTGGATCACCTCCTTTTGGCCGGGGGTAAGGGTGTATTCTTGACGGATGGAGGGCCGGTCTTCACAGGCCCGCAGGAGCTTTTGGAGCACGTCTTTGAAATATCCGGGAATGAGTTTGGGGCGGCTGGGAACCGCTAAAGCGGTGAGCACTCCGGCAAGGGTGGCATGTACTCCGGAGGAGAGCATGAACCACCAGAGGAGCACCCCTCCGGCCAGGTAGAGCCCGCTTCGGTAAAGACCGGCTCGATTAAAGATCCAGAGTAGGCCCCATACGGCCATGGCCCCGGCCAGGGCCTGGAGATTCAGGCTCTGGGTATAAAAGAGAGCGATAACCAGAACCGCCCCCAGATCATCTACGATAGCCAGAGCGATAAGGAAGGTGATTAATCCCCGGGGAATGTGGCGGCGTAGAAGCACCAGGACACTTATAGCAAAGGCAATATCCGTGGCCATGGGGATGCCCCATCCGTTGAGGGTGGGTTTTCCGTGGTTGACCAGGGCGTAGAGAAGGGCCGGGAGGGCCATACCCCCCACCGCTGCCACCACCGGAAGCAGAGCTGCCCGGGGATTGGAGAGCTCTCCCACCAGGATCTCCCGTTTTATCTCCAGCCCGATCAGGAAGAAGAAAAATGTCATGAGCCCTTCATTGATCCAGTGATGAAGGCTCATGCTAATTTCTCTGGAACCGAAACGCAGAGCCAGTTCCTGCTCAAAGAAATGATGATAGGCCTCCCCCAGGGGAGAGTTGGCCAGGAGCAGGGCCGCCATGGTCATGAAGAGCAGGATCAGGGCC
>DRMH01000138.1 GCA_011322625.1 Thermosulfurimonas dismutans | reverse complement strand
TACTCCGCTAACCCCTTCGTCGATAACACCTTCGTTATCGCACTCGTCAACGTCGATTTCCCATGATCAATATGCCCTATCGTCCCCACATTCAAATGCGGCTTCTTACGCTCAAACTTCGGCTTGGACATCTCTTACCTCCTCTTTTTGATCAAACCTTAATGGAGCCCACGACCGGATTCGAACCGGTGACCTCTTCCTTACCAAGGAAGTGCTCTACCTCCTGAGCTACGTGGGCTCCCCTTTATCCCTCTGGAGCGGGAGACGGGACTCGAACCCGCAACCCTCAGCTTGGAAGGCTGATGCTCTACCACTTGAGCTACTCCCGCTCCCTTCCTTCTTCCAGAAAAAACACCCTAACCGAAATTATGGTGGAGGGGGGAGGATTCGAACCTCCGAAGGCTGAGCCATCGGGTTTACAGCCCGACCCCTTTGACCGCTCGGGAACCCCTCCATCAAAAAAGCAGGCCTGATTACTCAGACCTGCTTTGCAATTATAACCCGAGGTTAAACGGTGTCAAGGGATTACTCGGAAGACTCCTCCCCGCTAGCCTCCGAAGCCTCGGCCTCTTCGGCTTCGGTTTCCCCGGGAGCCTCGGCCGCGGCCTCCGCCGCCACCGGGGCCAGCGCCTTCATCTGAGCGCGAACATCCCGGGAATAAAGATCGAATACATAGGCCGTGGTTCGATAGACCAGATGCGCAAACTTGGAATAGGGAATGCTCAGGAAAAGCATGAACACGGTCATAAGATGGAGCGCATACATCCCCGGATAGAACCCGTTGTGGAGCAGACGCAGGATCTCGGTGAGCAGCCCGGTAACTCCCACCGCCAGGATGAGATAGATCAGGAACCAGTCCTGATAGGAACTGGAAAGCTTCCCTTCCGCCGCCGCCCGGCTCCGATTGGCTATAATGCTTATCACTCCATAAAGCAGCAGAATGGCCCCGATATTGGCCAGGATCTTCACCGGATTGTATAGCGGCCAGGGCGTGTGGAACCCGAATACGTCCGCGGCAATAAATACCGTAGCCGTCACAAAGAAGAGAATAATGAAGGACCAGAGCAGCATCCGGTGACCGTTAAACCGCCACTGGTTGGCCCCACACTCCTTAAACCGGGCGTGCGCCAGGACCTCCCGAATGGCCGGCCCCAGATAAGTGGTCACCAGCGACCAGAACCCCATCCGATAGGCCGCGGGAATACCCGCATTCTCCACCATCCCGTTCCACATGCGGTTGACCCCGATGGCCACCATCACCACCACAAACCCGGCCAAGGGGATAAATACCGCATCTATAGCCAGCACATTGGAGGTGAGCTTAAGGAAAAGAATATGCACCTCCTCCACGTGCAGCGAGGGGATCAGATCCCAGTGGAAGATCCCCGGAATCCCCCCCATGAAAAAGCTCATGGACAGGGTCACAAACACCAGGGCGATAAGGAACACGATGGGAAGGCCCCAGGGTTTGTTGTAAAAGGTCCACAGGAACTTAAACTCCGTCAACTCCCGCACGGCCATGTTCCGCAGGGCCCCCAGTACATCCCCCGGCCGCGCCCCGCGCGGACAGTACACCGTGCAATCCCCGCACTGGTGACAGAGCCACAGCGCCGGATCCGAGAGGAGCTTCTCCTTGAAACCCCATTGCCCCAAGAGCATCTGTTTCCGCGGGAACGGAACCTCCTCCGTGGCCAGGGGACACACCGAAGCACAGGTGGCACACTGATAACACTTCTTGACCGTATCCCCTCCGGCGGCCTGGATCTCCTTGACCGTCCTTACATCGGGCTCTAAACGGGCCATATCTTACCTCCTTACCATCCCTTAAATGGGCTTTCTCCGTATTCCTGAAGGAAGGCCACAAACTCGTCCATAATCTTGGGAATCCTCTCCGACTCGTCAATGGCCACGATCTCCAGTTTCACCCGCTCCGTCTCCAGAGCCAGCTGCTGGAGGGTCTCAGCTACATTCTCCATACGCCGGTTGGCCAGCTCGCTACCCTTGATGAAGTGGCACTGATAATTCTCACCGAACTTACAGCCCATGAGAAGCACCCCGTCAAAGCCCTTGCTCATGGCATCCTTCACGAAAGCCACATTCACCGCTCCCAGACACCGCACCGGAATGATCCGGAAAGCCACCGGAAGATTCATGCGCCGATAAGCCGCCATATCCAGGGCCGGAAGGGCGTCGTTCTCGCAAACAAAGGTCATCACCCGGTAGAGACCGTAGTCCGGCTCCGGCATCTCACAGGCCTTGATCATGTTGGAGATCATATCCACACTGTAATCCTTGAAACTGATGATCCGCTGCGGACAGGCCCCGAAACAGGTACCGCACCGCCGGCACCGGGTGGGGTTGGGCATGGGCGTCCCCTTCTCATCCTCGTCCAGCGCCCCGAAGGGACATTCCTCCGTACACCGCTTACACTGCGTGCACATCTTGAGATCGAACTCCGGAAAGGCGAAATCCCAGGTACGGGGATGCACCGCATGCCCCATCTCGATGGCCTTGATACACTGAAGGGCCTTAAGAGCCGCCCCGGTAGCATCCTCCATGGCCTGAAAGATGGTCATGGGCTGGTGCACCGCCCCGGCCGCATAGATGCCCGTACGCCGGGTCTCGTAAGGGAAACAGATATAATTGGAGTCCGCAAAACCGTAAAAGAGCTCCAGCTCCGGAAAACCGGCCCCCTGCCGGTACTCAAGGGGAATGATGGGATCCTCGGAAGTGGCCGGAACCATACCCGTGGCCAGCACCACCATATCTACCGGGATCTCCACCTCCTCCCCGAAGAGGGTCTGATCCACCCGCACCACCAGACGCCCTTCCTCCTCACGAATCTCCTTCACCTCTCCCTTGGTAAGAAAGACCCCCGGATCATCCTGCATGGATTTATAGAAGTTCTCGTAAATCCCCACCGTGCGCATGTCCTTGTAAATGATATAGGCCTTGGCCTCAGGATCGAGCTCGCGCACATATTTGGCCTGCTTGAGGGAGACCAGACAACACACCGAGGAACAATAGGGAAGATGGTTCTCATCCCGCTGCCCGGCACACTGCACAAAAAGCACGCTCTTTACCGGTGAGCCGTCCTTCCTTTTGATCTCCCCCTTCGCCGCCATCTCCTCGAATTCCACATTGGTAACCACGTTCTCAAACTTTCCGTAACCCAGCTCCTCCAGCTTGGAAGCATCATAGGGCTTCCACCCCGCAGCCACCACAATGGCCCCTACCTTCACCTCTTCCTCGCTGCCTCCCTTGCTGATGGTCACGGTAAAGAGACCCGGCGCCCCCTTGATACTGGTCACCTGCGCCCCGGTATAGACCGTGATCTTGTCGTTCCCCTGCACCTCCGAAATAAGACGTCCCACAATGGGTTCAGTAATACCGTCAAAGGGGGGCTCGGCCTTCACCTGAGCCTTCATCCGGGCCGCAAAACCACCCAGTTCTCCCTCCTTTTCCACGATAATAGCCTCGTGCCCGGCCTTGGCTACCTCAAGAGCCGCGGTAAGCCCGGCCACACCCCCACCTATCACCAGCACGCTCTGCGAAATCTCCTCCTCGGGCTTATAGGGCTCCGGATGATGGTAACTCTGAAGCTTGGCCACCCCCATCCGGACATAATCCTTGGCCAGGGCCATGAGCTCGTCCTTAAAGGTAACCCCTTCGGCCACCTCTTTGCTGTCGTCCACCTCTTCCTCTCCCTCACCGGGCACCGGAAAACGACTCCAGACCACCCCTTCCCGCAGACTCACCCTCTCTACCGCTACCTTGCCGAAATTGAAAACATCATAGTTGACCCGCGGAGAACAGGCACATATAACCACTCCCTCCAGCCCCTCGTTCTGGAT
>DRMH01000137.1 GCA_011322625.1 Thermosulfurimonas dismutans | reverse complement strand
GAGCCACGGTAAGGAGAAATTGGAAGCTCTGGGGCCTGCCCCTCACCTTCCGCAAGGTCCCCAGGGCTATGAGGTCCCGGAGATTACCGTGGAGGAAATCTGCTCTTGGATAAGAAGTCGCTACGTCCGCCATGGCAAGGAGCAAGGCCCGGCTTAGGCAGGAGATTGAGGAAGCCTTTGGCCTGGTAAAAGGGTGGGCCAACATCGCCCGGCTCCTGGGATGCCACCGGAATACTCTCATGGCCAGGTGGAGAGATTGGGGCTTACCCATCGTTTTCTTTGGCGGGAGTCAGAGAAAGACCCCGGCCATCTACCTGGATCATCTCCTCTTATGGAGAAGAGCCAAGCTAGAGGAAACCCACCGGCTTGGGCTTAATCGGGCTTAATTGGGCTTAAAAAGCATCATTTTTGCCCTCCAGGCAAGGATTTTTAGCAATTTTAAAATTCAGATCGAAACAAAATTGAAGTCTCCTCAAAGGAGAAGAACTCCTGGGAATTGTAGGGAAGGCCTTTTAGGGCCTCTTTTTGCGAGGATAGGCAAAAGTATTGATCTGAGAAGAAAGCCGCTCAGAAGCGAATCTGGAGGCTCAGAGAAGCAAATTTTGAGGGGGGCTTAACCCGTCTCGGAAGTTTCCCCACCTTTTCCCCACCGACACACAAGGGCTCTGCGCTCTCAGGTGGGGAATAGGTGGGGAAAACTGATCTTCCTTGAAGAGGTGATTTTCTGAAACCCTTGAAAATCAAGGTGCCGGGGCCCGGAATCGAACCAGGGACACGCGGATTTTCAGTCCGCTGCTCTACCGACTGAGCTACCCCGGCACAGAGGCTAAACATTTATTACCATCTTTTCCTCGGCTTGCAAGCCCCCTTAAAGGGGCTTTACCTTTCGGTGTTCGGGAACCTCTTTCCTGCGCCGCACCAGGTTCTCCCCGAAAAGCACGCTCTTTAACCACCGAAAACCGAACTGAAGGAGCGCAAGATCGTCCTCCCGGATCCGGGAAAGCGTATCCTCGTCCACCTCAAAGATCTCCAGAAACTTGCTCTCAAAGACAAAACGCCGGAAACGCTCCGGATTGGTACTTACCATGAAAAAAAGCTGAAGGCTTTTTTCCGGCACCTCCACCGGCCCCAGGGATTCCTTCTTCATGATAATCTCCGCCCATTCCTTAACCGGTTCCTCGGTCTCCGGAATGCCCTGGCTTTTGCGGTATTCATCCACGGTGATCTCCGGCCCGGAGTCAAGCCCCTGACAGAACCCCTCCTTAACCAGATAGTAAAAATCCTCGTTTCGGCCCTCGTCCCGATTCCGAAAGATGCCCAGACCCAGGGGATAATACCGGCAGGCCAGCGGCCGCACGGGATAGACCGTGCAACCCTCTTCGCCGAGAAAAGGACAGGTCTTCTCCGCATCGTCCCGCATCTTGAGCCGGGCCACCGGGAGCCCGGAACGGGGAAGGATGAAAGGCTCGGTGTACTGAAGGAGAAATTCATCCGTAGTGAGCCCGAAGTGGTCCCTGAGACGCAGGATGTCGTAAGGGGTGAGGGGCAGATAAAGGGCGGAACAGCAGAGCTTGAAACAGGGCACCCCCGGCCCGCACTGAAAGACAAACTTCGTGCCCGGCTCAAGCTTGATGGGCACGATGATACGATCCATGCCCCGGAGTTCGGTTATGGCCATAATCTCACCTCGCGCGACTTTTTCTCAATCTTACCCCGAAAAAACCGTCCAGACCATGGCGGTGAGGATAGGTGCGCAGGAATCCGTTTTCGTCCACCAGCTCGCGGGCGGCCTCGGGAAGCACCCTCCTCGGATCTTCAACCTCAAATTCCGGATGCCTGGAAAGGAATTTCTCCACCACCTCCTCGTTTTCCTCGGGCTCAAGACTACAGGTGGCATAGACCATGACCCCGCCGGGTTTTAAGGCCTCGGCAAGCCCGCAAAGAAGAGCCAGCTGTCTTTCCGGAACCTTGGCCAGGTCCTCGGGCTTTCGGGCCCATTTGATGTCCGGGTGCCGCCTGATGACCCCGGTCCCGGTGCAGGGAGCATCGATCAGGATCCGATCGAAAAACCCGGAACCGTAGGCTTTTACCCCCTGTACCACCTCACCCACAAAACTCTCCACTATCGTAACCCCCAGTCTTTCGGCGTTTTCCCGAAGGCGATCGATCCGCCAGGGGTAAAGGTCGTAGGCATAAATGCGGCCGGTATTTTGCATGAGTTGAGCCAGATGGGTGGTCTTTCCGCCCACCCCGGCACAGGCGTCAAGCACCCTCTCTCCAGGACGAGGGGAAAGCAGAAGGGAGACCAACTGGCTGGCTTCGTCCTGCACCTGGAGCCAGCCCACGGCAAAGGCGCGAAGTTCGGTAATTCGCCCCCGAAAACCCCGCAGGATGATCCCATCGGGACTATAACGACAGGCCTCGGCCCCCGGAATCTCGGCCTTGAGATAATTTAAGAGCTGATTCCGGGTTACCCGCAGGGTATTCACCCGCACCACCAGAGGGGGCTTTTCGTTTCCCGCGGAAAGAAGCCTCTCGGTTTCCTCCTCCCCGAAACGGAAAAGCCAGCGCTCAACCATCCATTCCGGATAGGAATACCGCACCGAAAGATAGCTCACGGGGTTCATCTCCCGGGGGGGCTCGGGCGGAGTTTCGCGCACCTCGGCGATCTTTCGCAGGACCGCATTCACAAAGGAGACCACCCATTTTCCGCGTCCGCGTTTTACGAGTTTCACCGCCTCGGCCACCGCGGCCCGGGCCGGAACCCGGGTGAAAAGGAGCTGATAGGCCGAAAGTCTCAGAAGATTTCTCACCTGAGGATCCATACGATCCAGAGGTTCATCGGAAAATCGGGAGATCACATAGTCCAGGTAATAGAGATGCCGTACCACACCGTTTACCAGCTCGCCGCAGAGGGCCCGATCCCGGGGGTCAGGAAGGACGCTTTTCACCAGGACCTCGGAAAGGATCTCATCCAGGAGGGGTTTGCCTTTCTCCCAGCGGATGAGGGTCTTTAAGGCCATGGCCCGGGGATTGCGACGGGGAAGCTTGGGCATGGATTATATTTCCTTCCTCAGGCGTTCCGCGGTCTCCCGGTAAAGACGGCCGAGGGCCTGGGAAATGCGGGGGGCGGGGGTGCGTTTCCCCTGCCGGATCCCTTCCGGAAGGCGGGCTATTTCTTCTGCGGCCCGTCTGCGAAGGGCAGAAAGCGTGGGCGGAGCCTCAAGGAGTTTTCCCCGGCGCATAAAGCATTTAAGAAGCGGATCCCCGGGAAGACCCTCCTCCCGCAGGCCCAGATAGTCCTCATAAAAGAGACCCGAATCATCATAGCGGCGAAAGACCTGTTTGCGCCCGGGATAGGTGATTTTCCCCGCGGAAAGTTTCATCCGGGGGCGTCCGTCGTATTCCACCAGTTTGTAAGCCAGGTCGAGATAAGGGGCGTCGGCCGAAACCCCCATCTTGGTCCCCACCCCGAAGGCATCCACCGGGGTCCCGGAGGAGACGATTTCGGCAATTTTCTTTTCGTCAAGCCCTCCGGAGACGAAGATTTTTACCTCGGAAAGCCCGGCCTCATCAAGGATGCGGCGCACCTTCCGGGAAAGCTCGATCACATCCCCGGAATCAAGCCTCACCCCGCGCACCGAAAGGCCTTTTTTCTTAAGTTCAAGGGCCACCCGGGCCGCGCGCCGGGCCCCTTCTATGGTGTCGTAGGTATCGATGAGAAAGACCGTATTTTCCGGAAAGTTCTCGGCAAAGACCCGGAAGGCCTCCTCCTCCCGGTCAAAGCTCTCGATGTAGGAATGGGCCATGGTGCCGGTAACGGGGATGCCGAAGAGTTTTCCGGCGAGCACATTGCTTGTGGCGGT
>DRMH01000136.1 GCA_011322625.1 Thermosulfurimonas dismutans | reverse complement strand
GTAAACACTGAAAAGGTGACGGACCAGCGAGTTGGAGAGACCGAAGAAGATGGCCACCACCCAGAGCTTGAGCTGCCCTTCCGCCACCCGCCACAGGCTTCCGGAACCGCACCCCCCGGCCACGGTCATCCCGAAGCCGAAGATGATGCCTCCCACCAGAGCGCCCAGACCGAAGGTGGGGGTCACGTAGGCCATCTCGTCGCGAATACCGGCCAGCTTGATGATGGCAATACCGATAGTGGTGAGGAGAAGACTCACGATCACCGCCCGGGCCATGGCCGCCTCACCGGACATATAGGGCTCCCGCAGGGCGTTCACAATGCAGAGCCGGCTCCGGTGCATGGCGTAGCCGATGCCGGCGGTAAGGATCAGACACCCTCCCAGCGTGGCCCCCATGTCCTTTTCGCTTCCGAAATAGGCCTTGCCCGCCCAGATCAGACCGATGATGGCCAGAATGGCCAGCAGAGGATTGATCTTGGAAAGGTTGATCTCAAAACCGCCCCCGGAGGGAAGATGCTCGATCTCCCAGTAAAGATACTTCACCGCAAAACGAACCCCGATTACCAGCCCGATCCACATCAGAAGACCGTTGGCCGCGAGATTGTTGATGGCCATGTACATGCCACCGATGTTACACCCCATGGCCAGGGCCGCACCTATCCCCATCAGGATACCGGCCACTATGGCCTTGACGAACTCTATCCCCGGCGGAACCCGCAGACTGAATTCCCGGGCCAGAGTGGCGGAAATAAAGGCCCCCCAGAGAAAGCCTATATTAAGCACCGAGGAAGAAAACCATAAGGGATGGGGGGGAGCATCCTCATAAAGCCCTAAACCGTAAAAAACCCAGTCGGCCCAGTTCCTCAAACCACCGACGATACCCCAGGGACGATACCACATTTCCAGGAGGATGACGAAGAAAGCAATCATAATGCCGCCTATCAAAGGGGACCAGTTCTCCACACACAGGGTACGATAGACATTTTTAAAATGTTCTTTCATACACCCTCCCCTCCTCCTGCGATTTTATTGGTTTCTTAGCAGCGAGTACTCCCTTTGTCAAATCAAGATTTTGGGATAAAATGCCTATTAACGAGGTTTTTTCGGGAAATTTTTCCTTTAAATCCCTAAAAATCTTCATTTTCAGAAAATAATTAAGAGGGGAGCCCTATAAAGGCTCCCCTTAAAGATAACTCCCTTTCTTTAAGAAGCGATTTTACTTTTTAAGCGTAGCATAGGTCTCTTCCGGATGCGGCACGTTCTGCCCGTGACAGTCCATACAGTTGTTCTGCGAGGTGATGCCGTTATGCAGCAGGTTGTAGAGGAGCCGATTCTTCGGGGTGTAGCGCTTTCCGTTCCGCAGCCACTCGTTGAGGATGATGGCCGTCTGCCTAGCCACATCCGCAGAGAGCCGGGCGCATCTTTCCGCCCGCTCGTCCGTAAGGAACCCCACTCCCTCGGCGGCCATCCAGCGGCCCACGGAGATGTGACACACCGGGGTCCCGGCTACGCTCATGTTCTGAATTTCGGCCTTGAGGATCTTCCGGGGCTGATACTCGGGAAGGGGTGTATAGGAGTAAAAGAAGGCCATGTCGTTGACCATGGCCTCGGCGGTGTCCGTATCCCGATTCACCAGTCCGATCACAATGCCCGCTCCGGTCAGGGTTCCGCACAGGGCACCCCAGCCGGCCAGCCCGCCGTGGGCCCAGCGATAGGCATCCACCGGAAAGTCCTTCCACGGACCGCCCACCTTCTTGCGCAGCTGACTCACCAGCCCCTCCAGCACCGTGGAACAACACCATTTCTTGAAGTAGTGCCGATACGCCTCCCAGGCCACCTCGTCCGGATCGAGCTCCGCATACTCGAACTCCGAACCGTAACTGTAGGCCCAGGCGTCCCGCCCCAGAAATTTACCCCCTACCATCAATCCGGCCATTATACCCGAGGTTACCAGAAAATCTCGACGCGAAACTTTCATAATCCACCTCCTTTAATGTGGTAGTTTTAGACTCCGATCAACGGCTTTCGCCGTTTTCACCCTTTAAACCCCGTTTTGCCCATATGTGCCTCCTTAACCCTTTTTTAACTTCATAATCTCATAGTTTAAGGGTATGTCAAGTATTAGCTAGTTTTTTCTAGTTTTCGGAAAGAATAGGCTTAAAGAAGAATTGAAAATTTCAATTTCCCTCTTGCAAAAGTTACCAAAGGCGAAGAATGAAAAATACAGAAAATTAGAGAAAATGTTAGATCGTGGTCTCAAACAGGGAACCGGGGGTAAGGCTAGGGGTGACGGCGGAGGAGGGCCACCACTTCCAGGTGATAGGTCTGGGGGAACATATCGAAACCCATAAGGACCTCGGGCCGGTAGCCCGCGGCCAGAAGGAGCTTCAGATCGCGGGCCAGGGTGGGAGGATCGCAGGAGATATAGATCAGCCGATCCCGGGCCACCTCCGGCAAATAACGCAGGAGTTCGCGGCAGCCTCCCCGGGGAGGATCGAGCAGCACCAGGGGATAGGTTTCCGCCCCCTTCCAGGTCTCGATCAGGGCTTCGGTGGCGGTGATCCTTTCCAGGCGAACCCTAGGGGTCAATCCCAGATATTCCGCGGTATAGAGCCCGTCCTCGATGGCGCCGGGGTCGGTATCTACCCCCAGGGCCTCGGAAGCCTGCGAGGCCAGAGGGAAAAGGAAATTGCCCATTCCGGCGTGAAGATCCAGAACCCGCTCGACCTCCCCGGCCCGGAGGCGCAGATATTCCATGATGCGGAGGTTGATCTCCCAGTTGGCCTGGGTGAAGACCCCCGGGCGGGCAAAATAAAGCGGCTCCTCCACCCCGGGGAAAAGGGAACGCGGCACCGGAAAAAGACGACGCCCCCGGTGAGGGGCCTCCTCGGGAAAGGGACCACGGGGCCGGGGCCCCCGGGTCCAGAAAAAGACGCTCTTTACCCCGGGTAGCTCCCGGGCCAGATCCCGCACGTCTTCCGGATCGGGTTCCACCGTGATCCAGAAGAGCACGGTAACCAGACCCTCGGCCGGGGAAAGTTCCAGCTTCACCCGTTTGGCCCAGCTCTGAAGCCTTCGCCAGGCCGCACTTCCGGAAAACGCAGCCAGCACCCTCCCCAGGGGCTCCTCCCCCAGCAGACAGTCCTCGATCAGCACCAGATCGTGGCTCTTGCGTTTTACGAAACCCAGCCTCCCGGTGCCGGATTCCACGTGGAAACGAAGACGGTTCCGGTAACGCAAGGGAGACGGCGAGGGCACCACCCCTTCCACCAGGTCCCCGGGAATCCCTCCCAGACGCTCCAGGGTCTCCCGCAGCATTTCCTCCTTCCACCGGACCTGGGCGGGGTAGCTGAGGTGCTGAAACTGGCAACCCCCGCAGACCCCGTAATGAGGACAGGGAGGAGTCACCCGTTCCGGAGAGGGGGAAAGGATCTCCCGGACCCGGGCTTCCGCATAATCCCGGTGTTCCCTGACCAGTTCGATCTCCACCTCCTCGCCCGGGATCACCCCCGGCACAAAGACCACCCGGCCATCGGGTAGCCGGGCCAGTCCGTCTCCGCCGAAAACGAGTTTTTCGATCCGGACCCTCATCTTCGTTGTCGAAGCCGAAATTCTGTGTTAGGAGCCTAAATAATAATCGGTATCAGGGAGTCAAGCCATGGCGGAGAAGAGATTGAGCACGGTAAACCTGGTGGCCAAACTCGCCTGCGAGGCGGTAAAAGAGGTGGTGGAAGGGACCACCGGTTCCCAGATCCGCTACGCCCCCACCATCCAGCGTATTCCCATGGTAAGCCTCAAACCCGAACTGGGGGCCTTCGTGGAATTTACCGGAGATTACAGCGGGCTCTTCTGCATGAATTTCTCCGGGGCCGCGGCCCTGGAAATCTATCGGCGGGCCATGCAATTCATGGGGCTTCCCGAGGAGGAACTGGCCCGGGAATATACCTCCGATGAGGTAATAAATTTCCTCGGCGAAACGGTGAACCAGATCATCGGAGCCATGCGTCGCAAGATCGAAGCCCAGTTCGGGTTGACCGCCCGCAACAGTCAGCCCCGGGCCATCGCCATCAATCAGACCATAACCCTGCTCCTCAACACCATGATCGATCGGCCCCAGTGTCGGCGCCTCTCCTTTCGCACCCAGGAGAACGCCCCCTTTTACGTGGAGTTAGGTCTGGAACAGACCGAATTCATCCCTCTGGAGACCCCGGAGGAAACGGACGTGGAGGACATCCTTTCCCAATTCAGTTGATAAGGAGGCAGCAGATGAGCAAGCTGGCCATCATCGGGGCCGGAGCGGTGGGAACCTCTGTGGCCCACTGGGCGGCGGTCAAGGGAATGGCCGAGGAGATCGTTCTGGTGGATATCGTGCCCGACCTGGCCCGGGGAAAGGCCCTGGATCTGGCCCAGGGAGCCCCGCTGGAGGGATTTACCGGAAGAATCCTGGGAACGGAGGATTTCTCCGCCCTTTCCGGATCCGAAGTGGTGATCATCACCGCGGGACGTCCCCGCAAACCCGGGATGAGCCGGGAGGACCTCCTCCGAACCAATATGGAGATCGTTCGCTCCTGTGCCGAGGAGGTGCGCAAATACGCCCCGGAAAGCATCCTCATTGTGGTTACCAATCCCATCGACGCCATGGTCTATGTGGCCTTCCGGGTTACGGGATTCCCTCGGGAACGGGTCCTGGGAATGGCCGGAGTGCTGGATTCGGCCCGGTATCGATATTTCCTGGCCCAGGCCCTGGGGGTATCCCCTCGCGATGTCCAGGCCCTGGTGATAGGCATCCACGGGGACCACATGCTGCCCCTGGTAAGGCTGGCCAACGTGGCCGGCATCCCGGTGACCGAACTTCTCGCCCCGGAAAAAATAGAAGAGATCGTGGAGCGCACCCGGAAGGGCGGAGGGGAGATCGTCTCCTATCTCAAGACCGGAAGCGCCTTTACCACCCCCGGACTGGCTACTGCGGAGATGGCCGAAGCCATATTGCGGGACCAGAAACGGGTCCTCACCTGTTCGGTATGGCTGGAAGGGGAGTTCGGCCTCTCGGGGGTATTTCTCGGGGTACCGGTGGTCCTGGGCCGCGGAGGCCTGGAAAGGATCCTGGAATTCCGGCTTACCGAGGAGGAAAGACAGGCCCTTGAGGCTTCCGCCCAGGCGGTAAGGTCTCAGATAGCCCTTACCGGTTTATAGGGCCTTGTCACACCTTAAGGCCTCTGCTATGAGGAAGTAAAGTCCCAGAAGGAGGGTCGGTGGTGAAAAAGATAGGGGTCTTTTTGGTCCTGCTCTCAATGCTGCTGTGGTCCGGAAAGGGGGTTAGGGCTTCTTCCGGAGATGAGGACCTGCGATCCCTGGTGCACCAGCTCCTCAAAGAGGTACAGGAACTGAAAAAAGAAAACGCCGAACTTAAAAGGGAACTGGAACAGATCAAGGCCCAGAGGGTCCCGCCCTCCTCCAGCCCTCCGAGCCGGGTCTCTTACCCTCCAAAAAAGAAGCCCAGCTTTTTCAGCAAGGGGGCTTACGGATCCTCGCCCAGCGGGGTTGATTTTTACGGTTTTCTCAAGATAGATGCCGTCTGGCAGGATGCCAACGCCGTGGGGGATGAATATGTCCTCTGGGTTCTGCCGGAACACAACCTCCACGGCGGACACAAGTACGGGGCCGATTCCACCTTTACCATCAACTTTCGGCACAGCCGGTTCGGTTTCAATCTTTACAAGGACTATCACCGGTGGCGCCTCTTCGGAAAGCTGGAAATGGATTTCTATACCCAGAGCCACGAAGAGGACACCCTACCCTGGAATCCGAATCATTCCCCTCTTCGGGCCCGACGGGTTTTCGTGGGGGTGGAAAAGGGGACCTGGCAATTGCTGGCCGGGCTTGACTGGCTGACCATTTCTCAGCTTTACCCTCATCTTTCCAACTTTCCTGCCGGGACCTTTATGGGCAACATCGGCTATCGAATGCCCCAGATACGCCTCACCAAATGGTTTGACCTCTCCCGGGGGCGTTTAAAATTCGAGGCCGCTCTGGAGAAACCTTACGCCTTCCCCCGGATGGAGGGGATCGTATGGGATGAGGACCCTTCGGACCGGGCCGGATATCCGGGCTTTGAAGGGCGCATCTCTTATACCACCAAAATCCTGGGGCAACCGGCTTTAATAGCCCTGTGGGGGCATTATTCCGAGGAAGAGTATGACACCGTGGAAGGCACCGAGGATGCGGACAGCTATTCGCTGGGGCTGGAACTCAAGTTTCCGCTTCCTCTTTCCTTTGCTCGCAAGGCCTTTATCCTGGGCGAAATCTGGACCGGAACCAACCTGGACGGTTACTACACCGGTGGGGTGAATCAGGGGACCCGTTTTTACCTGGACAACGGCCGTTATGTCACCGACCTGCGCACGAAATACACGAACGGAGGCAAGATCAAAGACGTGGATGAAATCGACGCCCGCGGTGGATGGGTGGAACTGGAAATCTTCTGGACTCCGAAGCTGGTCACCCATTTGGGCTGGGGGATAGATAACCCCGACGATGGAGATCTCAAGGGAGTATCCGGAGCCCGCTTACAGCAGCAGATGTATTATGCCAACTTCCTTTACCGTTTTACCCGGGAGTTCGCCCTGGGCGGGGAGTATATGTACATTGACTGCGATTATCGCAAGAGCGATGGCGACGACGGACGCCTCAACCGCTTCATGACCAGCTTTTACTATTTCTTTTAACCGGGGCTCCGGATCCCGAACAAGCCCACCCGCCGCGCAATGAGGATGGGCATATTCCTCTTTGACCACCTGGCAGAGTTCTGCAAAAAGAGCTCCTCTTCCTTTCGGTCCGAGCAGACTCTGAGTTTGTTTAAGGTCTAGGTTTCCGAAGGAGAGATACAGATTACAGTGATAAAAACCGTTGGCGGAGTTTTCGGGGTGATTTTTGAAGAAGAGTTCGCGTTCTTTGAGCATGATAGCCTTAATAAGGGACTGAAGGAGTTGAGAGAGGACCATCCGAAATCCATCAAATACAAAATTTCTCCCGCCCCCTGGAAACTTACATCTTCCCATTAAAAATGGTCGGGGCGGCAGGATTTGAACCTGCGACCCCTGACTCCCGAAGCCAGTGCTCTGCCAGGCTGAGCTACGCCCCGACCCCTCTAAACTTAAACCCATCCCTAAAACTGTCAAGCAAGCCGGGAGTAAGCCGATCACCGGGGAGGTCTTCTCCCGACTCTCCCTGCTCCTGTCTGGAGTAAACTGCGAAGCCCGATACGATGGGAAAGCCCGGACCAATCGATGGCGCGTGAGGCCGGTTTGGACCTCTCCCGGGCCCTCAACCGCGCCACCTTCTCCGCGAGCTTCTGGTAATACGGTGATTCCGCCTCCAGCGTAACCGGCCGCCGGCGAATCTCCCCCAGTTTCAGAAGGAGAAAATCCAGCCGCCGCAGGATCCGATATTCCTCCTCCACCTCACCCTCGCTCAACCTTTCCAGAAGATCCTCCAGATGCCGTATCTCGCGCTGGATCTCCAGCTCGGGGGGAACGAACCCGGCATTCTTTAGGATCTTATAGGCCAGACGTACCTCCTCGGGGACCATACTCAGATCTTCCAGTTGAAGCGGCTTGCCCTTGCCCGGAAGATGGTCGAATTCGCCGTTTCGAATGGCTTCCTGAATACGCTCCTCAGCCAGCTTTTGCAGAAAAAGAAGACTCATGATCCCTGCGGTAAACCCTTTTTTAACTTCGAAAGCTTGTATTCCACAAAGTCCAGTCCTTCACCCGAAGGATGGGTTTCCAGATATTTTTTATAAAATTCCAAGGCCAGACGGTAGTTCTTCCGGGCTTCGTAAACCCGGGCCAGATCCGCATACACAACCGGACGAGTAAAAGAGGCCTGCCGGATAGCCTTCTGATAAAGATCAGCCGCCTCCTCCAGGCGGCCGGTTTCCTCCAGAAGATAGGCCCTTCCCAGTTCACAGGAGATCTTCATCTCTCCACGGGCCCCCCGGGAAATCTGCTTAATCTCTTTAAGTAATTCTGCAGGAGACTTGCGCCCCAGATCCCTCTCCCAGAGATACAGACGGGCCTCCCGGGCCACCACCGTGCCGGGGTACTCCCGCATCAACCTCTGGAGCACCTGATACCCCCGGGCTCGATCCTTAAGGGAAAGGGCTTGGAGGTAAAGAATGGCCGCCTTACCCTCGCGCCGATCCTGATAAAATCTGTATCCCGCCCACAGAGACAGGACCAACACCACCCCTACCACCACGGCTACGATCTCGCGCAAATGGGCCCGGGCCACCCGGACCCATCTTTCATGGAGCACCAGAAGTTCCTCGCCCGCACCACCTCCCGCCGCCATCTCAGGCCTCCACTCCCCCGAAAAAGTCGTCCCAGCGAAAGATCAGCGGTTTGGCCCCCTCGGCCTGCACGGCATAATCGCCCACCTCTCCCACGAAGAGCTCATGATCCCCCACCTGACAGGTGGAAACCACCGTACATTCGAAATAGGCGATGGCACTCTTGAGCACCGGAGAACCCTTAAGGGCGTTCATGTAGGGCACCCCGGCAAACTTATCCACATCCTTTCCGGAACGAAAGCCGAAATGCCTGGCCAGATCTATCTGATCCTCGCCCAGGACATTGATACAGAATACCCCGGAATTCTTGAGAAGTTCGTAAGTGTATCGCTCCGGAGCAATGGCCACAGCCAGAAGACGGGGTCGGAAAGAAACCTGCGTCACCCAGGCCGCGGTCATCCCGTTTATCTTATCCTTGTCTCTTACCGTAACCACATATACTCCCAGAGGTATGTATTGAGTGATAATCTTCTGCAGCCCCATAAATTACCCCCTGCCAAAATTGCGTTTGAGGATTCTTATCTCCAAGGATACTCAAGCCCACAACATAAAGCAAGCGCTTGAGTATCGGGCCAAGGTATAGTAAAGGAAGGCGAGGAGGTTTCCTCGGGGTGAGAAGACAGCAGGTTCGGCTCCTGGTAGATGCTATTATCATAGGACTGGCTGGGGCTATCCTGGTCCGCATCTTCGACCTCATGGTCAACCTCTCCCGGGACTTCTTCCTGGGGTACCTGGCCCACTATCACCCCCCGGGATTACCCAATGAAGGAGGAATACCCCAGGAAATCGTGGGCCCTTACGGGCGGGCCCTCATCCCCCTGGTCACCACCCTGGGTGGATTCCTTTCCGGCCTGGTGGTATATCTCCTGGCCCCCGAGGCCCGGGGGCACGGCACAGAGGCGGTAATTAAGGCCTTCCATTTCCTAGAAGGGCGCATAAGGGGCAGGGTACCCTTTATAAAAATGCTGGCCTCGGCCCTGACCCTGGGGTCCGGCGGTTCGGCAGGCCGGGAGGGCCCCTCCTCGCAGATCGGCGCCGGTGTGGGGTCTATCTACGGTCGCCTTACCCGACGCAGTCCCCACGAAAGAAGATTGCTGGTAGTGATCGGAATGAGCGCGGGACTTTCGGCCATCTTCCGTTCCCCCATCGGCACGGCTTTCTTCGCGGTGGAGGTCCTCTACAGTCAAATAGAATTCGAGGCCCAGGCCCTTATCTACTGCATCTTTTCCGCGGGAGTGGCCTATCTCCTCAGCGGTTTCATCGTGGGCTGGCAGCCCCTCTTCCGCATGCCCACCGAGCTGGCCATACCCTCTCTGGAGCAGTATTTCGGGTTTCTGGTACTGGGTATTCTGGCCGGAGTGATAGGCACCATAATCCCCCTGGTTTTCCATTCCGTATCCCGATTCTTCGAGCGGCTGCCCCTTCCTCTTTATATCACCGCCGCTCTGGGGGGCCTTCTGGTGGGGCTCCTTGGTCTGGCACTCCCTCAGGTCCTGGGTATCGGCTACGGATGGCTCCAAAAGGCCATCGACGGAGAATTGCCCGGGAAACTCATGCTCCTGATCTGCCTGGTCAAGATCCTGGCTTTTTCCATCACCATCGGTTCCGGAGGCTCCGGAGGCGACTTCGCTCCCAGCCTGGTGGTGGGAGGGATGCTGGGAGGATTCGTGGCCTATCTCTTCAACCAGCCCCCGGCCCCTTATGTGGTGGTGGGCATGGCCTCGGTTTTCGGAGCCGCGGCCAGGGCCCCCATCGCCAATATCTTCATCGTCCTAGAGATTACCGGGGCCTTCGGCCTCATGCCTGCCGCAGCCCTTTCGGTTATGGTGGCCTATTTCGTCCAGATCACCCTCTCCTCCCCCCTCCCGTTCAAGAGCCTTTACGAGTCTCAGGTCCCCAATCGGGTGCATTCCCCGGCCCATCGGGGAGAATTCTTCACCGACGTTCTGGAGGATATTAAAGTCAAGGACATCTTCCGGCCCGAAAAGGTCTATGCCGTAGTACCGGAGGACATGACCCTGCGCCAATTCGTAACCCTCTTCGGCCGCACCGAACAACAGTACTTCCCGGTGGTGGACTCCGAGGGCTTCCTCTCCGGTATTTTCTCCATCAACGACGTCCGCCCCTATCTCTTGAACGAAGACCTCTGGGATGTTATAATAATACGTGACATCGCCAGGCGAGATGTAATCACCACTCATCCCGAAGAAGATATCAATACCGTCTTGCGCAAATTCACCATCCGCAACATAGATCAGCTTCCGGTAGTAAAAAGTGACGATCCGCGCATCTTTCTGGGGATGATAAGTCGGCGAGAGGTGATAAACTTTTATAACCAGCAACTGGAAAAAATGCGCCACCGAGAAAGCCAATCTTATATAGTTTAAAAATTTATAAGACATGGAGGTGAAGGAAACCTTGACCACCACGATAGAGCGAACCTTTGAGGACTACAAACTGGCCCGACATCTTTTCGGGGAACGAGGTGCCCATCTCAAGGCCCTGGAAAAGGCCTTCCGGGTCCAGATAACGGCCCGGGGCAACCAGATCCTTATCACCGGTGATCCCCTGGATACCGAACTGGCCGACCGGGCCTGTGAGGAGCTTTACGGCCTTCTTAAGGCCGGCTACACCCTTTATCCCCACGACGTAGAATATGCCGCGCGGATCCTGGCGGAAAATCCCAAGGCCAATCTGCGGGAGATCTTCCTGGATACCGTCTTTGTCACCTCCGGACGCAAGGTCATTACCCCCAAGGGAATCACCCAGAAACGCTATATCGAGGCCATCCGCAATCACGATATCGTCTTCGGGGTGGGTCCGGCCGGAACCGGGAAGACCTATCTGGCCATGGCCATGGCCATCTCCTTCCTTATGAAGGGCGAGGTATCCCGCATCGTCCTGGTGCGTCCGGCGGTGGAGGCCGGAGAAAAACTGGGGTTCCTCCCCGGAGACCTGGTGGAAAAGGTGAACCCCTACCTTCGGCCTCTTTACGACGCCCTTTACGATATGCTTCCCTTTGATAAGGCCTCCCGTCTCCTTCAGAAGGGAGTCATAGAGGTGGCCCCGCTGGCCTTCATGCGCGGTCGCACCCTGAATGAGGCCTTCATCATCCTGGATGAGGCCCAGAACACCACTTCCGATCAGATGAAGATGTTTCTCACCCGCATGGGATATAATTCCCGGGCGGTGATCACCGGAGACATCACTCAGATAGACCTCCCGGATCCCAAGAGGTCCGGCCTGGTAGAGGCGGTGGAGATTCTGCGGGATGTGGAGGGGATCGCCTTCGTGTTCTTTACCAAGAAAGACGTGGTCCGGCATCCGCTGGTACAGCGCATCATCGAAGCCTACGAAAAAAAGGAGGCCCGGTCCCATGAGGGCTAGGACCGTCCCCGTTGAGGAAGCGGTGGGGATGGTCCTTCCCCATGATCTTACCGAGATTCGCCCCGGAGAATTCAAGGGTCCGGCCTTTCGCAAGGGACACGTGGTCCGCGAGGAGGATATCCCCCATCTCAAGCGCCTGGGCAAGGATCATATCTATGTCCTGGAAATCGATCCGGACGAGCTGCACGAGGACCAGGCGGCCCTGCGCCTGGCCCGGGCCGTGGCCGGGGAGGGAGTGACCTTTTCCGAGGAGGTTCGGGAGGGCAAGGTCACCTTCCGGGCCGCCCGGGAGGGGCTCTTCAAGGTGGATGTGGAGACCCTGTATCGGATCAATCTCCTGGGGGAAATAGCCCTCAGCAGCCGACACGGAAACTTCTGGGTGCAGAAGGGGGAACCCCTGGCCGGGGGGAGGGCCATTCCCCTGGTGGTTAAGGAGAGCCTCCTTGAGGAGGTGGAACGCATCGCGGCCCAAAGTCCGGGGGTCCTTCGGGTCCTTCCCCGTCGGATGTCCAGGGCCGGCCTGGTAATCACCGGAAATGAGGTATATTACGGCCGCATTCGGGATGCCTTCGCCCCGGTAATGCTCCCCAAACTCAGGGCCTACGGTCTGGAGGTGCTGGGGCCGGAATTCGTCCCGGATGACCGGGAACGCATCCGTCAGGCCATCGAGGCCATGCTGCAGGAAGGGGTGGATCTGGTCCTGGTTACCGGGGGCATGTCCGTGGATCCGGACGATGTCACCCGGACGGCCATAGCCGATCTTAACCCCCATCCCCTCACTTACGGAGCCCCGGTCTTGCCCGGAAACATGTTCCTGGTGGCCTATCTGGGGGAAAAAGCCATCCTGGGGGTCCCGGCCTGCGGCATGTACCACGGAGTAACCATCCTGGACCTGGTACTGCCCCGGGTGCTGGTCGGAGAAATTCTTACTCGCAAGGATCTTGCCGCCCTGGGACATGGGGGGTATTGTCTGCACTGTAAGGAATGCCGTTTCCCGGTATGTCCCTTCGGGAGAGGATAGTCTATGTTTGTACTGGGATATTTTCTGGCAGCCCTGGCCAAGGTTATAGATCTGGTGCTTACGCTCTATCTCTGGGTTATCATCATCCGGGCCATCATTTCCTGGGTGAATCCCGACCCCTTTAATCCCATCGTACGCTTCCTCTATCAGATTACCGAACCCGTGCTCTGGAGGGTGAGAAGGGTTCTTCCTCCCATAGGCGGGCTGGATCTCTCTCCCCTGGTGGTAATTCTGGCCATCGTCTTCCTGCAACAATTTCTGGTCCCTACCCTTTACGAACTATCCCTGAGGCTGCGATGAAACTTACTCCCCGCGACATCCGAGAGAAACGTTTCAGCGTGGTCCCCATCGGCTATAGCCGGGGAGCGGTGCGCAGTTTCCTGAACGAAGTGGCGGATCTCCTCAAAGAAGTCATCCGCGAAAATCATCAACTGCGGGATGAATTGAACCGTAAGGAACAGGAGATCGCAGAACTGCAACAGGAGGTCCGAGCCTTTCGCGAGGCCCTGCGCCGGCTGGACGAATTCAGCGAAACCATCAAGGCCCAGGCCGAAGCCGAGGCCCGTCGCATCATAGAAGAAGCCGAAAAGGAAGCCCGGGAGCTAGAAGAGGATATTGAAAGATTGTGGAAGGTTCGGGAAAAGCTTCGTCTGGATCTCAGGGCCCTTTTACTTTCCTATCTGGAACACCTGGAGGAGAAACCCCGTGCTCGCGGTCCAGAAACATCCGGAGGGGACGATTCTCAGGGTTCGGGTTCAACCGAGGGCCAGGAAGAATGAAATCGTCGGTTATCACGGAGAGGCCCTCAAGATCCGGCTTACGGCTCCGGCCCAGGAAGGTCGGGCCAACGCGGCTCTCCTGGAATTCCTGGCCCAAAGATTGAAAATCGCACGCCGAAATCTTATCCTTCTTTCAGGTGAAAAATCCCGCGAAAAGATTATCCTTATCCGGGAACTGGATCCAGAGGAGGTGATGAGACTCCTATGAAAGAAGTTCTGCTTTTTGATCTCGACGGAGTGATTCTGGATAGCATGCCCTGGCATGTCCGGGCCTGGCAGGAGGCCTTTCGCTCCTTTGGGCTGGAGATTCCGGAGGAGGCCATTTATCTGCACGAAGGCGCCATCGAACTGGACACTGCCCGGGAGCTCTTCACCGGGCAGGGGATCACCCCCACCCCGGAGTTCTTTCGGGAGGCCTTTCGACTCCAGAAGGAGATCTTCACCCGGAAATACCGTTCCCGGGTCCAACCCTTTCCCGGGGTGGTGGAACAACTGGAAGAACTCAAACGCCAGGGGCGAAGACTGGCCCTGGTTACCAGTTCCCATCGGGAAATCCTGCGGGAGGTCCTCCCCGCTTCCCTGGAAAAACTGTTTGATCTTATTGTCAGCGGAGACCGGGTTCCCCGACGCAAACCCCATCCCGACCCCTATCTGACCGGTCTTCGGGAGCTGGGGGTCCATCCGCAGAGGGCTCTCGCGGTGGAAAACGCCCCGGCGGGAATCCGCTCCGCCAAATCGGCCGGGCTCTTCTGCATAGCCATCACCACCACCCTTCCTCCGGAACATCTCCGGGAGGCGGATCTGATCGTGGAAGATCATTCCAGGCTCTTCCGGTGGCTTCGCAATGGCCGAAACTCCTGAAACCGCCGATCAGTATTTTGAACGTTACCGGGAGATCATTCCCGATTACCCGGCCTTCCTGGAGGCCCTCTCCCAACCTCTACCCCTTTACTTCCGCTTAAACACCCTGAAGGTCAGGGATCCCTCTCCGGTGGTAGAGGGTCTTTCCCGGCAGGGATTCCGGGTGGAACCGGTGCCCCGGGTACCCTGGTTTTTTCGGGTGGAACCCCGGGAATTTTCCCTGGGAAATACCGAGGAATATTATCTGGGCCTCATTTATCCCATGACCCTTTCCAGTTCCCTACCGGTCTATGCTCTGGAGCCCCGTCCGGGGGAGCTGATCCTGGACCTCTGCGCGGCCCCGGGGAGCAAGACCACCCAGATAGCCCAGCACACCGAAGATCAGGCGGTGATCGTGGCCAATGATCGACGTCTGGACCGTATCACCGCCCTGGTGGCCAATCTGCGCCGTCTGGGAATAGCCTGCGTGATAACCACGGTCTATCGGGGCGAGCAGTACCCCCTGGAGGTGAGCTTCGACAAGGTCCTGGTGGATGCCCCCTGCTCCGGAGAGGGGCGCTATCGCAAGGGTTACGAAGGGGAGCTGCTCTTCCAGAAGGAGGGGCGGACCAATTTATCGGGAATTCAGAAGGGACTCATCGTGCGTGCCTATGATCTTCTCAAGCCCGGGGGTATCCTGGTGTATTCCACCTGTACCATCAATCCGGAGGAGAACGAGGCGGTGGTGGATTATCTTCTGAGAAAGCGTCAGGCCGAGTTGCTGGACTGGGAGGCTCCCCTCCCCTCCCATCCGGGGCTTACGGAATGGGCCGGGCGTCCCTTTCATCCCCATCTGGTAAAGGCCAAACGCTTCTATGCTCACGAAATCGAGGCCGTGGGTTTCTTTGTGGCCAAACTGAGGAGGGTGGCGTGAAGGGGAAAAACCGCAAAAAACTGGATCCGCAGGCCACCTGGCCCCGCCTGATACCCGAGGAGGAACGAGAAGAAATCCTGCGCTATCTGGAAAATCGTTTTGGTATTCCTCCGGAAATATTTAATTCTTACGAATTTCTGGCTACAGCTAAAAATTACTGGCTTTTTGTGCGCACGCCCCATCTTCGGACCCTGGAAAAACTGCGCATCCAGACCGCGGGGCTTCTCTTCCTGCGCAAGGTTTCGGGATACCTCAAGCCCACCACCGCTACTCTGCAGCGCTTCGGGGTATATGCCCGCAGGGGTATCCTGGATCTGGATCGTTACACCCTGGATCGATTGCGGCTGGAGAAAAAGATCCCCTTTACCTGTTCGCTGGAACCGGGATATGTGATCCTGCGCTGTGAGGGAAAAATCTGGGGTTGCGGGCTTTATCTCCCGGAAAAGCTTATTTCCTATCTTCCTTGACCGCCATGGTCCAGGGTTTAAAATACCCAGAAACGAGGCGGAGGTCCAAAGGATAAAGATCTTCCCCTGGTCCCGGCTCACACAGGGGAATAGACCGCCGAAAACCGCTTCTCAAAGGGGTGAAAGATGAAAAAGCTGTTGGATTCTCTGGCTTCTCTAAGACTGGCCATCTTCCTTTTTCTGGCCCTGGCGGCCACCTCTATCCTGGGAACCTTCATCCCCCAGGGGCAGGAACCCGGCTTTTATATTGCTCACTACGGGCCGGTGTGGGGGAAACTCATCAACCTGCTTTCCCTTTACGACGCCTATCACTCCTGGTGGTACGCCTCCTTACTGGCCCTTTTTATGGCCAACCTCATCTTTTGTTCCGTTAAACGTTTTCCTGTCTCCCTCAAGCTCTATCGGAGGGACCCTTTCCTCATCGATCCCGAACGTCTGCCCCTGGCGCAAAAGGCCGAAATTCCGGAAGCCCCGGAAACCATCCGTTCCCGACTGGAGGGTTTCCTCTTTCGGAAATTCGGAAAAGGGGAACTGGGGGTTCGGGACCGTTATCGATGGAGTTACTTCGCGGTCTATTTTGTGCATGGTTCGATCCTCCTCATCGTGGCCGGAGCCCTTATCGGAGCCCTTTTCGGATACCGGGGGTCGATGAGCCTTCTGGAGGGGGAAACCTCCGACAAGGTGTTCCCCTTCCGCCACAAGAAAGGGTTCATCTCCCTTCCCTTCAAGATAAAACTGGAAAAGTTCGAGATAGAATTCTATCCCAACGGCGTTCCCCGGGATTATCGCTCCTACGTAAAGGTCCTGGACGGATCACAGAGTTTTGATTATCTGATCCGGGTCAACCATCCCCTTCAGTATCGGGGAATCAAATTCTATCAGGCCTCCTATCAGGAGTATGCGGCCCTCAAGGTCCGCATCGAGAAGGGTAACAAGGTCAAGGAGGTGTGGATCAAACCCTTTCAGGATGGCCGCTGGCCGGAGGAAAAGCTCACCCTGGGTCTCATCCGGTACGCCCAGGCGCACGGTTTTCGCATGGCCCAGATCTGGCTTTCCAAGGACGACCAGCCCCCGCGCATGATGTGGCTTATCGAGGGTCATAAGGAACGGATCACCCTTTCCCCGGAGACCCTGTCCCTTTCCCTGGTGGCCATAAAACCCCTCTTTATGAGCGGGCTTCAGGTGCGCAAGGACCCCGGGGCCTTCCTGGTATATGCAGGCTGCATATTGATGATCCTGGGGGTGTTCGTGGCCTTCTTCTTTACCCATCGCCGGATCTGGGTGTACGTGGAACCCGCGGGGGAGAAGAAGTCCCGGGTCATTGTGGGAGGCTACAGCAAACGCTACCGGGACGATCTCAAGCGGGAACTGGAACACCTCTTGACGAAACTCCAAAGTGAGTTAACTTAATAGAGGCTCTCCGAGGGAAGCCCCCCTCATCGTCTCTACCCTCAGACGATACCCACCTCCACCCCCCTTAACCCTCGGAGAGCCGCCTTGTAGTTTCTTGACGGAAGAAAAAGCCCTTTTTACCTTTTAGCCATGCCCAAGGATTACTATAAGATTCTGGGAGTACCCAGAGACGCCTCTCAGGAGGAGATCAAGCGGGCCTACCGGCGCCTGGCTCTGAAGTATCATCCCGACCGCAACCGCGGAAATAAAGAAGCCGAGGAAAAATTCAAGGAGATCAACGAGGCCTATGCGGTCCTTTCCGACCCGGAAAAACGCCGCCAGTACGATCTCTTCGGTTCCGCTGAATTCGAGAAACGCTACACCCAGGAGGATATCTTCAGAGGGTTCAATTTCGAAAACCTCTTCCGGGATCTGGGCATAGAGTTTGACCTGGGACGTTTCTTCCACTTCGGGGGAGGAGGGCGTTCCCGAGGGTTCACCATAGACCTTTCCAGACTCTTCAGTCATCTCTTTGATACCGCCAGGGAGGAGTTTCACGAGCCGGGAGGAGTCTCCGAGGATATGATCCTGGACCTTCCCCTTACCCTGGAGGAAGCCCGCAAGGGCACGGAAAAGGTCCTGATGGTGGCCCCGCTGGGCCGCCCCGAAAAGGTAAAGGTCAAAATCCCCCCGGGAGTAAAAGAGGGACAGAAACTCAGGCTGGTGGCCAAAGGCCCTCTGGGCCCGGATGGAAGGAGAAAAGACCTCTTTCTCCGGATCCGGATCCAGCCTCACCCCCGTTTCGAGGTGGAGGGATCGGATCTCATCACCACCCAGAAAGTCCCCTTTACCACCCTCCTTCTGGGAGGGGAAACCGAGATCGAGACCCCGGAGGGCAAAAAGATCCGGGTGAAAATCCCCCCCGGAACCCCTCCCGGGACCCGTTTGCGTCTGCGGGGCCTGGGGCTCCCGGACCGCAACGGACACACCGGAGACCTTTATGTAAAGGTGGAACCCGCTATCCCCAAACGTTTGACCCGGAAACAGCGCGAATTGCTGGAAGCCCTCCGGGAGACCGGGCTCTAGCCCCCGGCCACGCTGGCCAGTTTAAAGATGGGTAAATAGAGAGAAATAATAATGCTCCCGATGATCCCTCCCAGGAAAACGATCAACACCGGTTCTATGAGGGTGGAAAGGGTGTCCACGGTTCGATCCACTTCGTCTTCGTAAAAGTCCGCTACCTTGTCCAGCATCTGTTCCAGGGCCCCGGTGGCCTCTCCCACGGATACCATCTGGGTGACCATGTGGGGGAAATAGCCGCTTATGGCCATGGGTTCGGCAATGGATTGCCCCTCGGACACACTCAGTCGCACCTCCTCCACCACCCTTTCGATGACCCTGTTCCCGGACACCTTACCCGCAATGGAAAGGCCCTGCAGAAGGGGGACCCCACTGGCGATGAGACTGCTCAGGGTCCTGGTGAGACGGGCAATGGCTGACTTATGGAGCAATTCCCCGAAAACGGGCAGTCGCAGGAGGAGTTTGTCTATCTGATAACGGCCTTTTTCCGTGCGGTAGATCTGTTTGATCAGAAAGACCAGACCCACCACCCCCAGCACAAAGAAGGGGAAGAAGCGCTTGGTCAGGTTGCTGGCCGCGATCACAATCTGGGTGGGCAGGGGCAGAGCCTGCCCGGCCTCCGCAAACATCTGAGCAAACTTGGGAATAACAAAAACCATGATGATGGAAAGGACCACGATGGTCACCAGGATAATAACCACCGGATACATCATGGCGTGCTTGATCTTGGACTTAAGGGCCAGGATCTTTTCCTGATAGGTGGCCAGACGTTTGAGGATACTGTCCAGATTCCCTCCGGCCTCCCCGGCGTTCACCATCTGGATATAGAGTTCGTCAAATACCTTGGGGAACTCGCGCAGGGCCTCGGCGAAACTGCTCCCTCCCTCCACCGAGGTCTTGATCTTGCGAATAACCTCCTGGAAATAGGGATTTTTCTGCTGGCTGGAAAGGGCCTCCAGGGCCTGTACCAGGGGAAGACCGGATTCCAGCATGGTGGCCAGCTGGCGGGTGAAGATGGCCAGTTCCTTACCGCCCACCTTCTTGCGCTGGAACCGCGCCAGTACCGACTGTTTACGCTCGGTGATCTTGATAGGGATGACCTGAAGACGTCGCAGCCTGGCCTCGACAATCTTTACGTCCGGGGCCTCCATTTCGCCCCGGCGAACCTCACCCGAGAGAGTCTTCCCCACCCATTGATATAGGGGCATTTATCTTCCTATCCAGTAATTGGGGGCTTCCTTCATAATGGTTACATCATGCACATGGCTTTCCCGCAGACCAGCCATGGTGATCTTAACAAATCGGGCCTTGCGCCGTAATTCCTCTATGGTTCGGCAGCCGCAGTATCCCATACCGGAACGCAACCCCCCCACCAGCTGAAAGATCATATTGGATACCGGCCCTCGATAGGGAACACGACCCTCTATTCCTTCGGGAACGAACTTGGCCGGCTCGGTGGAGGACTGACCATAGCGCTCCCGGGCGGCCTGACCATCCATCATGGCCCCCAGGGACCCCATTCCCCGATAGATTTTGTAGGTACGCCCTTCGTAAAGGATGGTTTCCCCCGGCGCCTCCTCGGTTCCGGCCAAAAGACTCCCGATCATCACCGCGTGAGCCCCCACCCCTATGGCCTTTACGATGTCTCCGGAAAACTTAATCCCTCCATCGGCTATAACCGGTATTCCGTATCTGTCCGCCACCTGTGCACACTGATGTATAGCTGTAGCCTGAGGAACCCCCACCCCGGATACGATCCGGGTGGTACAGATAGACCCCGGCCCCACTCCTACCTTTATACCGTCGGCTCCGGCCTTAATCAAGTCCTCCGCTCCCTCGGCGGTGGCCACGTTTCCGGCAATAACCTGGGCCTCAGGGAAATGGGCCTTGATATCCCGGATGGTTTCTATCACGTTTTTGGAATGTCCGTGAGCCACATCCACCACGATCACATCACAGCCCACCTTGAGCAGGGCCTCCACATGGGCCAGTCGTTCCGGACCCACTCCCACCGCGGCTCCCACCCTCAGACGCCCCCATTCGTCCTTGCAGGCATGAGGATACTTGCGAATCTTTTCGATATCCTTGATGGTAATGAGCCCTTTAAGACAGAAATCTTCATCCACGATCAATAACTTCTCTATACGGCGTTCGTGCAGGATCTTTTTGGCCTCTTCCAGGGTTACCCCCGGAGGGGCGGTGATAAGATTCTCACGGGTCATAACCTCCTTTACCGGACGATCCAGCGCGGTTTCGAAACGGAGATCCCGGTTGGTAACGATACCCAGAAGCTTCTTCCGGGGTCCCTCCACCACCGGTATCCCGGAAATTCGATACTCCTCCATCAGCCGCAATACTTCGCGGATAGGGGTTTCCGGCCCCACGGTGACCGGATCCAGGATCATTCCGCTCTCGGACTTCTTGACTTTTTCCACCTCCCGGCACTGTTCCTCGATGGTCATATTGCGGTGAATGATTCCTATCCCTCCCTCCCGGGCCATACTTATAGCCATCCTGGCCTCGGTCACGGTGTCCATAGCCGCCGAAAGGATGGGAATGTTTAGCTTGATCTTGGGGGTGATATAGGTGGATACATCCACATCCTTGGGGAGGACCTCGGAATAATTGGGGACCAGGAGTAGATCGTCAAAAGTATAGGCTTCTTCTACCGGAAACGACAGCATAAACCCTCCCTCCTTTATACGCAAAAATTATTTCCAGGACAAGAGAAGCCCCTCAAGGAGGCCCCATTCACTGACCACCATTTCGGAAAGGCGTAATCTGCGGGCCAGTTCCTGAAAGATCAGGAGACCGGGAAGGGCGATATCCTCCCTGCCGGGTTCCATGCCGCGCAGGCGTTGGATCTTGGGCAGGGGAAGCCCCCAGAGATAATCCGTAAGTTCCTCCAGACGGGAAAGAGCGATCCTGTGTCCGTGGATCCTTTCCGGCAGATATACGCTCAGGTGCAGATCCAGGGAAGCCGCCAGGCTGGCGCTTCCACCACAGCCCACCAGAACCCCACCGGAATCCGGAAACTCCACCTCAGAGAGGATACGAGCCACATAGGTGCGAAGCTGATGGTATTCCTTCCGGGTAAGAGGATAGGAGTGAACAAACCTGTCCCGCAAACGCACCGCCCCCAGGGGAAGGCTCACACTCCACACCCTCCGTCCCTCGTTTATCCAGGAAATCTCCGTGCTTCCCCCTCCCACGTCCGCCAGAAAAAAGGGCCCTTTCATCTTAGCCCGGAGATCACCCCCCGGGCCACAAGTTCGGCTTCCTCCTCCGGAGAGATGAATTCCACCTCAAACCCGAGATCCCGGGCTTGGGAGAGGAATTCTCCGGCATTGCGGGCTTCCCTGAAGACCGCGGTGCCCACCGCCCTTATCTCGCTCACCTCCAGTTCAGCCAGATGATCTCGAAAGTCTCTGAGGACCCTCAGGCCTCTTTCCATGGCCTGAGGCGAGATAACACCGCTTTCAAGCCCCTCTCCCAGGCGGACATTTTCCCGGCGTTTTTCTATCACCCGCAGCTGTTCCCCCTGAACCTTGCCCAGAGCCAGCCGGAAGGTCTGGGTGCCCAGATCCAGCACCGCCCGTGGCGGAGAATTGAGTCGCTCCGCAAGATCCTTGCCCACCCGAAAAACCAGCCTCCTGTTCCCCGGCAGATGATAGACCTTTCGGTTCTGGGGGTTCACAAAGATCCTTTCCTTTCCGTGGTGAACCTCGAAGCGACCGAAGCCGCGTATCTCTATCCGCTGCGCCTCCCTGAGGGCCTGAACCATCTCCTCAAAAAAGGCCCCTACCAGGAGTTCTACATCGCTCTTGCGCAGGTCCGGAAAATGAGCCAGCAAACGATATACCAGGTCCTTACGTTTCATTTTCCTGCCCACCACAGATAAAGAGGACAGAAAAGCACGTTCTCCCAGGCCAGGCCGGTCTTTCCCTTCAACAGGGATAACCACCAGCGTTGTTCCCCTTTTCCGTAAACCAGACGGGGAGTCCCTCTGATTCCGGCCATCCGGGCGGCCTCTTCCACGGCTCGGGCGAAATTCCCCAGTTCATCCACCAGCCCCAAGCGGAGGGCCTTCTCACCGGTAAAAATTCGACCATCCGCGATCTTACGAACTTCCTCGATCTTAAGTTTTCGGCTCGCCGCCACCGCCCGTATGAACTGTTCATGGATCTCGTCCAGAACCCCCTGCAGGATCCTTTTCTCCTGAGGTCCGGGGGAACGATAATAGGAGACCAGATCCTTAAAGCGCCCGCTTTTCAAGACCACCGGCTCCACGCCCAGCCTTTTAAGGAGTCTTTCCACATTGGGTACCTCAAAGATAACCCCTATGCTTCCGGTAATGGTCCCGGGGGAAGCCAGGATCCTGGTACCTCCCAGGGCCACGTAATAACCACCGGAGGCAGCCACCGAGCCCATGGAAACCACCACCGGTTTCTCCCGCGCGACCCGCTTGAGCTCCTGATAAAGTTCCTGCGCGGCCCCCACCGCTCCTCCCGGGCTATCTATGCGCACCACCACCGCCCTGATCTCCCGGCGTCTGCGGAAGTCCTCCAGGATCCGGATCTTCTCGTCCGCCCGGGTAATGAGCCCCCGAATCTCCACCACTCCTATGGCCGGCCCCAGTAAGCGCCGCTCGGGTTTAAGGATCCAAAAGGATAAAATCAGGCTCAGCAGGCAGAAAAAGAGAAAAAGACCACCTATAAAAGCCAAACCGTATAAAAAAGCCTTCCTCATGGTTCCCGTTTAAAAGCGGTCCGCAGGATTCCTGTCTTTTAAGGCGGTAAAAACGCTCCTGCGCGGCCCTGAAGTAATACCTTCCGATGTGTTTTCATCTTTCCACAGGAGGGACGGCCTCCGGAGATCCTTATTTGCCCATAAGTTCCTTGTTCAGGAAAGCTCCCAGGGTAACCCCGGTTCCCTTTCGATTTTCGACATTCTCCAGATATTCCTGGCGTTCCTTCTCTTCGAGATAACGCCGGATGGACAGAGACATCCGCCTTTTCTCGGGCTCCAGGCGGATAACCTTGGCCTTGACCTCCTGCCCCACCTCAAAGTGACCTACCGGGGATTTCAACTTCTCCGGGCCTATCTCGGAGACATGGACCAGCCCTTCCAGACCCTCCTCGATCTCCACAAAGAGACCGAAATCCGCCACCTTGGAAATCTTACCCGCCACCACCGCCCCCACAGGATACTTTTCCGGAGCCGTCTCCCAGGGATTGGGGTAAAGCTGCTTGATCCCCAGATTGAGCCTTTCCTTTTCCGGGTCTATCTTCAGCACCACCGCCCGAACCACATCGCCCACCTTAAACTTGTCGGAGGGGTGGGCCAGCTTGCCCCAGGACAGATCGGAAATATGGATGAAACCGTCTATATCTTCGGTAACCTCCACGAAGATGCCGAAATCGGTAACCGTCTTTATCGGGGCCTCGATCACCGTGCCGGGAGGCATGTTCTCCACCAGGACCTCCCAGGGGTTGGGTTCCACCCGGCGCAGACTCAGGGACAGACGCCGGTTTTCCGGATCCACCTTGAGCACCACCGCCTCCACCTGGTCTCCCACCGAAAGGAGTTCCCGGGGATGTCTTAACCTCTTGGTCCAGGAGAGTTCGGAGATATGAATCAGGCCCTCCACCCCGGGTTCTACCTCCACAAAGGCCCCGAAAGAGGTCAGAGAAACCACCCTTCCCCTGACCCGATCGCCTTCGTGATATTTTTCCTTTACCTGCTGCCAGGGATCCGGAGTAAGCTGTTTGATCCCCAGCTTGATCTTTTCCTTCTGGGGATCAAAGGAAAGCACCTTTACCCTGACCCGATCTCCCGGACGGAGGAGATCCCCCGGATGTTTCACCTTTCCCCAGGATAGATCGGAAACATGGAGGAAACCCTCCACCCCTCCCAGATCTATAAAGGCTCCGTAATCCAGGATCCGCGTGACGGTGCCCTCTCTTACCTGCCCTTCGGCCAGGCTCTCAAAAAGGGCCCTCTTGCGGGCCTCGATCTCCTTCTGGAGGGCGTTTTTACGCGAAACCACCACATTATTTCGCTTTCGGGAGGCCGAGATCACCTCCACTTTTATGTTCTGCCCTACGATTTCGTTGGGATCCGCCGGGCGCTCCAGATAGGCGTGCGAAAAGGGAAGAAAGGCCCGCACCCCCTCTATTTCCACCGCAAACCCGCCCTTGATGGACTCGATTACATAGGCCTCCAGTACCTCTCCCTCCTTCTGCGCTTTAAGAATGCGTTCCCAGGCCCGGTTTTCCAGAAGCTTGGCAAAGGACAGCCTTACCAGACCGTCCTCTCCCCGGATCCGCTCCACCAGAGCCTCGATACGATCGCCCTCCTTAACCCTCAACGACCCATCGGCCCGCCGGAATTCCGCCGTGGGGATGAGCCCTTCGGACTTGTAGCCTATATCCACAAAGGTCCAGTCCGGATTAATGGTAAGGATGGTCCCTTCTATAATGGAACCCCGCCGCAAAAAACGGGGTTCGGCTTCGGATTTAAGTAATTCTTCAAAAGTTTCGGTTTCCTGCCCTTCCACCATCTCGGCCTCCTCCAAGACTATAGAACTCTTGTTGCTGCTTATACCAGAGATGAGGGGAGCCTTCAAGGGTGGGAAGAAAAAAGCTCCCTCAGGATGACCCGGAGGACCTCCTGGGGGGAGAGTTGCGAGGTGTCGATAACCCTGGCCCCTTCGGGTATGCTCAGGGGAGCGGTGGAACGGGAGGAATCCCTCTCGTCCCGGGCCTTGATGTCCCGCAAGACCTCCTCCTCGGAAACGGAAATCCCCTTGGCCCTCCATTCCAGATATCTCCTGCGAGCTCGAACCTCCGGAGAAGCCGAAAGAAAAAACTTGTAGGGGGCCTCCGGGAAAACCACCGAACCCATATCCCTCCCCTCGGCCACCACCGGCCCTTTCCCGGCCAGACGTTTAAGGATGTCGTTCACCAGGTTCCTCACCTCCGGGATGGCCGCCACCGCGGAAACCCGTCTTTCCACTTCCGGGAGACGCAGCTCCTCCTGTAGCCGGCGGGAACCGAAGCTTATCCGCAACCCCTCCGATCCCAGCTCGAAGGAAAAGCGGGGGAGGTGTTCCTGAATACTCCTCAGCATGCGGGATGGATCCCCGCCGGAGAGGGCTTCCGGATCCTGCGTGACCAGGAGCCAGGTCAGGGCCCGGTACAGGGTGCCGGATTCAAGCAGCCCGTAGCCCAGGTGACGGGCCAACATCCGGGCCACGGTGGTCTTCCCGCTACCGGCCGGACCGTCGATGGTGATTACCCGGGGCCGTTCCTTCATGGCCGGGGCCTCACAGGATCCTTCCCAGGGCCTCCACCAGAGCCCGATTTTCCTCGGGAAGCCCCACCGAGATCCTCAACGCCTCCGGAAACCCGTAAGCCTCCATGGAACGCACGATAAGTCCCTCCCGGAGCAGGGCCTGATAAAGGGACTCCGCCGGCCGGCCGCATTCCACAAAAAGAAAATTGCTCTGGGAGGGGAGGGGTTTTAACCCCAGCCGGGAAAGCTCCCCGGTCAGATAATCCAGCCCCTGCCAGGTAATCTCCTGGGTACGACGGAGATGATCGTGATCCGAAAGGGCCGCGCGAGCCGCCACCTGGGCCAGGAGATTCACATTGAAGGGCTGACGGATGGCGTTCAGAATGCGGGCCAGATCCTCGGACATCAGACCGTATCCCACCCGGAGTCCGGCCAGGCCGTAAGCCTTGGAGAAGGTGCGCAACACCACCACCGGAAAGCCCCTTTTCAAAAACTCCACCCCCTGTGCGACTCCCGGGTCCCGAATGAACTCCCCGTAGGCCTCGTCTATCACCACCAGCACCTCCTCGGGCAGGGCCTTAAGGAAGGCCTCCATCTCCTCCCGGCCCAGCACCGAACCCGTGGGATTGTGAGGGTGATCCAGGAAGATGATTCGGGTACGGGGGGTACAGGCCGCAAGGAAGCCCTCCAGGTGATGGCGATAATTCCGCAGGGGGACCCTTTTTATCCTGGCCCCGGCGGCGGCCCCCAGTTTTTCATACATAAGAAAGGAGGGTTCACTCATCAGGATCTCGTCTCCGGGGGATACCAGGGCCTTGATCAGGAGATCCAGCACCTCGTTGGAACCGTTGCCCACCACCACCTTTTCCGGATCCAGATCGAACCTCCGGGCCAGGGCTTCGGCCAGCTCCCGATTGGAGGCCTCGGGGTATCGATGTACCTGGGAGAGATAGGCCTTCATGGCCTCGATGGCCAGGGGGGAGGGCCCCAGGGGGTTTTCGTTAGAGGCCAGTTTATATATGGGCCCCTGCAGCCCCAGCTCCCTGCGCACTTCCTCCAGGGATTTTCCGGGAGGATAGGGTTTCAGGGAAGCCAGCCAGGGTTTGTAGCGCATCCCTAAAGCCCCTGTCGAGCCAGGGCCACGGCCTGATCGATCCTCTTCTGAAGTTCCGCGGGCAGCCCCTCGATCCGCACCGAGAGAAACCCCTGCACAATAAGAGAGGTGGCCTCTTCCTCGGAGAGACCGCGGGCCATGAGGTACTCTATCTCCTCCTGGGCGATCTTTCCCACCGCGGCCTCGTGAGACATGTCCACATGGGCGTAATAGGCATCGAGCTGGGGTATGGCCTTGATGGCCCCTTCATCGGAAAGCATGAGCCCCTGGCATTCGAGATGGGCCTTGATCTGAGGGGCCCGTCCTATGAGGTGCCCCCGGGCGATGGATTCCCCGCCGGTGCTAACACTTCGGGAAATAATCTCCGCCCGGCTGTTCGGGGCCTCGAGTGACACCACCGCCCCCAGATCCAGATAGGAATTCCGGGGGGCCACCACCACCGAGCCAAAAACCGCTCGCGCCCCCTCCCCCACCAGACGACAGACCGGCATGGACTGTACACTGGCCACCGGGTGCAGGGTGACATAGGTGGAAATATAAGTACCCTCCTCCTCCACCCTAACCCCGGTTCGCGGACGAACGTAAGTCTCGTCGGCCCAGTTGTGGATCATGGTGAAGGTTAGTTTCCCCTTACGTTTCACATAAAACTCGGATACCCCGATATGGAAACCCGAGCGCACCCCGGGATGGGTGGTACAGGCGGTAATGAGATTGAGTTCCGCTCCCTCCTCCACGATGATGAGGTTGTGGACCTTCTGCACCACCCCCGGCGTCCGGATGTAAAGACAGGTCTGAACGGGATAGATCAGCCGGACCCCCGGAAGGACCCGAATAAAATATCCGTCATCCAGATCCTCATCGGTGGCCCGGGTGTATTCGTCTTTGTCCCGATCCACGGTCTTCCACCAGTATTCCTCTATCCAATCGTATTTCCGCAGGGCCTCGGTTATGGGAAGGAGCTCCAGACCCTCGGGAAGGGTTCGACAGTGAACCACCCGGGCGTCGGCCTGGAAGAATTCTCCCTCGCGCGGGGCCTCGGGTTCTATACCCACCTCTTTAAGCCGGGCCCATTCCTCCGGGGAAAGCTCCTCCAGAGAACGGGGAATATGCCCTTCCTTGGCCGGACGAAAATCCTCTATCCTGGGTCTTATTCTTCTATCCTTCTCAGACATGATATGCACTCCTCATAGCCGTGTTTTTGGATTCCCTCAAAGATCTCCTGCGGATTACCCTGACAGTAGATGGTGCCGTCTATCATTACGTAACCGAGATCCGCGGGTACAAATTGAAGGATAAAACCGGTATGGGTAATGATGAGCCCGCTTTTGGTGCGCGGCCGATGGGTATCCTTTTGCAGAAGGCGCCGGATCATCCTTCCGATAACCTGAAGGTTCTCCATATCCACACCGGATTCCGGCTCATCCAGGAGAACCAGGTCCGGATCCTGGATCAGGAGTTGCAGGAGTTCGCTCTTTTTCAATTCTCCCCCGGAAAAACCCCGGTTTACATCCCGGTCCAGAAACCCCTCAAAACCGAACTCCCGGGCCAGTTCCTCGATCCGGATACCGTTGTCCTTGGCACATAGTTTGAGCATCTCCCTTAATTTTACCCCCCGAATGGTGGGAGGCCGCTGAAACATGATCCCGATACCCCGCTTGGCTCGTTCATAAGGAGGGAGGGAGGTAATATCCTCGCCCTTAAAAAGGATCTGCCCGTGACGAACCTTATAGGCCGGAAACCCCATTATGGTCATGAGGAGGGTGGTCTTGCCGGAACCGTTGCGCCCGAAAAGCGCATGCGTCTCCCCCCGCGGAAGAACCAGACTTACCCCCTTGAGCACCTCCTTACCTTCCACCTCTACCCAGAGATCCCTTACCTCCAGCCAGGGTTCCTTACCCATCCCCAAAGCTCCTTTTATGGACTTTTTATATCTACAATATTATCTTTTTCTCTGGCACAGGTCAAGTCTCTAACCTCTCTCCCCCAGGGGTTCATTTCCTCCCCGGCGAATTTTACCG
>DRMH01000135.1 GCA_011322625.1 Thermosulfurimonas dismutans | reverse complement strand
GACCGAAGAGGGTCCGTACCGCCTCCAGCTGGGCCGGATTAAGGTCCCTTAGATATTCGATGCGCCTTCCCCTCATAAGTGCTCTGTAGTATAATCCCCGGGAAAGATCTTTTAAACCGGGCCTTTTTAAGATCATTACGACCTGAAAAATGGATACCCGATCCCTTGCGCATAACCGAAGGGGGAAGAAACCCCCGGTGGATTTTATAACTCAAATCCCGGTGGAAAACCCGGTGGAAATCCGGCTTCGGGTCTGCCCACCAAGTTTTTCACCGAGTTTTTCACCCCCGGCAGGAACCGTTACCGGCGCTATCTTCAGGGGTTATGCTTACCCGGTGCAATACCGGCCCTCTTATCAAGAATCTCTAAAAGGAGTTTATAAAGATGAAGGCAGTAATAGAACGGGAGAAACTCCTTAAGATCCTCAATCGGGTTCAGGCCGTTGCGGATCGAAAGTCCTCCATGGCCATTCTTTCCACCGTCCTGGTGGAGGGGCGGGAGAACGTCCTGAGCCTTTCGGCCACGGATCTGGAGATCGGCTACCGGGGAGAGGTCCCGGTGGAGATGGAGGGAGAAGGGGCCTTCTGTCTTCCGGCCCGGAAGTTTTATGAAATCGTACGGAACTTTCCCCGGGAAACCCTGATCCTGGAAGGGGAGGTGGAAGGAGGGGTAGAGATAAGGGATCTGGATCAGGATATCACCTATCGTCTCTCCACCTTTGCCCCGGAGGATTTTCCCAGCCTGCCCGATATTTCCGGGGAAACCGTGGTGGAGGTACCGGGTGAGACCCTGGAGGAGATGCTGGAGAAGACCCTTTATGCTGCGGCCACGGATGAGGCCCGGTACGCCCTTTCCGGGATCCTGGTTACCCGCGAGGGAGAGAACCTGCGGCTGGTGGCCACGGACGGACACCGGCTTTCCCTGGTGGATCGGGAGGTGCCCGGGGTGGAGGTTCTTCCCCTGGAGGAGGGGGTTATTGTCCCGCGCAAGGCCGCTCAGGAGATAAAACGCATAGCCTCCGAGGAGGTGGTGGTGCGTCTGGGGATCCAGGACCATCATTTTGTAGTTTCCTCCACGGAGGGAATATTGCTGGCCCGGCTGATCGAGGGGCAGTTTCCGGACTACCGGGCGGTAATTCCCAGGGATCCGGGCCGGAGGGTTCTGGTACATCGGGAACGACTGGCCGAGGCCCTGAAACGGGTCAGTCTTCTGGCCTCGGACAAATACCGGGTGGTACGTTTCGATTTCGCTCCCGGAGAGGTGGTCCTTACCGGAAGCGGAGGGGAACTGGGGGAGGCCCGGGAGAGACTGCCTCTTTCCTACGAGGGCGACCCCTTCACCATCAACTTCAATGCCCGGTATCTTTTGGATGTCTTCAACGTAATGGAGTCCGAGGAGGTGGAACTGGACATCGGTTCCGAGCGCACCCCCTGTCGGATAACCGGTCCGGAGGATCCGGGGTTTCTGGCCCTGGTCATGCCCATGGCGGTATAGGTGAGGGTCGAAGATGGTACAGGCTTACGGTGCGGAAGCCATAAGGGTGCTTTCCGGTCTGGAGGGGGTGCGGGTAAGGCCGGCCATGTACATCGGTTCCACCGGGCCGGAGGGGTTTCATCATCTCCTCTGGGAGGTCCTGGACAACGCGGTTGACGAGGCCCTGGCCGGTTACTGCGATCGGATCCGGGTGATCCTCCATGCCGATGGTTCGGCCACGGTGGAGGACAACGGTCGCGGCATTCCGGTGGATATCCATCCCCAGGAGGGGGTTTCGGCCCTGGAGGTGGTCATGACCCGGCTGCACGCCGGGGGAAAGTTCGAGAAAACGGCCTACAAGGTTTCCGGTGGTCTGCACGGGGTGGGGGTTTCGGTGGTCAATGCCCTTTCGGAATGGCTGGTGGCGGAGGTGCACCGGGAGGGCAGGATCTATCGTCAGAGATATTCCCGGGGGGTACCCGAGGGGCCGGTGGAGGAGATCGGTCGCACCCAGCGTTCCGGGACCAGGATCACCTTCAAACCCGATCCGGAGATCTTCGGGGAACAGGAATTCGACTACCAGGTGGTCCGGCATCGTCTGCGGGAACTGGCCTTTCTGAATCCGCAGGTACGTTTTTATCTTCGGGACGAAAGAAGCGGAGCCGAGGAAAAGTTCCATTTCCGGGGCGGGTTGGTCGAATTCGTGCAACATCTGAACCGGAAACGGGAACCGGTACACCGGAAGGTGGTTTACATCTCCGGCGAAAGGGATCTGGTGCAGGTGGAGGTGGCCCTTCAGTATCATAACGGCTACACCGAGACCCTTTACGCCTATGTGAACAATATTCACACCCGGGAGGGCGGCACCCATGTGGTGGGTTTCCGGACCGCACTTACCCGGGCTCTCAATCGTTATCTCGCCGGGGCCGAGGGGTTACCCAAGAACCTGCGGGTCAAACTCGAGGGCGAGGATGTGCGGGAGGGTCTCTGCGCGGTGATCTCCATCCGGATGCCGGACCCTCAATTCGAGGGCCAGACCAAGATGAAACTGGGAAACAGCGAGATCAAGCCCCTGGTGGAGTCCATAGTCTTTGAGGGTTTGATGCGTTTCCTGGAGGAGAATCCCTCGGAGGCCCGACGGATCGCCACCCGGGTGGTGCAGGCGGCCCGGGCCCGGGAGGCGGCCCGCAAGGCCCGGGAGATCGCCCGCAAAAAGGGCGAGGCCCTGGAGGTGCTCACCGCCGGGAAACTGGCCGAATGCCAGGAAAAGGATCCGGAAAAACGGGAACTCTTCCTGGTGGAGGGAGATTCAGCCGGTGGTTCGGCCAAGCAGGCCCGGGATCGACGTTTCCAGGCCATTCTCCCCCTGCGGGGAAAGATCCTCAACGTGGAAAAGGCCCGCATAGACAAGGTCCTTTCCTCCGAGGAGATCAAGCAGCTGGTGGCCTCCCTGGGAGCCGGTATCGGTCCGGACTTTGATGCCGACCGGAGTCGTTTCCGGCGCATCATCATCATGACCGATGCGGATGTGGACGGGGCCCATATTCGCACCCTGCTCCTCACCTTCTTTTATCGCCAGATGACCGAGATCATCGAGCGGGGCTGGCTCTATATCGCTCAACCGCCTCTTTACCGGGTAAACGAGGGCAAGAAGGACGTCTATCTCAAGGACGATGCCGAACTGGATGCCTATCTGTTCACCCGGGCCCTTAAGCAGGTTAAGCTGAAGGTGGGGGAAAGAGAGCTTCCCTCCCCGGAGACGCGCACGGTTCTGGAACATCTGGCCGGGCTGGAAAGGGCCCTTTCCGAACTCCTGCGCCGGGGTATCCCTCCGGAGGGGGTCCTCATCCTGGTGCGACAGGGGTTCACCCGGGCGGATCACTTCGATGACGAGGAGAGGGTGAGGGAGCTTACCCGGGTGTTCAGGGAAAGGGGATATGCGGTGGGCCGGGTGAAACCCAGCACCCACCGCGAATCCGCTTACGAGTTCGAGGTCACCTCCAGCCGGGGCGGCTATGTTTCCTTTTCCGTGGGGCCGGAGTTACCCACCCGGCGCGAGTTTCGGGAGGTGTTGCGTTATTACGGAAAACTGGAACCCTATCTGGGGAAGGAGGTCCGTCTGGAGGTAGGGGAGGATACCGGAGTCTGGGAGGATCTGGTTTCCGGACTTTCCTCTATTCTTTCGCGGGTACGGGAACTGGGTCGAAAGGGGTTGCACATCCAGCGCTATAAGGGGCTGGGGGAGATGAACCCCTCGCAGCTCTGGGAAACCACCATGGACCCGGAGCGTCGGACCCTTCTCCGGGTGGAGGTCCAGGACGCGGCCGAAGCCGATGAACTCTTCACCACTCTTATGGGGGAGAAGGTGGAACCGCGTCGGGAGTTTATTCAGACCCACGCCATGGAGTACCGAGAACTGGATGTTTAGAGGCCTTTTGATCACCGTGATAATCCTGGGTTTGTGGAGCCTTCCGGCGGGAGCTAACTCCTACGTGGGTTCCAGGGCCTGCAAGAGGTGTCATCCCCAGATCTATCGGGGCTGGCGCTCCACCCTTCATCCTTACATGCTCAAGGAAGCCACGGATGAAACCCTGATTCTTCCCTGGAACAACGTGGTTCTGCGTTTCGGGCGTCGAAAGTTCCGTCTCTTTCGCCGGGGGCGGGAATTCTGGATGGAAATCACCCACAACGGTAAGACCGAGGCTTACCGGGTCAAATACATCCTGGGCGGGACCTGGAAGGAGCTCTTCATTACCGAGCTTCCGAACGGAGAACTGCGCATTCTTCCCCTGAGCTGGGTGGTGGAGGGAGAAAAGTGGGACCTCAACGATTACTGGCCCTCCACTTTGTATCAGGAAAAATGCATGGGCTGTCATGTAACCGGTCTCCGGCTGGAAAGGCGGGGTAAGCGCCTGGTCACCCGTTTTCGCGAGCTGGGCGTGGGTTGCGAGGCCTGCCACGGTCCCGGAGAGAAGCACATAGAGGCCCCTGCGGAAAAGAAATTCGAAACCATCGTCAATCCGGCCCGGATCCCCAACTACCGGATAGCGGCCATGGTCTGCGGAGCCTGCCACAGCCGGGGAGAAACCCCGGATGGTCGGTACCGTTATCCCCGGGGCTATCTGCCGGGCAAATCCTTCGAATTCACCTTTATCCTTAAGCCCATTCTTTATCCGGACGGAAGTCCCAAGGCCAATTATGAACAGTATAACGACTGGTTAAAGAGCAATCACTCGCGTGCCGGGGTCATGTGCTGGGACTGTCATGAGGTCCACAGTAAAGGTCGGGCCAACCGGTTTCAGACCAAGCTTCCGGGAAGTTTGTTGTGTCGTAAATGTCATCAGGTAAAGAACAAGGGGGTTCACGGGATCCATAGTGTGAACATCTGTGTGGGATGTCACATGCCCCTGGTGGCCCGCAGGGGGCTGGTGCGGGATATTCACAGCCACCAGTTCCGGGTGGTCTTTCCCTCCTGGACCCTTAAGATCGGAAGTTTCGAAAAACAGCCCAATTCCTGCAATGCCTGTCATTTTCACCGTAAGGATCCTCCGGAACGGCTGGAGAAGATACTGGAATACTCCCTGGAAGGTCTTAACTTTTGAGGAAGGAGGGAGACGATGGAATGTAAGAGGGAATCCAATCTCAAACGTTGTAACTGCACCTATGAACCCTGTCCGAAGAAGGGGATATGTTGTGAGTGTTTGAAGTATCATCTTTCCATGCGCCAGCTTCCGGCCTGTTGTTTTCCTCCGGAGGCCGAGCGCACCTATGATCGCAGTTTCGAGCATTTTGCCCGGCTGGTCACGGAGGGTCGTCTGTAGATGGCCTTTGATTCTCTGGAGCTGGTGCGCCTGCTGATCCGTCTGATCCGGGAGAAGAAGGGCGAGGATCTGGTGGTACTGGATGTACGGGGTCGATCTTCCTATACGGATTTTATCCTCATTGCCAGTGCGCGTTCGGCCCGGCATGTTCAGGGTCTGGCCGATTTCCTGGAATCCGAGACCGCGCGGCTGGGAATACCTCCCTCCGGGGTGGAGGGGCTTACCCAGGGGCACTGGGTGGTCATGGATTACGGCGATGCCGTGGTGCATCTCTTCTATGAGCCGGTGCGTCAGGTCTATGATCTGGAGGGTCTCTGGGTCGAAGCCCCGCGGATAGAGCCGGAGGATCTTCAGAAGGAGGAAAGCCTTGTCCGAGATTAAGCCTCTGCTTCTGATTATCATGGACGGATGGGGCTGGCGGGAGGAGGAGCGGGCCAATGCCGTTCGGCTGGCCGGCACCCCTCATCTGGATGCCCTGAAGGCGGAATATCCCTTCACCCTGCTGCGGGCCTCGGGCGAGGCCGTGGGGCTCCCCGAGGGCCAGATGGGAAACTCCGAGGTGGGTCATCTCAATATCGGGGCCGGGCGCATCGTCTATCAGGATCTTACCCGCATCAATCGGGCCATTCGGGAGGGCACCTTCTTTAAAAACCCCGAACTCCTTAAGGTGGCGGAGAAGGTGCGGGGGACCGGAGGGAAGATCCATCTCCTGGGTCTGGTTTCCGATGGCGGAGTGCATTCCCATATCGAACATCTCTTTGCCCTGCTGGAACTTTACGCCCGGGAGGGGCTTTCCGATCGGGTCTTTGTGCATGCCTTTACCGACGGAAGGGATACCGCCCCGGATGTGGCGGATCGTTTCCTGGAGGCCCTTTTACAGAAGATGGACGAGCTTTCCTGCGGCAGGGTGGCCACGGTATCCGGTCGTTATTACGCCATGGATCGGGACCGGCGCTGGGATCGCACCCGTCGGGCCTATGAAGCCCTGGTGATGGGGCGGGGTCTTACCGCTCCGGATCCTCTCACCGCGGTGCGCGAGGCCTTCGCCCGGGGGGAGACCGACGAGTTCATTCAACCCACGGTGATCACGGAAGACGGTCGTCCGGTGGCCACCATAGACGACGGGGATGCGGTGGTCTTTTTCAACTTTCGGGCCGACCGGGCCCGTCAGCTCACCCGGGCCCTCACCGATCCGGATTTTGAGGAATTTAGCCGGGAAAAATGGCCTCAGCTGGCTTACTTCGTCTGCTTCACCCTTTATGATGAACATTTCCATCTTCCGGTGGCCTTTCCTCCGGAAAAATTGCACCGGATCTTCGGGGAGGAGGTCAGTCGGGCCGGATTGATCCAGTTGCGGATCGCCGAGACCGAGAAATACGCTCACGTAACCTATTTCTTCAACGGAGGGGACGAGAAGACCTTTCCCGGCGAGGAGAGAAAACTGATTCCCTCTCCCCGCGACGTGCCCACCTACGACCTCAAGCCGGAGATGAGCGCCTATGAGGTTACCGCGGAACTGGAACGTCGTCTGAGGGAAAAACGTTACGGGCTGGTGGTGCTCAATTTCGCTAACGGCGACATGGTGGGACATACCGGGGTGCTTTCGGCGGCCATCAAGGCGGTGCGGGTGGTGGACGAATGCGTGGGACGGGTGATCCGGGTCTTTCGGGAGACACACGGAGGCCCGGTTATCGTGACCGCGGATCACGGAAACTGCGAGGTCATGGCCGATGAATCCGGACACCCCCACACCGCGCACACCTCCAATCCGGTGCCCTTTTATCTGGTGGACGACCGGTTCAAGGGGTCTCGTTTAAAGGAAGGGATCCTTGCGGACATAGCCCCCACCGGTCTCTATCTCATGGGGCTGGAGATCCCGGCGGAGATGACCGGAAAGGTCCTGCTTTAGGGGGCTTTTTCCAGCCAGTTGAGGAGATGATCCAGCAGGCGGCGGAGTTCGTCCTCCCGTTGCAGGATCTCTTCCATCTTTTTTTCACACCAGGAAAGTTCCTCCGCCGAAAGATGATGCCAGGAGAGACGTTTAAAGAAGGAGGAATAGGCCTGGCGCTCCCGCAGGCGTCGGCGCAGTTCCCGGGAAAGACCGGAGACCACCTCCCCCCGGGAGAGAATCTCCCGGAAGAAGCGAAGGTCGTCTTCCTGTTTTCGTTCAAAGGCCTCCAGCCAATCCTTGAGCGTGCAGAGTCGGGCCATCTTTTTAATTATAGCAAAGGTTTAGAGAGTTTGCAGCGGTAAGGGCTCGTGTTAGATTTACGGTTACTTTTTGGAAAAGGTAAAGGCTATGATGAACGGAATTCCTCCTTTGCGCATCGGTGATTTGACCGCTCCGATCCCCATCGTTCAGGGAGGGATGGGGGTGGGAATTTCGCTGGCCGGTCTGGCCTCCGCGGTGGCCCGGGCCGGGGGCATTGGGGTTATCTCCGCGGCGCTGGTGGGTTTTTACGAGGGGGAGGCGGAATTTTTCCGGGATCCCACCCGGGCCAACATCCGGGGGCTCAAGCGCCAGATTGCGCTGGCCAGGGAGAAGGCCCCGGAGGGGATCATAGGCGTAAACATCATGGTGGCCCTTACGGATTTTGAACCCTTGGTGCAGGCGGCCTGCGAGGCCGGAGCGGACATCATCTTTTCCGGGGCCGGGTTGCCCCTTAATCTTCCCGAACTTCGTCCCGAGGGTTCACGCACCAAGCTGGCTCCCATCGTGTCCTCCCCCCGGGCCGCGAAACTCGTGGCCCAGCGCTGGTGGAAAAAATACGGCTGTGTGCCGGACGCCGTGGTGGTGGAGGGTCCTCAGGCCGGAGGGCACCTGGGTTTCTCCGTTAAGGAACTGGAGGCTCCGGAGTCCCGCCTGGAGGTTCTGGTTCCCCGGGTGATCGAGGCCCTCAAACCCTTTGAGGACCGGGCCGGAAAGGCCATACCCGTAATCGCCGCCGGGGGGATCTACACCGGCTATGATATTTACCGTTATCTTCACGAGATCGGGGCCTCCGGGGTCCAGATGGGTACCCGTTTCGTGGCCACCCATGAGTGCGATGCCTCTCCGGCCTTCAAGGAAGCCTTTCTCAGGGCCGGTAAGGAGGACCTTACCATCATCAGGAGTCCGGTGGGGCTTCCCGGAAGGGCCCTTCGGGGGTCTTTCCTGCGCAAGGTGGAAGCCGGAGAGAAGCGGCCCTACCGGTGCATGTATCACTGTCTGCGGAGTTGCGATTACCGGAAGAGTCCCTACTGTATCGCCGCGGCCCTGATCAATGCCCAGCGCGGAAACCTGGAGGCCGGTTTCGTTTTTGCCGGGGCCAACGCCTGGCGGGTGGATCGTATCGTTTCGGTGCAGGAGCTTATAGACGAACTCCTCAGGGAATATCATCAGGCCCGGCTTGAAAGGGAGGGAGGAAACCCTTAACTTTGGATTAAGGGAAAGGGCGGTCGGCGGCCGCCGGAGGTGGTCGAGCCTCCGGAGGAAAGTCCGGGCTCCGCAGGGCAGGGCGCCGGGTAACACCCGGAGGGGGTAACCCCTGGAAAGTGCCACAGAAAACAGACCGCCCCGGGTTCTTCCGGGGTAAGGGTGAAACGGTGGGGTAAGAGCCCACCGCTCCCTCCCGCAAGGGAGGGAGGCACGGCAAACCCCGCCCGGAGAAAGGCCGCATAGGGGGGCGCTTGAGGGTGGCCCGCCCGATGCCCCCGGGTAGGCCGCTTGAGTGGCCGGGTAACCGGCCGCCCAGAGGAATGGCCGCCACCCCGCAGGGGCGAAAGCCCCGCGGGGCTACAGAACCCGGCTTATGACCGCCCTTTCCCCTTTTTGCTTTTCGCCGGGCGGTCTGCTAAGCTAACCCTCCGGAGATCTCTACCGGAGGGTGCGCATGTCTGCGGAAAATAAAATTTTACTTCCGGAAAAGGAACTCCCCGAGGCCTGGTTCAATATTATTCCCCGGCTTCCGGAGCCTCCGGCTCCGCCGCTTGATCCGCGCACCGGAAGGCCCGTAAACCCCGAGGACCTTCTGCGGATCTTTCCCCGGGCCCTTATCGAACAGGAGATGAGCCAGGAGCCCTGGATCGAGATCCCGGAGGAGGTGCGGAGGGTTTATCGTCTCTGGCGTCCCACCCCTTTGAGGAGGGCCCGGGCCCTGGAGGAGGCCTTAAAGACCCCGGCCCGCATCTATTACAAGGACGAAAGTGTAAGCCCCCCGGGAAGCCATAAGCCCAATACCGCGGTGGCCCAGGCCTATTACAACAAGAAGGAGGGCATCCGGAGACTGGCTACCGAAACCGGGGCCGGACAGTGGGGAAGCGCCCTTTCCTTGGCCTGCCGGCTCTTTGACCTTGAGTGCACGGTCTATATGGTGCGGGTGAGCTATGAACAGAAACCCTACCGGCGCACCCTGATGCACCTCTGGGGGGCCGAGGTCTTTCCCTCGCCCACGGAGCGCACCGAGGCCGGCCGCCGCATCCGGGCCGAAAACCCCGAGACTCCGGGAAGCCTGGGGATCGCCATCTCCGAGGCCGTGGAGGATGCCGCCACCCACGAGGACACCAACTACGCCCTGGGAAGCGTGCTCAACCATGTGCTGCTTCACCAGACGGTGATCGGGCTTGAGACCCGGAAACAACTCGCCCTCGCGGAGGAGAAACCCGATATCCTTATCGCCTGTGTGGGCGGGGGGAGCAACTTCGGGGGCTTTACCTTTCCCTTTGTCGGGGAGATCCTGGAGGGGCGTCTTTCCGCGGAGGTCATCGCCGTGGAGCCGGCGAGCTGCCCTACGCTTACCAAAGGTGTTTATACTTACGATTACGGGGATACCGCCGGTCTCACCCCGCTTCTTCTCATGTACACCCTGGGGCATACCTTCGAGCCTCCGGGGATTCACGCCGGGGGTCTGCGTTATCACGGCGACGCCCCGCTGGTCTGTCAGCTGGTGAAGGCCGGAATCGTCAAACCCCGGGCCTATCCCCAGACCGCCTGTTTCGAGGCCGCGGTGCTTTTTGCCCGCACCGAGGGGATCATCCCGGCTCCGGAGACCAGCCACGCCATCCGCGCGGCGGTGGACGAGGCCCTGCGCGCACGAGAGACCGGGGAGGAAAAGGTTATCGTCTTTAACTTCAGCGGGCACGGGCACTTTGACCTTGCGGCTTACGACGCCTATCTCGAGGGCCGTCTTGAGGACTACGAGTATCCCGAGGAAAAGATCCAGGAGGCCTTAAGGCATCTTCCCAAGTTCCCCACCGGGATCTGAGGGTTACAGACGGTAAAAATAGACGGGATCATCCAGGTGAAGGACCTTTTGGGGTTTAAGGCCCGGAAGGGGAAAATTGGCGCTCACGATGAAGGTTCCGGGACGGGCCTCGCGCCGGATCTTTTCCTCCAACCGGGGCAACACATCCGGGAAAAGATAGCAGAAGATGAGGTCATAGCCGGAAAGGTCGGCCTGCATGAAATCCCCGAAACGCACCTCCGCCGGCACCCGAAAAAGGGCGTTTAAGCTCCGGGCAAGAACCCAGGCGAAGGGATTGATCTCGTATCCCACGGCCCGCACCCGGTAGCGCCGCCACACCGCCCGCAGGAATCGCCCGTCGCCGCAGCCCAGGTCCACCACCCGGGCCGAGGGTGAAAGCGAAAGCTCCTCCAGAATGGCCCGGATCTTTCGGCGCGAGGTTCCCACGAACATGGCCCCGCGGGTGCGGGGAAGGACCAGAGCCGTGGAAAGGGCATAGACGAGCTTAAAAAGGATGAGCGGCCCGGCTATCCCCAGAAAGATCCACAGGACCTTATCCATCCGATAATATCCGCACACAAAAAGGCCGATTATTCCCAAAAAGACATTTTAAGCGCTCTTTTTATAGAATAAAGACTCGAAAATATTCGGCTTTTTGCTTGACTAGCGATACGTATATAAGTTAAAAAGTAAATAGAATGTCAAAATTTAGGAGGTGTTTTGGATGGAAGAAGCCAAAACGCATTTAATGGGCGACATAAAGACCGTACTTTTGGCGGTGGACGCCTCCGAGGAATGTCGGGGTGCGGTCCAGCAGGCGGTGAGTTTTGCCCTGGAGTGTAAGGCCAAGCTTTACATTCTTTATGTGCGGGAATATTACCCCGAGATTCCCGAGGCGCTCTTAGAGGCCATAAAAGGGATCCCTGAGGAACACCGGTCTTTTCTGGAAGAGATCAAAAGCATGGTGGAGAAGGAAGGGGGAGAGGCCGAGATTATCATCCATGAACTTCCCGAGGCCTGGAAGGTCATTGTGGAGGAGGCCCGAAAACGGCAGGCGGGTCTGATCATTCTGGGAAAGAGGGGCCACGGGGGGCTGGAAAAACTCCTCATGGGAAGCGTGGCGCAGAAGGTTATCGGCTATGCTCCCTGTAAGGTGATGGTGGTTCCCCGGGAGGCCGAGGTTCGCGGCGAGACCCTGCTCGTGGCTACCGATGGCTCCTATCATGCCAAAAAGGCCGAAAAGGAAGCCATCAATATGGCCAAGCGCTGTACCTATGTTAAGAAACTGGTGGGGGTGAGTGTGGCTCACCGGGAGGAGGAGTTACCCCTGGCCAGCACCATTCTTCAGGCCTTCCGGGTCCTGGCGGAAGAGGAGGAATTGCCCTCCCGGGTAAAGCTGGAGATCCTTCCGGTGGTGGGAAATCCGGCGGAGGTCATCGTGCGCATCGCTCAGGACGAAAAGGCGGATCTGATCATTATGGGGGCTTACGGTAAGACCGGGCTGAAAAGATTTTTCATGGGAAGCGTTACGGCCAAGGTGATCGGACATTCCGAGAAAACGGCGGTGCTGGTGGTGCCCTAGTTCCGGGAGGGTTCCCAGAGGATATCGAACTCCAGCTCCCTTCCCAGGAAGGGATCGATCGGATATCCGTCCATCTCGAGGTAGGGATAGACGAAGTAATTGATGGGCGGGCCTTGCTGCGGGGGGTTTAAAATAAGATCCCTTCCGTGGGTGAAGGCCAGACGATAGGCATCCACGGCCCCGAAGTAATACTCCCTCACGGACTTAAGTTCCGGTGCGGTGGGGGAAAGGCCTTTCACCAGGGCGGCTTTGAGCACATCCGCGGGGTCGGCCGGCACCCACCCGTAACCCGGGACAAAGAACTCCGCCCAGCAGTGCTGGGCCCCGGTGAGGGTCTCGCCGGGCTTACGCCCGAGCCTCAGGCCGAAGACCTCCCGGGCCGGAATCCCCGCCGCCCGCAAGAGAGCCACAAAAACCGAATTGAGGTCCGCACACTTTCCGCACCTCCGCCTGAGGACCTCGCAGACGATGCCCCTTCCGCAACCCTTAACCCGCGGGTCGCGCCTAAGGTTCCGGATCACCCAGTCGTAGATGGCCCGGGCCTTCTCCGGAACGGTCTTCCTTCCGGCGGTAATCCTTTCGGCCAGAGCCCGCACCTTCTCGTTCAGGACAAGGTAGCGATTGGCCGAAAGATAGGGACCGAATACCGCGGGGTCGTAAGCGGGAAGGGCCGGCGGAAGATCCCGACGCACCACCTCCCGTCGCCGGACCCCATAGGAGACCTCAAGCTCCGGATGCCGGGTGCGGGTGAGGTCCCATTCAAAGTAGAGAATGAGGTTCCCGCGGGGATCGGTGTAAAACCCGTGCCGGCGATAGTTGCCCCGCAGACGAAGATCGGTTACCCGCTGGACCGGGGTGGTGGGGGGATAGGGGAGCCAGAGCCTGGCCCTTGAGGCCTTCTCGCGGGGATGGATCTTTACGCGCCAGATGATCCTTCCGGAAACGGTATCCTCCGCCCGGGAAAACCCGGGGAGAACCACCAGCAGGAAAAGGACGAGAACCGAAATCTTTTTAAGCAAGGTCCTTCCTCCTTAAACCTTTTCCAGTTTTACTCGTTCGAGGCTGAAGTCCGGGATGCCGCCGAGCGGATCAAGCCTTACCCCGAAAAGGAGATTGGGGGCCAGGCCCCGGGCCCGGGAAGGGTCGGGTTTCACCTCCTCACCCCGGGCCACCTCCTTTCCGCCGAGAAAGACCCTCTCCGCCCCGGGGACGAGGAGTCTTCCCGCCCCGTGTTGCCAGTGTCCGTAATGATGGGGAAGGACCACGCAGCCCGGACGCACCCTTTCGGAGACCTCCACCCGCGCCACCGCTCCCTCGGGGAGAGCCCGGGAGCGAATCCGGACCCGATCCCCGGAGGAAAGCCCCAGTTTCCGGGCCTCTTCGGGATGGAGGAGAAGCGGGGGCTCCGGGCAGAGGGCCAGGGCCCGGCGATAACAAATGGTGCGCGACTGGGTGTGGAGGGCGAGCTTGTGGGTGATCAGGAGGAAGGGAAGATCCTCCGGGGCTTCTCCCCAGAAGGGGCGTTTTTCCTGGTAGCGCACCGTGCCGTGGAACCTTTCCGGCGAGAGTCCGGAGCCGGATGCGGCCAGGCGTTCGTTCCAGAGATGGAGTTTCTTCACCCTCCCCCGGAAGTTCCCCCGGGAGTCGAAGAGTTCCTCCTCGCTGCGGAAGACCCCGCCCCGGGCAAGCAGAGTGACCACCCGGCGCCACTCCCGCCCGGGAAGGAGGTTTTTCTTTCGGGCCACGGGGTAGTTTCTTTCCACGAAAGCCACCTCCTCCGCCGGGGCCTCGGGAAGGCCCGCGTTTTCCGCAAGGTTGGCCATGCCCCGCAGGTAGAAATCCTCGGCCTCCCGCAGGGGAAGGAGCCGGCCCCGGCGGTCCGGTATGGCCTTCTCCCCGAAACCCGGAAGCCCCAGGTGGCAGGCGAGATCGATGAGAAAGGTCTCAAGGGAGAAGGGCCTTCCGTCCCGGGTGCGGCCGGTAAGCGGTTCCACCACCGGGGTGCGCACCGCGGTGAAGTGTTCCCCCGGGGCATGAGGGGTGAGAAAACCGTAGTGGCCTTCGAGATAGGTCACATCCGGGACGATGTAGTCGGCATAGACATTGGTCTCGTTTACGGTGACATCGATGGAGACATGAAGGGGTACCCGTTCCGGGTCGGAAAGGGCCTTTTCGAATTCCCTTCCTCCGGGAACGCTATAGACCGGGTTGAAGAAGTAGGTGAAGAGGATCTTTACCGGATAAGGGTACCCCGCGGCGATACCCTTAAGGGCGGAGACCGAAAGTCCCCCTTTGGTGAAGGGGAACCAGGGGAGCCGGGCCGGATATCCCTTCCGCCGGAATTCCGAGGTCTTCTCGTAGGCGTATTTTTCCCGCGAGATCTTGACTCCGCGGGGTTTAAGGGCTCCGGGGAAGCGGGTGAGGTCGTAAATTCCCCGGCGCCAGTTGCCGGCTGCGGCCCCGCGGGGAAGGTATCCTCCCCGGCGGTTCACGTTTCCCGCCAGCACATTGAGAAGGGCGATGGCGTAGCTGGCATAGGCTCCGCCCGGATAGTTTCCCCCGCCGTGATAGGCGTGCGCCGCGGAGGCCGGGGCGAAGGCGGCAAACTCCCGGGCGATCCGGCGGATCTTCTCGGCGGGTATCCCGGAGCGCTCGGCGTAATATTCCAGCGGGTGCGCAAGGACCGCCTCCCGGAAGAGGGAAAAGGCGGTTTTCACCCTGACCCGGGAGCCATCGGAAAGCCGAACCCGGCCCTCCCACAAGAGCTCCGCCCGGCGAGCGCCTGAGGCCGGGGCCAGAGCGCCCCCGCAGACCACCACCGGGTCCTCCTCCGGGCCCGGGAGACCGGAAAGGTCCCTCACCCGGAGGATGCGTCCGTAAAGGGGGTGGTCCTTTTCGACCACCACCAGGTGGGTGGCGTTGGTGAAGGTGTTGCGCCCGGCGGCCCGGGCCGCTTCCTCCGAGGGTAGTTCCAGGAAGGCCCGGTCGTAAAGACCCTCCTCGAGCATCACCCGGAGCATTCCCAGGGCGAGTGCCCCGTCCTCCCCGGGGCGCACGGGAAGCCAGGCGTGGGCCAGGGACAGGGCCTCGTGGCCCCGGGGGTCCACGATCACCACCCTGACCTCGCCCCGGGCCACCCGCCGGGCCAGGATGGCCCCCAGGGTGGTGGGGCCGGGTTGCCCGGCGGAAAAGATATTGGCCCCGAAAAGGAGGAGATAGCGCACCCGCTTGATATCGGCCTTCATCTCCACCTCGGCCCCGTCGGTGAGGATGTAGTTCCCCATGCGGAACCCCAGACCGCAGATATCCGTGTGCCCGATATGATTGACCGAACCCACGGCCTGTTTCACGAACCGGTCAATGAAGTGCTTGCGTCCGGCCTGGGAGCGACCGGTAATCCACACCAGCTGGTTACGCCTGGGGCCGAGCTCCGGGGCCCCGGGGTCGAGGGGATCATCGGAGAGTATGTCCCTTAGCCCCGGGTAGCGGCGCTCGTCCCCGAGATGGGCAAAGAGTTTTCCCCCTTCGGCGATCTCCCGGATGAGCTGATCCCAGGGGATGGGTACGAACCGTCCCGAGCCCCGGGGGCCGTTTCGTTTAAGCGGGACCAGGACGCGATAGGGGTTTCGCAGATAATCCGGATCGCACTGGGGTTTTCCGCAGGTGGCCGCGGGAAGGGAGAGGCTCTCCCGCACCGGGGTGTTATAGGGCAGGGGGTCCCCGGCGCGGTTATAGGGATGGTAGGGATTTCCTTCGAAGGAAAGGCGATCCCCCTGCTTTACCCTTACCCTCAGGCCGCAGCGGGCGTTACAGGCCAGGCAGACGGTGTAAACCACGCGACCGGTTTCCTTTTCCGGGAGGCGCGGACCCTTCCAGCGGAGGGCCCCGGTGGGACAGACCCGGGTGCAGGGCGGGGGCCAGGTGCGCCCGGCACACAGATCACAGGCCAGATCCCGGCGCAGGAAACGCACTCCCGGGGCCGGGAAACGACCGGTCTCCTCGATCCGGATCTCAAAGAGGCGCTTCTCCGGGGGAAGCCCCCGGGTCTCGGCACAGGCCAGCACACAGGCCTGACACCCCATGCACCTTCGGGCCTCAAACTCAAGCCTCATGCCGGACCAGACCTCCTTTCCCCAGCCGGAAAACCCCGCGGCCAGTGAAATCCCCACCAGCTTGAGAAAATTCCTCCTTCCAGGCATCCTCCCCTCGGTTTCCCGGAATTATCGGAACTTTTAAGCGGAACCAT
>DRMH01000134.1 GCA_011322625.1 Thermosulfurimonas dismutans | reverse complement strand
GTGTAAATGGAGTCCATGATCGGCGTTTCGATCTTGGGTAGCCTTTCTAAGGCCTCGGCCACCGCCTTGGGACTAAAAAGCTGCCTAAGGTTCACCTCATAGACCGCCATGATTCACCTCCTTATCGAACGAAAATTTGTTTGGCCCTGAGCAGGGCCACGGTTTCGTCATCTACTAGGTTCGCGCCCACGGTCACGTATTCCCGCACCGCACAGCCATGAATCAGCACCGGAGCCACATCCTCATTGTTCGTGTCCACCCGCATGGTGAGGATGCCCAGTAGCTTGCGTCCGGCACTGGCCGTGACCGCTGCTCCAGACCCCGGTGCATTTTGAAAGCTCGCGTTGACATCTCCCGTCTGATAATTCACCTGCCCGGACCCATCGCCATACAAATTCCCGAACCCGTCATCCCGCAGAATCTGCGTTCCGTCGGTGACCACTACCGTTCCGGGTTCCACAGGACCCCCAAAAGAGCCCGTAAAAGAGGTCGTGGTGCCGTCGCCCGTGCCTAGATTCACAGAGTCCTTGGCGTAGGGAACCACCGCTCCGGCAGCGTTAAGCGCTACCACCGTGCCGGGAGCAAGCTCCCCCTGTCCGGTTGCCACCGGAAAGTCCCACACCACCGGCGGGTGGGTGTGATCGATAACCGTACTCTCCTTGAAGGTTTGCGTTCCTAACTTAGCGTTGTAGGCCATAAGCCACCTCCCTTAAGGAAATTGAACTTTTAGCCCTTTAAAGTTTCTGGGCCATCTTGGCTGGGTCGAAGTCGTCCTCGGGCTTCACATCTCCCATCGCAAGCGCCCCCTCTGCGACCGGCTTAGGAAGCGCCGAAAAGATCTCGGTCAGTACCTCAAGAGGATCGCGCTTCTCCTTCTTCTCCCCGTCGGAAAACTCAAGGGGCTCTCCCGGGAGCCGGTCCGCAAAGGCCAGGAGCTTGTCCAGGGCCTCTTTGGGGAGCTTCCCCTCCGCGGCCTCGCGAAGCCGCGAGAGTCTCTCGCGCTTGAGCCGCTCGCGAGCCTCCGCAAACTCCGCCCTAAGCCGCTCAAGCTCGCCCTTGAGATCCGAAAACTCGGCCCGCTCTGCCTCAGCCTCGGAGAGCTTCCGCTCAAGCTCTTCGAGGCGAGCCTTAAGTTCGGCATTCTCCTTTTTGAGAGTTTCGATGTCCGCCATCTCGACCTCCTTCTCAATGCGTTTTTTGAGGCGTTCGAACACGGGCCGAACGACCCGTGCCAGATCCTCCCTCACCGAGACCTTCCGGGCCCCATGGAGATATCCCAGACCGGAGGACACCGCCTTGGGCACGATCTTCACGCGCCCATCAATCACGTCGCAGAAGGGGAAGTGGTAGCGGGAGATGGCCTCGGGGAGGCCGCTTTCTCCCTCATGTATCTCCACCGCCCCGCAGCATTTGGCAAGAAGCTCATAGCCCCCTTTTTCGACCAGGCGCTTTTTGGCGGAGTCCGCGTCCCAAGGGGTGCTCCTTTCGGCCACCGGCCAGTCGGTCTTGGCGCGGGAGACAAACCGCGCCCGGTCCGCGAACTCGAAGACCTCGCCATCTCCGCCTTCGGCCATTCTGATGACGGAAAGGCCTTTTATGGCCGGGGGCACCGCCCCGAGAAAGGCCAGGTGGCGGAGATAGCGCTTGCCGTCACGGGGACGCTTGTAGATCCCCACGCTCCATTTGCGGTAGTATCCTGCTTCATAAAAATCTTTTAGAGGAGGAAGGAGATCCACATCCCCGAAAAGGAGGGTGTAGTCCTCATTGGCCCAGACGGATCTCACCCAGCCGAAGGCGGGCATGTAGTCGGCAAAGGTATGGCCCACCGTCACCGGAGCCTCGCCCACCTCCGGAAAGGTCTCCACCACCTCCCGGATGATCTCGGGCGTTAAGCGTTTGCCGTTGTCCGCCAGCCCGGCCCGAGCCAATACCAGCTTCATGCCTTTGAGTGTAAGGCAGGAAAAGAGGCCGCGTGGGAAAATAAGGAATAAAAGGAAAATAGGGAATTTCGTCTGAGAGCCTTTCTGAGGGCTTTTTCCCTGCGGAGGGTACCCAGAATACCTGTCTGAAATTTCAGGCCGTTTATAAACCGTTTATAAACGGTTTATAAACGCCTTTTCGGGAGGGGGTTTGGCCCTAATGCCTCACGAGAAAATCTATTTGAAATAGAATTCATTACCTCATCAGAAAATCTATTCATATTCCACCCCCTTAACCGGAGTGGCCAGACCAAAAAGTTTCTGCTGAAGGTGTAATATCTTCCGTCTCAACTCTGCCGGATTAAGCTCCTCATATTGCTTCCGAAGCCTTTCCTTCGTCTCCTCCGGAATTTTTGGATGCTCCAATACCCTCTGATAAGGAGTCCTCGGTTGATCATAGATCCTCCGAATCCGTCCATCCTTCTGTCTCTTTTCCTTCAACTTCATGGAAGGCCGGAAAAAGTTCACATAAAGACTCAACAGCCGAGTCAATTCCCGCATAACCTCTAAAGCCTCCTCTGTATCGTACCGAAAATATCCCAAATACTTCCGGGCTACTGTCCAATTCCTCTGCTCCACATGACAGTTGTCATTCTTTTGATAGGGTCTTGAGCGGGTAAAGATAATCCCCTGCTCCTGGCACCAGCGAAAGAGATGATGATTGATGAAGGCCGAATCATTGTCGCAATCAAGACCTCTTAAAGGAAAAGGAAGCCTCCGGCGGATTTCCTCCAAGGCCGAAAAGGTCCATACTTGCGCCCGGTTTTTGAGGGTTTCTATTTCCGCCTGGGAAAATGATCTCAGGGAGGAGGTTAAAGGCTTTCAAGTAGATTTTTAAATGAGGCAACGAAAGGGTTTTCGAATAGATTTTTAATGAGGCAAGTCGTTGGCTTGACTTCCCTACAACACCAAGAGATAATGTCCTTACAGTTTCAAAGGGGGACGAACCATGAAGATGATGGAAAGACGGTGGCTTAAGTGCCGTAAAATAGGGGAAGGACTTTTCCCTTCAGAGATTGCTGTCTTAGGGAGAACTGTAGAAGGGAAAGAATTTACTTTATTTGCAGATGAATCGATATTGAAACCTTTGGGAAATGATGAAATGGGGTTGCAGGTGACCCTTTTGGACTCGCAAGGAGACGAGGCCGTAGTGGTATTACCGGATTTCCCCTTTGAGATGAACCGTATAATCCGAGTAAAACGTAGTGAGCTTCTGCCATCCTGATGGTCCTGAGTAACATAGCAATTAAAGAGGCTATTAAAAAAGGCCTTATCATCATTGAGCCCCCGCCGGATCTTGAAAACATGGATACTACGGCGGTGGATCTGCGGCTGGGTAAATTAATTTCAATTCCTAAAGAAAATATT
>DRMH01000133.1 GCA_011322625.1 Thermosulfurimonas dismutans | reverse complement strand
GGACCTCCCCAGATCCCGATAATGAGATACATGGGAATAAGCATGGCCTCCCAGAAGACATAAAAGAGCAGGAGATCCAGGGAACAAAACACCCCGATCATGGCCGCCGAGGTGAGAAGCAACGCGATATAAAATTCCTTAACCTTGTCGGTTATGGATTCCCAGGAGATAAGGATACACAGGACGGTAATAAGAGCGGAAAGCAGGATAAACAATACACTTATTCCATCCACCCCCAGGAAATAATGCGCTCCCAGGGCCTTTATCCAGGCATGTTTTTCCACAAATTGAAAACCGGAGAAGTGGCGATCGAAATGGAACCAGAGCGGAAGGCTTACCACGAAATCCGCCAGGGCCACAATCAGGGCCACTATCTTGATCAGGGCTTCCTGACTCCGGGGAATCACAAAGAGAAGGGCCGCCCCTGCTACCGGCAACCATATAATCAGTGAAAGCAACGGAAAATCAGCCAACCTGAGATCCACCATAGGCCCCACCCCACTCTAAAAGTAATAGTGTAACAATATAAAGAGCGCCAGAGCCCCGAAAGCGATAAAAAGGGCATAATACTGGACCACCCCGGACTGGAACCTCCGAAGCCCGCTTCCCACCACCCGCACCGTAGCCGGAAGTCCGTTCACCGTGCCCTCGATGACAAAGGTATCCACGATCAGACCCACAAAGGTCTCCGCCACCCACAGGGTGGGTCTGACAATCAGATAATAATAGATCTCGTCCCAGTACCATTTCCGGTAGAGATAACGGTAGAAATGAGGCACCCGGCGCGGCAGAAGGGTCTGAAGCGAGGGCTTCTTGATGTAAACCAGCCAGGCCAGCCCGATCCCCAGAAGACCGGCCAGGACCGAAATGCTCATAAGTAAAAACTCCAGCGTCTTCTCCGAAAAAGCCATCCCTTCCGGTACATGCACCTCCGGATGCCCCAGAACCGGAGCCATAAACCGCGCGAAGTGATTGCTGCCGCCCAGCACCTCCGGAATCCCTACCCATCCGGAAAACACCGCCCCGATGGCGATCAACATCAGGGGGATGGTCATCACCCAGGGAGACTCATGGGGTTCCTTCCCGTGAAGGACCTCCCGCCCCCGGAATTCCCCGTGGAAGGCCATGAAAACCACCCGGAAGGAATAAAAAGCGGTGAGAAAGGCCACAAAAGTCCCCACAAACCACACCCACCGCCCCCAGGGATAGGCGGAAAAGAAGGCCGAAGCCAGAATCTCGTCCTTACTGAAGAAGCCCGCAAAACCGGGAATACCCGAAATGGAAAGAGAGGCAATGAGGAAGGTCCAGTAGGTGATGGGCATATATCGCCTCAACCCGCCCATGTAACGCATATCATTGGGATCCGGAGCATGGTGCATGATATGAATCACACTTCCGGCCCCCAGGAAGAGGAGGGCCTTAAAATAGGCGTGCGTGAAAAGATGGAACATACCCGCCGCAAAGGCCCCCACCCCGCAGGCCATAAACATGTAACCCAGCTGCGACAGGGTGGAATAGGCGATCACCCGCTTGATGTCAAACTGAGTGGGCGCAATGGTAGCGGCCATGAAACAGGTGATGGTACCGGCTGCAGCCACCACCGCCATGGCCACCGGGGACAATTCAAAAATGGAATGACAGCGGGCCACCATGAAAACCCCGGCGGTAACCATGGTGGCGGCGTGGATAAGGGCCGAAACCGGCGTGGGACCCTCCATGGCGTCCGGCAACCAGACGTGAAGCGGAAACTGAGCACTCTTCCCCAGCGCCCCGCAGAAAAGGAGCAGCGCAATCAGAGTGGGCACCGCCACCGAATGCCCCAGCAGGTTCAGCCGGGCATGAGCGATCTCATGGACCCGGGCAAAAACATCCTGATAGTAAAGACTCCCGAAGAAGACAAAGACCAGAAAGACCCCCAGGGCAAACCCGAAATCACCGAAACGGTTGACAATAAAGGCCTTCTTGGCCGCGTCGGCCGCACTCTTCTTCTCGTACCAGAATCCGATGAGGAGATAGGAACATAAACCCACCGCCTCCCAGCCGAAATAGAGCTGGAGGAAATTGTTGGCCGAAACCAGCATCAACATGGAAAAGGTAAACAGGGAGATGTAGGAGAAGAATCGATAATATCCCGGATCATCGGCCATATAGCCGATGGAATATACATGGATGAGAAAGGAAAGAGAGGTAACCATGGCCAGCATCATGGCCGAAAGCGGATCGATCTGGAACCCCACTCCCACTTTGATCCCGGAGGCCGCCATCCAGGTGAAAAGATCAAAATTGGCCCAGGTGCCGTGAATCACCGCCCAGAGAACCTTGAGGGAAAGGAGGAAAGACCCGAAAACCGCCAGACAGGGAAGCCAGTGCGCCTTATCCCTGATGTACCGCCGCCCGAAAAGAAGGGTAATCACCGAAGCCAGTAAGGGTAAACCGGGGACCCAGACTACATAATGCAGGGCCTCGCTCGCGTATCTAGCGGTTTCCGCATGCATAGCTCTACCCCTTAAGCATCTTTACTTCGTCCAGATGTACCTCACGAAAACGTTTATAAATGAGAACCACCAGGGAAAGACCGATGGCCGCCTCCGCTGCGGCCACGGCGATCACAAAAAAGACCACAATGTGCCCGGTAACATCCTCCAGAGCCGTCCCCAGAGCGGTCAGGGCTATATTGACCGCGTTAAGCATGAGCTCCACACACAGGAGCACAATGATCACATTGCGACGGCTTACAAACCCAAACAACCCCACCGCAAAAAGGGCCAGCGCCAGATAAAGGTACCACTGCAAGGGTATCATCGCCCCTCCTCCCTGATGCGTCTTACTAAAACCACCGCTCCGAGCACAGCCACCAGCAACAGGACCCCGGCGGCCTCAAAGGCCAGGACATATTCCCGAAAGAGGTGTTCGCCCAAGATCCGGGTATGCCCCTGAGCGAGAAGAGCCCCCGCGGTAAGGATCCCCTTGGGGGGTGCCGGCCGAAAACCCGAAAGGGCCGCTCCAGAAAGGGCCAGGAGAAAGAGAATGGCCAGAAAGGCCAGAGGATAAGCACTCAGGAAACGGGGCCAGGTAATCTCCTCCCGCAGATTGATGAGATAGACCACAAAGAGGAAGAGGACCAGTACCGCACCGGCATATACAATGATCTGAATAGCCGCCAGAAACTCCGCCTGAAGGGTCAGGAAAAGCACCGCCTGGTGCAGGAAAAGCACCAGACTCCAGAGTACAGCCTTGACCGCATTCCGCGAAAAAACCACCAACAGGGCCGAAACCAGAATGGCCAACGCCAGATATCCAAAAACCAGCTTCTCCATACCCTATACCCCCTCGGCCTTCCTTTTCGGGGCCGGGAGCATCTTCTCCGGCACACCCCTGGGTTTCCAGTAAGGATTGAAATAGGGACGTTTCTGGGTGGTTAAAAATTCGTCCCAGTTGGCCAGGAGCCGCTCTTTATCGAAGTAAAGATCCTCCCGCCGGTAGCCTACATATTCATAAAATTCCGTAAGCACAATGGCGTTTACCGGACACACCTCCTCACAATATCCGCAGAACACACAACGCAAGACCTCCACCTCGTAGCGCTTGACCACCATGCGCTTGGTCTCGGGATCGCGCTCGGTCTCGATATAAATACATCTGGAGGGACAAACCTTGGCGCACCTTAAACAACCGATGCACCTCTCCCGCCCGGTCTCCGGGTCTCTTACCAGGGCATGTCGCCCCCTGAAGCCCGGAGCCACCGGCTTGCGCTCCTCCGGATACTGGACCGTAACCGGACGGGAGAACATCTTGCGCAGGGTAAGCCAGAGACCCTTGCCTATCTCGGTAAGGAATATGGTTCTGATCGGATTCATTCCCGCTCTCCTACCACCAAAGCTTTAACCCTCCGGTGATCACAATATTGAGCAAGGCCAGAGGAATAAGCACCTTCCATCCCAACCCCATGAGCTGATCGTATCGATAACGGGGTAGGGTGGCCCGCACCCAGATATAGAAGAAAAGTAGGGCATAGAGCTTGATCAGGAACCAGAAGAAAGGCAGCCCGGGGACCTCGAAGGGACCGGCCCACCCCCCCAGGAAACAGGTTACCGCCACCGCACTCATAACCACCATGCCGAAGTACTCGGCCAGATAGAACAGAGCAAAGCGAATGGCACTGTATTCCACGAAATATCCGGCTACCAGCTCAGTTTCCGCCTCGGGAAGATCAAAGGGAACCCGGTTGGTCTCGGCAATGGCCGAAATCATAAAAACAAAGAAACCGATAATCTGGGGAAGGGCATAAATCTTAAAGGGACTGGAGATCTGAGCCTTCACGATCTCAGAAAGATTCATGGACCCGGCCATAAGCATGACCCCTACCAGCGAGAGCGCCATGGCCACCTCGTAACTCACCACCTGCGCCGAGGCCCGCAACCCCCCCAGAAAGGCATAACGCGAATTGGAAGACCACCCGGCCAGGATCACCCCGTAAGAGGAAAGCGAGCTTAAGGCCAGGATCACCAGGAGCCCCACGTTTACATCCGCCAGCACAAAACGATTCCAGATCGGGATTACCGCCAGACTGGTCGCCCCGGCCACCAGCGAAATAAAAGGAGCCAGGTAGAAAAGCCCCTTGTCCGCCCCCAGAGGAACGATGTCTTCCTTGGTAAGAAGCTTCACCACGTCGGCGATGGGCTGAAGCAACCCCCGGGGCCCCACCCGGTTCGGCCCCAGTCGCTGCTGCATATGCCCGATAACCTTTCGTTCCGCATAGGTGGTATAGGCCACGTGCAGGAGGGCCACCACCAGCAGGACCAGAGCCTCCACGATCAGGATGATCCCCGGCAGGGCCGCTTTAAGGATGGCCTCCATACTCTTCCCCCCTACCGATCACATTCCCCGAGCACTACGTCCAGCGTACCAATAACGGCAATAATATCCGCCACCATATGCCCCTTTACCATCTCGGGAATAGCCGAGATATGTACAAAGGACGGAGCCCGAACCCGCACCCGCCAGGGTTTACCCGAACCATCACTCACGATGTAGTACCCCAGTTCCCCCTTGGGAGCCTCGATGGACACATACACCTCTCCCTCGGGAACCACCGGCACTTCCTCACCCTTGACCATGAACCCCTTTTTAGGATGGGGCACCGCCCGGGGGGCCTTCTTCTTTTCGGGCATAAGCAGATCCGGCGCCCCCTCCGCCACCACCGGTTCCCCCTCGGTCTGGGCCAGTTTGTCCAGACACTGCCGGATGATCCGGTTGGCCTGGCGCATCTCCTCCATGCGCACCCGGTACCGATCGTAGGTGTCTCCGTTCTTCCCTACCGGGACCTCGAATTCCACCTCGTCGTAAGCATCATAGGGCCGGAACTTGCGCACATCGTAAGGGACCCCCGAACCCCGCAGAGAGGGCCCGGTAAGCCCCATATTGAGGGCCTTCTCCGGCGGGACCACCGCAATGCCTTTGGTTCGCCGGAGCCAGATCCGGTTTACATCGATAAGGGTTTCGTAATCCGTAATTCGGGTGGGAAACTCCTCGGTAAACTGATACAGCTCGTCTATAATTTCGGAGGTGAAATCCAGCCGAACCCCTCCGATGCGAGGATAGCTCACCGTGAGCCGGGCCCCGCAGATCTTTTCATAGATATCCAGCAACCATTCACGATCCCGGAAGCAATAGAGAAAGACCGTCATGGCCCCGATATCCAGGGCATGCGTGGCCAGCCAGAGAAGATGGCTGGAGATACGGGCCATCTCACAGACGATGGTGCGCAGCAAGCGAGCCCGACGGGGAACCTCCAACCCCAGAAGCTTCTCCACCGCCAGACAATAACCGGTATTGTTGGCCGCCGAGGAGATGTAATCCAGCCGATCGGTAAGGACCATAGCCTGGGTATAGGTCATGTTTTCGGAAAGCTTTTCCAGCCCCCGATGGAGATACCCGATACGGGGATCACACCGGACCACGGTCTCACCGTCGAGCTCCAGATAGAGCCGCAGGACCCCGTGGGTGGAGGGATGCTGCGGCCCCATATTCACCACAAAAGGCTCCTCCCACTCGGGATGGCCTATCTTCCGGGTATAGAGTTCCAGTGTAGGCGCCATCCTAACCTCCCCTTACCCGCCGATCCCCCCATTCGTAACGGGAAAGCTCCCGGGCTTTTTCCCTCAACTCGGCATAATCCTTCCATTCCTCCTCGGGCTCCAGAGGATAATCCTTGCGCAGGGGATGACCCGACCAGTTTTCCGGCATCAAAAGACGCCGCAGATCCGGATGCCCCTCGAAACGGATCCCCAGGAGATCGTAACATTCCCTTTCAAACCAGTTAGCCACCCGCCAGATGGAGGTTACTGAAGGAACCCGGGGATCGGACTCCGGAATCGGAACCTTTATCCGGATGAGTTCACGACGGGAAAGGGAATAGAGATTATAAACCACCTCGAAACGCTCGGCCTTCTTCCTTTTGCCTTTCCACCCCAGATAATCCACCCCGCAAAGATCGGCCAGGTGTTTAAAATCGAGTTCGTCGTGCAGGAAACGCATTACCTGGGGAAGCACCTCCCGGGAAACGTATATCCCGAGCTGATCGGCGGTGGTCTCTTCCCCCAGGATGGCTGCCCCGAATTTTTCCTTAAGTATCTCCACCACGCTCATGACTATCTCCAGAACCCCCAGTGACCGGCCTCCCGCCGGATTTTTTCCTGCAACTTCATCAGGCCATACATCAGAGCCTCGGGACGGGGCGGACACCCCGGAATATATACATCCACCGGAAGGAATTCATCGCATCCCTGCACCGTGGAATAGGTACGAAAGACCCCTCCGGAACAGGCACAACTCCCCATGGCGATCACATACCGGGGCTCGGGCATCTGATCGTAAACCCGGCGCACCACCGGAGCCATCTTTTTGGTAACCGTACCGGCCACAATAAGTACATCCGCCTGACGCGGGGAAGCCCGAAAGATGATCCCGAAGCGATCCAGATCGTGATGGCTGGCCCCGGTGGCCATCATCTCGATGGCGCAACAGGCCAGCCCGAAGGTCATGGGCCATAGAGAGCCAGTTCGGGCCCAGTTAATAAGCTTGTCCAGCGGAGTGATAAACGCCGGCGTATCCGGAATCTGCCTTACGCCAGGAGCTATCTCTACGGTGTCTTTTTCTACTCCCATTGAAAGGCCCCCCTGATCCAGGCATAGACATAGGCTACCAGCAAGAGAGCGATGAAAACGATCATCTCCACATAGGCAAAGGCCCCCAGGTGCCCAAAGGAAACCGCCCAGGGATAAAGGAACACCGCCTCCACATCGAACACCACAAAGAGGATGGCAATGGCATAGAACTTTACCGAGAAGGGATGACGGGGTTCACCCGAGGGGGGAAGACCGCACTCGTAACGCACCAGCTTCTCGGAATAAGGGCGACGTATGGCCAGGATCTGATTGGCGATGGTCATGGAAAGACCGATAATAAAGACCAGTATGGCCAGAATAAGGATCGGCAGATACTTGGCTGCCAGTACCGTTTCCCCCACCCTAACCCTCCTTCTTGGCGGCGGCCTCCTTCTTGGGAGCCGCTTTCTTGGCCGCGGCCTTCTTGGCCGGAGGCTTCACCTCCTTCACCGCCAGCGCCTCGTTGGGACAGGCCGCCACACAATAGGGTTTCTCCCCTCCGGCTACTCGATCCTTGCACAGGTCGCACTTATTGATCTTTCCGGTATGCGGATTAAATTCCGGCACCCCCCAGGGACAGGCATAGACGCAATTGACACACCCCACGCACAGATCCTCCACCACAAAGACCACTTCATTTTCGCGACGCATAGCCCCGGTGGGGCAAACCGCCGCACACTGGGGCCGCTTGCATTGCATACAGGAAAAATAAACAAAGGCCTTACCGGCCTTAAGGATACGACAGTTGGAAACCCCCTGGTGGGCTTCGGCACAGGCTGAAATACAGGAAGCGCAACCGTCACATTTTTCGGAATTATGAACTACCGTGTAGGGCATGGTTTATATAAACCCAAGCCTCTAAAAAAAGTCAACCCTGAACAGCCTTTGTTCTCCAGCCTTTCGGAGAATATTTCCCCTTTTTGTGGGGTTTTTCTCCCCGGATCTAACGATCTTCCCCCCGGAGGAGGACTTCGATCTCTCCCCAGGGAAGATTCTGGATGAGAATGCATACCTGACGAAAAGAAAGATCCAGCAAAGCCAGAAAAAGAGCGGCGATCTCCAGTTTCTCGGTAAGATGGGCCGAAAGCTCGGTAAATGAGGTCTTTCTTTTCCGGGCTAATTCCTCCAGGACCTGACGACGCATCTTCTGAAAGAGGGGTTTGAGCCGGGTAACCTCCAGGGGGGGTGGAGATTCTCTCTCCAGCACCCGGGCCAGGGCGAGAAGCAGTTGTTCCAGAGTCCCCTGGAGTTCGGCCGGAGGTGGATCCTCGCCCGGAGAACAAAAAACGTCCCATCCCAGTTTCTCCCGCCCCTCCAGAACCCTTCCCCATCCCGAAAAAGATTCCTCTTTTCTCTCCAGCGGAGGGGCGCTTTCCTCCTCCTTCGCTTCGGATTCCACGGGAAGAAGAGAGCGGCTCTTGAGATAGAGAAGATAAGAGGTGAGATGAAGGAATTCCGAGGCCCGATCCAGCCCCTGGGACAAAAACTGATCCAGCCGGGCGAGGTAGGAGCGGGTCAGAAGCGACAGGTCCAGCTCCAGGACCTCAAGAGGGCGCGCCTTAACCCTTTCCAGCAGATTCGGATCCAGTTCTAAGGGTTCCAAAGAAGACATCTTGACCTAGGTCAAATCGTACTTACTGGGTCTTATGTTAAAGCAAGGGGAGAAAATCTGTAAAGGAGGGGGATGAGTATGAGAAAGGGTCTTTTAGCATGGGGTTTGGTTTTTCTGGCTCTGGTTCTCTGGCCCCTGGGGGCCCAGGCCAGGCCCTCCAAGTGTGAGGAATGTCACCTCAAGGTTACTCCCGGGATCGTAAAGGATTTCCACCGCTCCAAGATGTCCAAGGTGCTGGCCTGTTACAGCTGTCACGGGAAGGACCATATGAGTGCGGACGACGTAGATAAGGCCAAGCTACCCACCATCGAGACCTGTAAACGGTGCCATCCCAAACAGGCCCGTCAGTACATGGCCGGGAAGCACTTTCTGGGATGGGTGGCCATGGAGGCCATGCCCACCACCCACATGCAGCCCGGTCCGGTGGTCAAGGGGCGCAAGGGCTGCGGAGGGTGTCATTCTCTGGGGGCCACCCGTGAGGCCAAGAAAAACCCCGATTACCCCAAGTACGCCATGGATTGCCAGAACTGCCACACCCGTCATGCCTTCTCGGTCAAGGAGGCCCGGGAACCCGAGGCCTGCATGACCTGTCACATGGGGTTTGACCATCCGCAATGGGAGATGTGGTCCACCTCCAAGCACGGGGCCATTTATCGTATAGACCGCATGCTCGGACGCCCTCTTGAGGATCGCCGCGGCCCCCGGTGTCAGACCTGTCATATGCCCAACGGCGACCACCGGGTGATGACCGCCTGGGGGTTCCTGGGGTTGCGCGTGCCGGAGGACGACCAGGAATGGTGGCAATATCGGGTGACCATCCTCAAGGCCCTGCATGTCCTCACCCCGGACGGAAAGTTCACCAAACGCCTGGAGGTGGTCAAGGCCGGAAAGGTGGCCCGTCTAAGCAAGGAGGAATGGCAGGCGGAAAGGGATCGCATGCTCAAGATCTGCTCCCAGTGCCACAACACCAATTTTGCCCGGGAACAGCTCCAGCAGGCGGATCAGATGCTTAAGGCCGCAGATAAACTCATGGCCGAGGCCATAGAGACCGTGGCGGACCTGGCCCGCGAAGGGATCATCAAACACCCGGATGGTAATCCCTATCCGGATCTCCTCCGCTTCTACGAAACCCCCTACCCCATCGAACAGAAGCTCTATCTCATGTTCATGGAGTATCGCATGCGCACCTTCCAGGGGGCCTTTCACATGAATCCGGATTACTCTCACTGGTATGGTTGGGCCAAGATGAAGGAAACCCTGGCGGAGATAAAGTCCATGGCCCGCGAGATGAGAAAGGAGGCCGGAAAGTAAATCCTTTCTCCGGGGAGGGGAATGCCCCTCCCCGCCCCTCTTACCTGCCAGGGTTCTCATTGACATCAGAGTAAGGGAAGGAAATCCTGGCCGGACAAGGAGACCCTTAAGGAGTGGATCGGGCGGCTGGTTGGCTCTCGGCTATCTGATGCACCTTCTTGAAACACCGGTTCATGATCACCCGCAGGCCGGCCTTCCGGGCTATCCCTGCCGCCTCCTCGCTTACGATTCCCTCCTGGAGCCAGAGCACCCGGGCTCCCACCTTTACGGCCTCCTCCGCCACAGGGGGTACCTGATCCGGGCGCCGAAACACGATCACCACTTCCGGGCGTTTTTCCTGGGGGATGGAGAGGAGGGAGGGATAACAGACCTGTCCCAGGATCTCCTTCTGGCCGGGATTAACCGGAACCACCTCAAAACCGTGTTCCAGAAGGTACTTCATCACCTGGTGGCTGGGCCTTTCGGGCTTGGGGCTGGCTCCTACGATGGCCAGGCGTCGATATTTACGGACTATCTCCAGGGCTTCGGGCTCCAGCCGGGAATAATCGGGAAGCTCGCAACTGGTGACCGCGGCCAAATCGACCTCCTCTTAGCCGTATTTTACGATGCGGGCAAAGGTCTCCGGATCGAGCGAGGCTCCGCCCACCAGGGCTCCATCCACATCGGGCTGGGCCATGAGAGAGGCGATATTCTCAGGTTTAACGCTTCCTCCGTAAAGGATCCGGACCTCTGCGGCCCGATCCTTCCCGAAAAGGTCTCCGAGGAGCCCCCGGATGTAGGCGTGGGCCTCCTGAGCCGTTTCCGGCGTGGCCGTCCTTCCGGTGCCGATAGCCCAGACCGGCTCATAGGCGATGACCAGCCCCTGAAGCTCTGCGGCGGAAAAACCGGAGAGCGCCGATCGAACCTGGGTTTCCAGAACCTCCATGGTCCGTCCGGCTTCCCTCTCCTCCAGGGTTTCCCCCACGCATAGGATGGGTTTCAAGCCGGCCGAAAGCACCCCGGAAAGTCTCTGCCGGATCATCTCGTCGGTTTCTCCGAAGATATGTCTTCTTTCGGAATGTCCGAGAATTACATAGGTTACGCCGCATTCCTTGAGCATCAACGGAGAGATCTCCCCGGTGAAGGCCCCGGATTCCGCCCAGTGCGCGTTCTGCGCTCCCAGCCGGATATGACTTCCAGCCAGCTCCTGACCGGCCATATAGAGCGCGGTGAAGGGAGGCGCGATCATAATCTCTCGATCCTCCACCCCGGCTACCAGCTCCCTGAATCGACGAAGATAGGCCAGGGTTTCGGATACGGTTTTGTGCATCTTCCAGTTGCCCGCTATGAGGGGTTTGCGCATATCCACCTCCTCCCGGAACCCTTAATGAAACCACCTTAGAACAAATCCCCGCTCTTGCCAAGAGCCAAAGCTGGTGCGGGAGGGGGGACTCGAACCCCCACGGGGACTTACCCCAGCGGATCCTAAGTCCGCAGCGTCTGCCTATTCCGCCACTCCCGCCCCGATGGCGACCTCGCCTTGGGTATGGGAAAAGTCTTAAGGGTGATAATCCGCCTGGAAACTTAATATTGTTTGGGTTTGGACCAAAAGTCAAGATTAGGAGGAGTCCCCTCCGGTATTTCCAAAGGATATTTCCGGTGGTAAAAGCAGGGAAGATTCCGGAAGGAAAGACGAAGATGCCGCAAAGGACAAAACGGATCCATTCCTCAGCCGGGCTAAGATGAATATCCACGACTATACCGTTCTCCTGCGCTCGCTGGACCGAAAGGCCCTGAAACTGGTAGGCACCGCCATAGGCGTATATTATTTGAGCGTATTCATTTACGCTCTTCGATGGAAGCTGGTGCTGGAGGAAATGGGCAGAAACATCCCCCTTTCCGATCTGGTCAGGATCAACCTGTCCTCAATTTTTGTGAATAATGTAACCCCGATGAGTCGTAGCGGAGGAGAGGTGTTGAGAATAACCTGGCTTTCTAAAAAATACAAAGTCCCGGTGATCCTATCCAGTATCAGTATTGTCTATGAGAGATTTTCCGAAATAATTCCCATATTGGCTCTTACTTTGATAAGTATTTCCTACTTTACCGCTAATATTATTTTACTCATTCTATCCCTTTCTCTAATTTTGGTCTTACTCTGGTTTAAGTGGGACAAACTTATCAGGCTTTTCATTAAACTGTTCAGATTAAATCTGAAAGAAAACGAACTTATTCCCGTGCTTGAGCTCAAAAAGAAGACCCGTCTGAACCTGGCCGCCGTGGGGCTGAGTTCCCTGGTATGGGGCCTGGATATGGTTAGGCTCAAACTCATTGCCCTGGTCTTCGGCTGGCACCCCTCCCTCACCCTGGTGGCGGTCATATCCCTGGCCAATCTGGTCTTCGGACTCTTGGCTTTTACTCCCGGAGGGGTGGGCATAGTGGAGGGAGGACTGACCGGGGTGTTGCTCTATCTGGGGGTCCCTCTGCCCCTTTCCCTTTCGGTCACCCTTCTGGAGAGGTTCATCTCTTACGGCTTAAGCACGGTGGTGGGTTTTATGGTCCTAGCCACCTCGGGAGGTATGGAGATATGGAAGGCCTTAAGATAGCCCTGGTTTCGGATTGGTTCTTCCCCGGCGTGGGAGGAATCGAATACCATCTTCATGACCTGGCTACGGAACTCGCCCGGAGGGGACACCGGGTCCATATCATCACCGGCAACGGAGATTATCCCGATGAAAACCTCCCCTATAAGGTCCACCGCTTTAAGGGACAGTTCGCCCTGGAGAGTTTTAAGGTGCATTTCGGCCCGGAGATGCTCAAAGATATCAACGAATTGTATAAAAATGAACGCTTCGATATCACGCACAGTCACAGCTTCTATTCTCCTCTGGCCGTAACGGTGGCCAATCTCTCCTCGGGTATAAGAGGGGTGCCCAGTATCCTGACCGGACATTCCCTCCTCGGGGACTCCCTCCTGAACCCTCTTTACGTAAGGTTTCTGCGGATATTTCTCCGCAAGATCCATGCGTTTATAGCCGTAAGCGGAG
>DRMH01000132.1 GCA_011322625.1 Thermosulfurimonas dismutans | reverse complement strand
TGGGAGAAGTTACGGTGGTATAGGCCGGAAGCCCCAGGCCGTGATGGAACTCCGGGGAAAGCCCCAGTTCCCCGCGGACCAGATACCGCAGTTGCTGAAAGACCTTGACCAGATCCTCCTCTTCCCCCTCCCGAAGGAGACGTTCCAGGGGTTCCTTCTGAAACCGATAAAGGGCCGGCACTCCGTGGTCGGCCATAAATCTGGCTGCGGCGAAGTTGGCGGCGATCATGAACTCCGCCACCAGAAGGCGCGCGGGGGTGAATTCCAGCCTTTCGATGCGGATCTCCCCTCCCTCCTCCACCCGGATCACTATTTCCGGAAGGGTCACCGCCAGCGCTCCCGCCTTCCTGCGCCGGGCGGCAAACCCCCGGGCCAGATCGTAAAGCCGGACCCAGAAGGGATCCCCGCTCTCTATACGTTTATCCACCTCCTCATAGGTCAACCGCCGGGCCACCCGGATATAGCTGAGGAGCAAACGGAACTCCCGCAGTTCCCCTTCCGGAGAGAAGAAAAGCAGAAAGGAAACCGCCGGGCGTTTTTCTCCGGCCCGGAGGCTGAGTTTCTCCTCGGAAAGGAGAGGAGGCAGCATGGGAATGATGCCTTCCGGTAGATAGAGGGTCTGCCCGCGGCGCAGGGCCTCCCCGAAGACCTTGCTCCCGGGGGGCACCACCGAAGCCACATCGGTTATATGCACCCCCACCACCCAGCCCTCGTCGGTCTCTTCCACGTGCAGGGCATCGTCGAAGTCCCGGGTGTCTTCGGCGTCGATGGTAAAGGTGTTAAGCGAGGTAAGGTCTTCGCGGGGTAGCTCCCGCTCCCTGAGGCCCTCGGCCTCGCGCAGCACCTCCTCGGGGAAATCCACCGGGATCCGATAGCGCAAAAGTTCCAGGTTTTCGTCCTCCCGGAAGACCCCGGCCCGCACCAGAAGACGAAAGGGCGTCTCCGGACCGGTGGCCTTGATCCGGGTAAGGACCTCCCGGATCTCCCGGGCCCGGGGGGCTTCCTCGCCGAAAAGGCAATAATCGCGGAGGGCCGAGAGGAAATATTCCCGAATCTCCGGGGGGAGGTCCGGGGGTTCCTCTCCCCGCAGGAGCCCGCCCAGAAAGGCCTCGCCCAGGGAAAGACGTCGAAGTCGTTCGGCCTCCCTCTCCCGGGCCAGACGCAGTCTTTCCACCTCTTCCCGGGTATGCACCAGGATCTTCCCCTCGCGCCATCGAAAATAGAGGCGATCCTCCAGCACCGCCCGGACTAGCGCTGCGGCTTCATCGTCTCCGCTCTGATTCCCGAAGTAAAGGGCCGCCAGCTCATAAGGATCAAAGACCTCGGCCTCATCCACCACCAGTTCCCAGAGGATGGGAAGATCTATTTCCGTCCGCAGGGCGGAGCGTTTTTTGTCCGTTTCGGCCAGAAGGGACAGGGCCTCGTGGCGCGAAAGTCCCCGCAGACGCTTTCGGGAAAGAAGGAGGGTCTGCCCGGAAGAGACGGTTTCTTCCTTCCCCGAGGGCAGGAGCACCCGCAGGCGCTTTCCTTTAGTCCCCAGGACATAAACCGGAAGCGGCCGGCCATGCTGAATTACCTCGGCCAGCCGGCCGACCAGATCCTCTCGCTCTCCCATTAGCTCTGAGCCACCTTCAGGGCTTCGGAGAGGGACAGGGTGCCTTCGTAGAGGGCCCTTCCCACGATAACCCCGGAAAGGCCCTTTCCTTCCAGGGGCTTAAGGCACCGAATATCCTCCACCGTGGAGACTCCCCCGGCCAGGGTAACCGGGACCTTCACCGTTTCCAGAAGCCTCTCCAGCCTCCGGGTATAGACCCCTTTTCCGGTGCCGTCCCTCTCGATCTCGGTAAAGATAAATCCGGCCACCCCGGCCTGCTCCAGGGTTCGAGCCAGCTCCAGATAATGGAGATCCTCGGCCCGGGTCCAGCCGGACACCGCCACCCTCTCCCCCCGAACATCCAGGCTCACCAGGATACGTCCGGGGAAACGTGCGGCTGCCCTGCGTACCAGTTCCGGTTCGCGACAAGCCACCGTGCCCAGGATAACCTGCGCCACCCCGGCCTCCAGGTATCGTTCGATGGTGGAAAGATCCCGAATACCTCCTCCCACCTCCACCGGGACCTCCACCGCCCGGACCATGCTCAGAATAATCTCCAGGTGAACCGGACGCCCCTCCCGGGCTCCGGAGAGATCCACGATATGAATCTTCGGGGCCCCCTCCCGGGCGAAGGCCCTGATCTGGGCCACCGGGTCCTCCCCGTACACTGTTTCCCGGGCATAATCTCCCTGATAGAGACGCACACACCGCCCGTCCTTCAAATCGATAGCGGGTATCACCAGCATGGCTTATCCTCCACTGCCACCCTGCGGAAAGGGGAAATCCTTAAGAACCTTTTGCAGCCCCCGGCGGGCCAACTCCTCCGCGGTGAGCCAGCGGACCCCGCCGTAGAGTTTGATCTTGAAGAGATTCCGGCTCAGGGGTTGCTGGGTCTCATCGAACCATCCTTTCCAGAGCACGCGCCCGCTTCGGGCATCGAAAAGGACCAGAGCGAAGGCCACCGAGGCCGGCCTTTCCACCGCATAGCCCTTGCCCCGGCGTTCCCGAAAACGGAAAATCCTTCCGTAAAGCAGGGCCTGGGTGCCGATTTCCCGCCCCAGGGCCTTGATGATCTGAGCAGGAGAGGGCTGGGCCAGATTGGCCAGGGCCCGACTCCATAAAACCTCAAAATCGCCACGATTTATAAAACGAAACCCGGGATGAGAGGCGAGAAGCTCCCGCAGGAGACGATCCATGGTCTCCGCCGCTCCGGGAGCCACCTCCCCGGTGGGGATCTCCCGCACCGGACAGGGAAAGTATCCCCAGCCCTCCCCGGGACAGGTAACCTCAAAGGGGAGCACGGCTATGCTGCGGGGAGGGGCGTACAGGGACGGCCTCTCCGGCGGGTGGGTACAGGCCACCAGGATCAAACAGACCAGGCACCAGAGCGTCTTTCGTCTGGGCATTCTTCCTCCGGACATGGTTTAGAGCACTCCCTTGGTGGAACGGACGTCCTCTCCCTCCCGGGCCAGGGCCCGCCGTAGGGCATAGGCCAGGGCCTTAAAGAGGGCCTCGGACATGTGGTGGGCGTTTTCCCCGTAAAGGATACGAGCATGCAGGGTGAAGAGCCCCTTCATGGTCAGGGCCCGCAGGAACTCGGGGATCAATTCCAGATCAAAGGTGCCCACCTTTTCCACGGGAAATCGCCCCTCAAAGCGAAAATAAGGACGCCGGGCCAGATCCACCACCACCTGGGCCAGGGCCTCCTCCATGGGGATGGTGGCTTCTCCGTATCGAGCCAGCCCCTTCCTTTCTCCCAAGATCCGGGCCAGGGCCTCCCCCAGGACCAGGCCCACGTCCTCCACCGTATGGTGGGCATCCACATGGAGATCCCCCCGGGCCTCCACCGTGAGCCCCAGCCGGCCATGATAGGCCCAGAGTTCCAGCATGTGATCCAGAAAACCCACGCCGGTATCAATCCGCCCCGGTTCCCCGGAAAGAGAGAGCCTTACCCGGACCGTGGTCTCCCGCGTCTCACGACCTATTTCCACCTCGCTCATTCCCGACCTCCGCGGCACCTGAGTCTAAGCTTAAAGTTTTCCCCCGATTTTGACAATGCAAAAAGGGGGGCTCCCAAAAGAGTAAATTTTGATTTATATATTCTTATATGTTTTTTCTAACCCTGGAACCACCCTGCGAGGACTATCTCATCGGGCTCCCGGCGGGTATTTATCTCCTGGAGGCCTCCCGCCAGGAGGAGACTTTCGAACCCAGGCGCTTGATCTTCGCCAGCCCCAGGCTCAAGGCCCTGGCCGGGACCGAGGACCTTTTCCCCCTTCTCTGGCGTCCCGAGGCCTTGCATCCCGACGACCGTGAGGGGCTGGAGAAGGCCAAGCGTCAACTCCTGTCCCGGAAGGGTGAACTGTGGCGATCCTTTCGCCTTCGTCGTCCGGATGGAAGCTACGTTCAGTTACGCGAGGGGGTTTCCCTCTTCCGGGAGGAAGAGGAGGGGCGCCTCACCCTTATCGGTCTGTGGATAAAACTGGGGGAGGAGGCCCTCCCCTCGCAGGGGCTGCCCCTCTGGATCACCCTTTTGGAAAAGGCCCCGGTGGGACTGGTGCTTTACGATCTCCAGGAGGGGACCTTCCTTTATGCCAACTCCTACGCCCTCAATCTGCTGGGTTATTCCCTGGAGGAACTGCGCCGGAAACGGGTCTGGGAGGTGGTGCATCCCCGTTTCCAGGAGGAGGTCAAGAAGAACCTGGAACGCCGGGCCAAAGGAAAGGATTTTCCCTATACCTATCAGGAGCTCCATCTTCTCACCCGGAGCGGGCAGGAAAAACTGGTCACGCTTTTCACCGAGACCGTGCATCTGGAGAACCGACGTGTGGGGGTGGGAATAGGGATAGACCTTACGCCTCAGCGGGTCCTGGAACGCAGGCTCACCGAACTGGCCTTCTTCGACCCCCTTACCGGGCTCCCCAATCGGCAGCTCTTTCTGGAGAAACTGCGGGCCTTTATCGCGCGAGGGCTCCGTAAAAGGGAACAGCTCATGGTGATGGTCCTTGACCTCATGGATTTTCGGGAGGTCAACACGGTGTGGGGGTATCAGGCGGGAAACCGGGTCCTGCGGGAGGTGGCCCGACGCCTGGAGCGAAATCTACGCCGGAGCGACGTCAAGAGCCGCTTCTTTGCCGACCGTTTCGGGCTTATCTGCATGGATGTTCGGGGCACCTGGGGCATCCGGGCGGTACTGGAGAAGATAGAAGCCCTCTTCCGCCGGCCCTTCCGGGTAAACGGCGGAGAAATCTCCCTTTCCTTCCGGGCCGGGGTTTCGCTTTTTCCCCGGGACGGCAACCAGGCCGAGGACCTTCTGGCCAAGGCCGAGGCCGCCCTCAAACGGGCCAAGGAACACGACGAGCGCATGGCCGTATTTTCCAGCGAGCTCGAACGCAGCCTGGCCGAGGAGGCCATCCTCAGGACAGCCATGCAGGAGGGCCTGCGAAGGGGGGAGTTCTTTCCGGTTTATCAACCCATCGTGCGTCTATCAGATAGAAAAATCGTGGGGGTGGAGGCCCTGGTGCGGTGGAAACATCGCGAACTGGGAGTGCTTCCCCCTTCCCGTTTCATTCCTCTGGCGGAAAAGAGCGGTTTTATCCACGAGCTGGGAGAATTTATGCTCCGGCGCACCCTGGAGGATCTCAGTCCCTGTCTCTCCCGGGAAGAATGTTTCGTCTGTGTCAACCTTTCCGCCCGTCAGTTCAGAGACCCGGCCCTTAGCCGAAGGATAGAATCGGCCCTCAAACGTACCGGATTTCCTCCGGAAAGACTCCATCTGGAAATCACCGAGACCACGGCCATGGAGGAGCCGGAAAAGACCCTCTCCATCCTGACCAAACTGCGTCGGCTGGGGGTGAAGATCGTCCTCGATGACTTTGGCATGGGTTATTCCTCCATGCGTTATCTGGTGGATTTCGAGGTGGATAAGATCAAGATCGATCGCTTCTTCGTGGAGAATCTTCTTTTCGGGGAAAAACCGCGCTATGTGGTGCGCACCATAACCGGGCTGGCTCACAATGTAGGGGCCCGGAGTGTGGCCGAGGGGATAGAAAAAGAGGAACAGGTCCGTATCCTTCTCGAACTGGGCTGTGAGGAAGGGCAGGGGTTCCTCTTTTCGCCGCCGCTGGAACTTCCCGCCTTAAAGGAGTTTCTGAAAAAATGCGCGCCGTGATCCAGAGGGTTAAGGAGGCCTCGGTGCGGGTTTCCGGGAAGGAGGTGGCCCGGATCGGGCGGGGCTTTCTTGTGCTCCTCGGGGTGGAGAAGGGCGATACGGAAAAGGATCTTTCCTGGATGGCGGAAAAGATCGCCGGCCTAAGGCTCTTTGAGGACGCCACGGGGAAGATGAACCTTGCGCTCTTGGAAGCCGGCGGAGAAGTGCTTCTGGTCTCCAACTTTACGGTGTGTGCGGACTGTCGCCGGGGACGAAGGCCTTCTTTTGATCCGGCCGAGGCCCCGGAGGCGGCCCGCGGGCTATGCGAGGCCCTGGCCGAAGCCCTCCGCGAGAAGGGACTTTCGGTTAAGACCGGGGTCTTCGGGGCCTACATGGAGGTGGCCCTCGTAAACGACGGCCCGGTAACCGTAATCCTGGACTCCCGCAAACGCCTGTGAAAGATCAATTCCTTCAAGTAAAGGTGCGGACCACGGATCCGGAGGAGGTTCTCGCGCGGATTAAGAAGGCCGGGCTCTCTCCCCCGCACCGGAGGTATCTTTCCGGAGAGGGGCTTCTCGTCCTGGGGTATCCGGCGGAAAACCTGGACGAGACCCTGCGGGGGCTTTCCCGGGTGCTCTCCTTTGAGGAGGTGGAGGAGACCGGGCTTGCGGAGACCCCGCTTCCCGAACCGGAGCGTTTCTCCGTGGGGCCGTTAAGGTTCTTCGTTCCGGCGGAAGATGAGACCCCGGCCCCCGGGGAGATCTACCTTCGCTCCACCCTTTCCTTCGGAAGCGGAAGACATCCCACCACCCGGCTCTGTCTCAGACTCCTTACGGAGCTTTTCCCGGAGGTGGCACCCGAAACGGTCTTTGACCTGGGCTGCGGAAGCGGGATCCTGGCCCTTTCCGCGGCAAGGCTCGGGGCGCAAAGGGTCCTTGCCGCGGACATTGATCCGCGGGCGGTGGGCGAAGCCCGGCACAATGTGGAAAAAAACGAACTTTCCGGAAGGATCCTGGTCGTCCGGGGGAGCCTCGATGCCGCGGCGCTCGCTCGCTTTGATCTGGTGCTGGCCAACCTCACCATCGGGACCCTCTCAGCCCTTCTTCCCGAGATCCCCGGGGTGTTAAGGCCCGGGGGAGCAGTCATCGTCTCCGGGATCTCCACCGGACAACGCGGGGAAATCCTTTCCACCGTGCCCCGGGCCGAAGTCCTCCGTGAGGAAACGGAGGAGGGGTGGCTGGCCCTAGCCCTGCGCTTTTAGCTTCTTTCTTCCCCGGTAAAAGACGAAAAGGGTAAAGAGGACCTTTCCGTGGGTGAGAACCGCCAGAAGCGGGAAGAGCCATTCCGGATATCCGAGGACGCAGAAGAGGAAGACGAGGAAGATCCGTTCGTCGCGTTTTCCGGGGAAGGCGTGAAGCACGGGAAAGGTGCGGTAGGCGTCGCGTGCGTAGGCCCCCTTGAAGCGCTCGGTGACATAGCTCACCATCACCGTACCGAGAAGGGCGAGAAGGGCGAGAGCAAGCATGAGGCCTCGGGGCTTTAGCGTAAGCACCAGAACGGAAAGGAAGGCAAAATCCACATAGCGGTCAAGGACCGAGTCAAGAAGCCCCCCGAAGCGGGTGCGGCTTAGGGTGGCCCGGGCGATCTCTCCGTCCACCCCGTCAAGGACGGAGTGGACCTGGTAGAGGATCCCCCCGAGAAGAGGGTTAAAGAAGGCCAGCACCGCAGAAAGGATCCCCAGGAGGAAGGAGAGGATCGTGGCCTGGTTGGGGGTGATGCGGCCGCAGAGGTAGGGACTCAGGGCGGTGGAGAGCCTGCGGTTTAAGTGCCGGGAGATGAAGCCGTCTCCTGCTCCCTTAACGCTTGCCCGGATGAGAAGGCGTTCGGCCCGGCGGAGTTCCTCCGGGGTGTCTATGTCGGTCCAGAAGAGGCCGGAAAGTTCGGTGGCCGGGATTCGGGCCGCGGCGGCGATCTCCGAAAGGCTCACCTCCTCCTTTTCCCCTATCAGGCGCTCGGCCACAGCAAATATCTCCGGGGTGAGCACAAAAAATCCGGTGTCAAAACCGTCATATTCCGTAAGGCCCTTTCCCAAGGCCGCGATCCGTCCCTCCCGCAGCTTAACCCGGGTGGCCTCCCCGTGATCCACGTAAAGGCCCCGGCGGTCAAAGATGAGGCCCTGACCCGAGACCGCCTTTCGCACGAAGTCCTCCTCGTAGAGATGGTCGGACATGGTGAGAACGAAGGGCCCGGAGACCGCCTCCCGCGCACACCACAGGGAGTAGCCGTTTCCCCTCTCGGGATGGGGATTCTCTACCATCCGCACCCGAAACTCCGGGTGAGCCCGGAGAAACTCCTCAAAATATTTCCGGTTTTCCGGATTCACCACTAAGACGAACTCCTCAACCCCGGCCTGAGAAAGGAGGATCAGGTGGCGCAGAAGGAGTTCGCGTCCGGCCACCCGGAGAAGACCCTTGGGATAGCCCGTGCGGTGAAGACCCATGCGCGTGCCTTTCCCCGCAGCAAGGATCACCGCCTGCACGGGAAAACCTCCTTTTTCGGGGTACACTAAAAGACATGGGCACAAAGACGGTCTCTTTCAACCCCTGGGTGGAGGGAGATATCAACTTCTTTCAGTTCACCGGGCTTACCCCGGAGGTCCTTTCAGCCTTAGAAGCGGCGGAGGCGGTGATCCTTCCCCAGACCGTGTCTCCGGAGTTTTACTTTTTCGTCCGGAGGCTCGGAAAACGCGTGTTTCCCAACTACGATCTGCGGTTTTCCTTTCCGGGAAAGATCGGACAGATCCTCCTCTTTCGGGCCCTTTCGCTTCCCTATCCCGAGACCCTTTGTGTGCCGCGGATCTGCGCCTTCGGGCCGCATCCCGGGGCCGCGGAGATTCGCCTCCCCGAGCCCCCCTTCGTGGTCAAGGGAAACCACGGTCATGAGGGCCGCGAGATCTTCCTGGTAAGGGAGGCCTCGGACTGGGAGGAGGCCCTTTCGCGTCTTAGGGACTGGGAGGCCTCGGGGCGCTTCGGGTTCCTCATCCAGGAATATCTCCCCTGGGACTACGACCTGCGGGTGGTGGTGATCGGGAAGAGGCGCCTTTGCTTCTGGCGCAGGGGAGGGTTCCGGAAGAACCTGGTCCAGGAGGGAGAAGCGGTTGAGTGTCCGGACCCGGATCTTGAGGCCCGGGCCCTTTCCGTGGTGGAGAGGCTCTGTGAGGCCTCGGGGCTAAACCTTATGGCCGTGGATCTTCTCTTCCGGCCCGAGACCGGAGAGGTCTTTTTAAACGAGATAAACTTCGTCTTCGGGATGAGACTTATCGGGGGAGAGGAGCGGTTCCGGGGCTATCTTTCCGAGGCCGTGGCGGAATTCCTTAAGGCAAACTCGTAACCCCGTTTGAAGACCCTGCGGTTTGCCTCAAGGAGGTGGCGGCGGTGTTCCGGAAGGAGGCTTTCCAGCCCGGAAAGGACCTTCTCCGGGGGAACCACCCGGGTTGCGGCCACCAGGGCCCCGAGGGCGGCCATGTTGGCTAGCCCCGGCGCCCCTTCCTCCTCGGCCAGATCATCGGCCGGAAGGAAGAGGAAGCGGCGTCCGGGGAACCCTGCCGCGCGCTCCCTGGGAACCAGGTTCTCGTTCACCACCGCAAGCCCCCGGGGCTTTAGCCGGGGAACGAATTTCTCGAAAGAGGGAAGGTTCATGATGACCAGGGCTTTGGGGCGGGTGACCACCGGGGAGGCGATCTCCCGGTCGGAGAGCACCACCGTGCAGTTGCAGGTCCCCCCGCGCATCTCCGGCCCATAGACCGGAAGGAAGGTCACCCGCAGCCCGGCCTCCATTCCGGCCTGGGCCAGGAGGTTTCCGGCAAAAAGGATCCCCTGCCCGCCGAATCCGGCGAGAATGACCTCAAACTTCACGGGCCGTCTCTCCCTCTGCGGTATCTTCCCTTCCGGCCACGGGAAGTATCTCCTCCGGCTCCCTTCTCCTCCATGCTAACATACTTCGGCCCCGCTTTTCCGAAAGATCCCTCATGTAAGGTCCCGGAAGACCCCCAGGGGGAAGGTCTCGGTGAGTTCGTCCACCTTGCGGGCCGCGGAAACCGGATCAAGCTTCCAGTTCACCGGACAGGCGGAAAGAAACTCCACATAACCGAAACCCCGGTCCTCAAGCTGGGCGAGAAAGGCCCTGCGCAGGGCCTCCCGGGCCTCAAGTACCCTCTTGGGAGTGTTCACCGCCACCCGGGCGCAGAAGGCCACCCCGGGAAACTGGGCCAGGATCTCGGCCACCTTGAGGGGATAGCCGTAAACCCGGGGATCGCGCCCCTCGGGCGTGGTGGTGGTGCGCTGACCGGGGAGGGTGGTGGGGGAGAGCTGCCCCCCGGTCATACCATAGACGGTGTTGTTGATCATGATGGCGGTGATGCGTTCGCCCCGGGCCGCGGCGTGAAGGCTTTCCGTAAGGCCGATGGCCGCAAAGTCCCCGTCACCCTGATAGGTGAAGACCGCAAGCTCCGGCCGGGCCCGTTTGGCCCCGGTGGCCGCGGCGCAGGCCCTTCCGTGCGGGGCCTCGCAGATATCCACGTCGTAGTAATAGTAAAGGAAACAGGCGCAACCGATGGAGGCCACCCCGTAGGCCCGCTCCCGGATACCGAGTTCATCTATCACCTCGGCAAGGAGCCGATGGGCGATGCCGTGGTGGCACCCCGGACAGTAGTGAAAGGGACGCTCGGTAAGGGAACGGGGAAAGGTAAGGGGAGGTTTTATCTTCTTCGGAGACACCGCCTGATCCTCCGGTAGATATCTTCCGGGGCGGGGAGATCACTCGGGGGAAGGGCGAGGCTTTCCACCTCCGTTCTTCCGCACACCGAAAGCCTCACATCCTCCACCATCTGTCCGCAGTTAAGCTCCACCACCAGGAACCTCACCCCCCGTAAGGCGAGTTCGCGGAAGGGTTTTTCCGGAAAGGGAAAGAGGGTTACGGGCCGCACGAAGGCCACGGGATAGCCCTTCTTGCGGGCCATCTCCACGGCCTCCTTCACGATGCGGGAAAGGGACCCGAAGGCGCAGACCGCAAGCTCGGCCCCCTCGGCGTAAAGGACCTCGGCCCGGGCCTCGCGCCGCATGGCCCGGTATTTCTTCTTAAGAAGCTCGTTTCGGGCCCGAAGCTCCCCGGGCCCGAGAAAGAGGCTTTTTAGGACCCGGGCCGGCCGCCCCCGCGCCCCGTCAAGCGCCCAGTCCTTGGGATATTCCCGCACCCGGAGTCTGCGGGGGATGAGGGGTTCCTTCATCTGGCCGAGGAGGGCGTCGGTGAGAATCAAGGCTGGCTGCCGATACTTTTCGGAAAGCTCAAAGGCCTTGGCCGTAAGTTCGTAGGCCTCCTGGATGCTTGCCGGAGAGAGGACCAGGAAGTGATAGTCGCCGTGTCCGGCCCCGCGGGTGGCCTGGAAGTAGTCCCCCTGGGAGGCCTCTATCCCGCCGAGCCCCGGGCCTCCGCGGGAGACGTTTACGATCACCGCCGGGAGCTCAAGGGCCGCAAGATAGGAGAAGGTCTCGGCCATAAGGGAGATGCCCGGGCTTGAGGAGGAGGTCATGGCCCGCACCCCGGTGGAGACCGCCCCAAGCAGCATGTTCACCGCGGCAAGCTCGCTTTCGGCCTGAAGAAAGACCCCGCCCCGTTTGGGAAGCTCCCGGGCCATGAGTTCCGGGATCTCGTTCTGCGGGGTGATGGGATATCCGAAGTAACACCGGCAGCCCGCCTCAAGCGCTCCCAGGGCAATGGCCTCCGAGCCCTTGACCAGAACGGGTTTCACCTACACCACCTCCAGGACCACATCCGGACACATAAGATAGCACACCCCGCAGCCGGTGCACTTCTCGGACTCCGTAACCTCCACCACCCGGTAGCCCTGCCGATTTCGGCGAACCCCCACGGAAAGGATCTTCCGGGGGCAGAAGTGCACGCAGAGCCCGCAGCCCTTGCATCTTTCGGGAAAGGAGACCCGGACCCGAAAACGCGCCATCTAAGCCTCTCCCATCTCCCGGAAAAGGGCTTCGATCTGCTCCGGGGTTTCAGCCTGAAAGACACGCATCTCCTTCCCGGAAAGGATGCGTTTTATGAGCCCGGAAAGGACCCGTTTGGGCCCTGCTTCAATAAAGGTGCGGGCCCCTGCCGCATATATGGCCTCGACACTTTCCACCCAACGCACCGGAGAGAGCATCTGGCGGGAAAGGGCCTCGCGGATGGCTTCCGGATCGGTTTCCGGGGTGGCGGTGACATTGAGCACCACGGGAATCTTTGCCGGGGAAAAGGGGGTTTCTCTTAAGGCCTCGGCAAACCTTCGGGCGGCTTTTTCCATGAGCGGAGAGTGAAAGGCCCCGGAGACAGAAAGCCTTACCACCCGTTTGGCCCCGAGGGCTTTGGCCTCCTCCGCGGCTCTTGCCGCGGCCGCCTCCTCGCCGCTGATCACGCTCTGCTCCGGAGAATTGTGGTTGGCCAGATACACCCGGCCCGAAACCCGGGAAAGGATTTCGGTCAAGCTCTCGCGGGAAAGACCGATCACCGCATACATGGCCCCCGGGGCCTCCTCCCCGGCCCGGGACATAAGTTCCCCGCGGAGTTTCGTAAGCCGGAAGGTATCCTCAAGAGACAGAACGCCTGCCGCACAGAGGGCGCTGAACTCCCCCAGACTGTGTCCGGCGAAAAAGGCCGGCCGAAGGCCCCGGGCGGAAAGCACCCGCCATACGGAAAGGTTCACCGCGGTAAGGGCCGGCTGGAGCCGCGAGGTCTCGGAGAGTTCCTCCTCGGGGCCTTCAAAACAGAGCCGGCGCAGGGGGAGGCCGGTAAGGTCTTCGGCAAGCCCAAACACCTCCCGGGCCTCGGGAAAGGCCTCATAGAGGGCCTTCCCCATCCCCACGTACTGCGAGCCCTGCCCGGGAAAGACCACCGCGATCACCTATTCCTCCTCCTCTTCCTCGAATTCAAGGCCCTCTTCCTCCTCGAAAAGCTCCTCTTCGGCCTCTTCTTCCAGATAATCCTCGTACTCATCGGCGCTCATGAGCTCCTCCAGCTCGTCCGGATCCAGGAGTTTAACCCGGAGAAGCCAGCCGTCACCGTAGGGGTCCTCCTCCACCAGAGCCGGATCCCCCAGCACCTCCTCGTTTACGGCGGTCACCTCCCCGGAGACCGGGGCTACCAGTTCCTCCACCCCCCGGGAGGTCTCCACACTGCCGAAGACCTCACCCTTCTCGATCTCCTCACCCTCTTCGGGTAGCTCCAGGTCCACCACCTCTCCGTAACGCCGACAGGCGAATTCGGAAAGACCGAGCAGAGCCTTGGCGCCCCGCTCCTTTTTCACCCAGAGATGCTCCTCGGAATAAAGCCGATCCTCGGGAAAGGCCATACACCACCTCCACTAGAATTTATCTTCACCGAATTAGCCGAAAAGCCGGGCTTTGACAAGAGGCCCTAAAAGGCTTATGGTTTGACTTGAAAGAAACAGGTTGAGCTAGAAAAATGGAGATCGTGACACAAACCACCCTGGAAAGGGGTGGGAGGAAGAGGTCCAAAATAAGGTGCAAGGAGGTAGGGGTATGCGCAACGGCTGGTCTCCCTATCTGGGCGGAGCGCTCACCGGGTTATTGCTGGTGGCCTCGGTGCTGGTGACCTATCAGCTCTTCGGTCATCCCCGTTATCTGGGGACCTCTACGGCCTATGTACGGGTATCCGGAATGATAGAAAAGGCGGTCTCCCCGCAAGCCGTAGCCCGGAACGAATACTATCGCAAGGAGGGAACGGGTATCGACTGGAAGGTGATGCTGGTCCTGGGGGTGCCGCTCGGGGCCCTGCTGGCGGCCCTGCGCAACGGAGAGTTCCGTCTGCGCTGGGTTCCGGAGAGATGGACGCGGTGTTTCGGGAATTCGCCGGTGGTGCGGGCCATAGGGGCCTTTATCGGTGGTTTCCTCATCATTTACGGGGCGCGACTGGCCGGGGGATGTCCCAGCGGACACGGACTTTCCGGTATGAGTCAGCTGGCGGTAAGCGCCTTTTTCGTGGTGACAGGATTCTTCGCCGGTGGTATTCCTCTGGCCCTAATACTTTACGGCAGGGAAAGGAGGTAGGCCATGGAACTCTTAATCGGGCTTATCACCGGAATAATCTGGGGCTATATCTTCCAGCGGGCCCGGATCCTGCGTTTTGAGAAACACATCGGGCTCCTCACCTTAACGGATCTCACGGTGCTCAAGTTCCTCCTTTCCGGCGTGGTGGTGGGGGCCATCGGGATCCAGCTTTTAACCACCCTGGGCCTGGCGCCGTATCATCTCAAACCCACCTTTATGGCGGCTAATCTTGTGGGGGGAGTAATTTACGGCCTGGGCTGGGCGGTCTTGGGATACTGTCCGGGGACGGCCCCGGGAGCCATAGGTGAGGGATCCCTGGACGGTATTTTCGGGGTCCTGGGAGGCCTGGTGGGAGCCGCCACCTTCGCCCATACCTATCCCTTCTGGAAAAAGACCCTTTACGGGATCGGGGCTTACGGGAAGATTTCTCTCCCCATGGTGCTTCACCTCCCGCCGCTCCTGGTGGGGGCAATCTTTGCTGGGGCCCTCTTGGCCTTTATCGCCTTTCTTGAGAAAATGGGCTGGTGATCCCGGCAAAGGTCATCCGGCAAAAAAGACTCGGGGAAGAATATTTCCTTCTTGAGCTTGAGGCCCCGGAGGTGGCGGAAAAGGCCCTTCCGGGGCAGTTCGTAAGGCTTAGCGCCTGGCCCGGAAACGATCCCCTCCTCCCCCGCCCCTTTTCCGTCCACGAGGTAGAAGGCGCAAGGATTTCCGTGCTCTATCAGGTGCGGGGGAGGGGGACGCGGATCCTTTCGGCCCTTCGCCGGGGAGACGAAGTAAAAGTGGATGGACCCCTCGGAAGACCCTTTCCCGTGCCGGATGCCGGACCGGTGTGGGTTATCGCCGGAGGGATCGGGGTGGCCCCTTTTCTTTTTTATCTTGAAACCTTAAAAGCCCGCGGGGTCCCTCGCCGGCTCTTTTACGGGGCCCGTTCCCGCGGGGATCTCCTGCGGATCTCGCGGCTTGCGCGGCTTTCGCCCCTCATCGTTACCACCGAGGACGGCTCGGCGGGAAGACGCGGCCTGGTAACCGAGGCCCTCTCCGAGGCCCTGACCCGGGAGAGGCCGGCGATGATCCTGGCCTGCGGTCCGCCGGCCATGCTTTCTGCGGTGGGGCGGATAGCCGGGGAGGCGGGAATCCCGACCTGGCTTTCCCTTGAGGCGGTGATGGCCTGCGGGCGGGGGCTCTGTCTGGGCTGTGCCGTGCCAAGAAGGGACGGAGGGTATCTTAAGGTATGCGTGGAGGGGCCGGCGGTGGGCTTGCGGGAGGTGGATCTAGATGCCCTTACTTAGTCTCGGCTCGCTAAAACTTAAAAATCCCCTCATGCTTGCCTCCGGCACCTGGGGTTTCGGGGAGACGCTTCCTCAAGAGGTACTTAAAGGGGCCGGGGCCCTGGTGAGCAAGGGGATCTCGCTTTTTCCCCGCGAGGGGAACCCTCCGCCGCGGCTTAGCGAAACCCCCTGCGGGCTTATAAACTCCATCGGGCTTGAGAATCCCGGGCTTTCGGTCTTTCGGGAAAGGATCCTTCCCCGGCTCCTTTCCTACGGGCCGCCGGTGGTGGTGAACATCCTGGGGGAGAGCGAGGAGGAGTTCCTGCGCCTTGCCGAGGGGCTTTGCGGGGCCGGGGCCTCGGGGCTTGAGGTGAACATCTCCTGTCCCAATGTAAAAAAGGGGGGCATAGCCTTCTCCCAGGACCCGGAGGGGGTCTTCCGCCTGGTGAAAAGGATTCGCGAGGTATGGAAGGGGTTCCTTGCGGTGAAGCTTTCCCCGGTGGGGCCGGTTTCGGAGGTGGCCCAGGCCGCGGAGGAAGCCGGGGCCGAGGCCCTGACCTGTGCCAACACCTACCCGGCCCTTTCGGTGATCCGGGAGGGAAAGGGACCCCGGTTCCATCTCGGGGGCCTTTCCGGCCCGGCCATAAAGCCCCTCACCCTGCGTCTGGTTTATGAACTCTCCCGCCGGGTAAAGCTTCCGCTTATTGCCTGCGGGGGGATCGTCTCGGGGCGGGATGCCTGGGAGTATCTCCTCTGCGGGGCCCGGGCCTTCCAGGTGGGAACCGCCACCCTCCTCGATCCCCGCGCCCCGCTTCGCATCCTTTCCGAGCTTGACGCCCTGGCCAAAGACGGCTAAAAGCTAAACTATGCGCAAATTATGGGCGGTGATTCTGCTCTTTTTCTGTGGTTGTGCCTATACCCAGCAGGTACAGGATCTTTCCCTGCGTCTATCCTCGGTAGAGGGTCAGCTCCAGGCGCAGGAAAAAAGGCTTTCCCGTCTGGAAGCCCGTCAGAGAGACCTTAACCGGCGGCTCTCGGAGCTGGAGAAACGTCTCTCCGCTCTGGAGAAGGAGACCGGGGCCCTCAGTCAGCGGCGGGCGGATCTGCTCGCGGAGATCCAGAAGACCCAGGCCGAAATAGCCCGGCTGAACGGTCTCCTGGAGGAACTCTCCTATCAACAACGGCAGGATCAGGAGGCCTTTTCCGAATTTCAGGGGGAGGTTCTCAAGCGCCTGGCGGCCCTGGAGAAAGGCAAGAAGGTCTCGACCCCTCCTTCTCCTTCCGGCAAGGCCTCCCGACCCGGGCAGGAAGAACTTTACCGGCAGGGGCTTGCGGCCCTCAAACAGAAAGACTACGCCCGGGCTCGCAAGCTCTTCCGGAAATATCTGGAACTCTATCCCCGGGGCAAGTATGCTCCCAACGCCTATTTCTGGATCGGTGAGACCTATTATGCCCAGCGTCGCTACGAAGAGGCCATTCTGGAATATCAGAAGGTGGTGGATCATTATCCCAAGCACTACAAGGTCCCGGCTGCGCTGCTCAAACAGGCCCTTTCCTTTCTGCACCTGGGCGACAACGAGGCGGCCCGAATTCTCTTCCGCAAGATCGTAAAGGAATATCCCCGTAGCGAACAGGCTCCGGTGGCCCGCAAATATCTGAAACGACTCGGTCGCTAAAAGTGCGTTCCCTTCTGGCCGGTCTTCTCCTGTTCTGGATGGCCTTTTCGGCCCAGGCCGCCCGTATCGGGCTTCTGGTCTCCGGTGGTCCCGAAAGGCAGGAAGTCATCGCCGTGGCCCGGGATCTGGCCTCGCGTTTCCGGCTGGAGGGCCTACCCCTGTGGGTGAAGATATATGATCCCGGGAAGGATGGCCAGCAGGCCCTTTCCGTCATACGAAAGGCCCGCAACCAGGGGGTTCAACTCCTGATCGGCCCCCTGAACCCCCGGGCCAACGGAGAGGTAATCCTGGCTGCCCGGGCCTATGGAATTCCGGTGATCCTCCTTACCGGGGACGTGGATCCCATTAAGATTCCGGGGGAGCCCTTCCGCGGAGTCTTTCGCACCGGGCTTTCCCCGCGCATGGCCGCCAAGGGGCTTCTGCGCTGCATCGCCGGCCAGGGACGTCATCACCTGCGACTGCTCCTTTCCCTGAACGATGAAGGACGGCTGGGGCTCCGCTGGCTCAAGCTTTACGCCTGGGAATACCGGCTGCGAATCGAAAAGGTGGTCTGGTTCGGTCCGGAGGATACCTATCTTTATCCCAAATTCGAGGCCCTGCTCGGAGCCGACGCCGTGATCATCTGGTGTGATCAGGCCAGTGCCCTACGGGTGGCCCGGGCCCTGGCCCTCTCCGGGCTTCACCTGCCGGTGTTCTGGGGGCCTCAAATCGCCAGCGAAACCCTGCTTTCCGGAAACAGCGACCTGTGGAATCAACCCTTCCCGGCCTCAGGACTTTATCTTCCGGAAAAACGCTCCGCCTTCCCCTTCCCCCTCGATCTGCGCATCTCCGCCCTGATAGACGCCTTTTATCTGGCCCGGGAGGCCCTGCGCCGGGGACATTCCCCGAGCGAACATACCCTCGAATCCCTGGGAAAGATAGACCTTCCCGGGGGAACCTATTACCTTTCCTCAGACGATCACTACGGGCTCCTTCCCCAAAGCGTAGGGCTCTTTACTTACGGCCCGGAAGGCTTCCGCCCCTACTGCCCTCCCGGGCATCTTTAAGGGAAAGGAGGCTCTGATAAAATGGTAAGGTAAGGCGGAGGCCAAAGATGGAAAAACGGGTTTTGAACTTTGTGGTAATCCTTGAACCGGACCCCTCGGGGGGTTATGTGGTTTCGTGTCCGGAACTTCCTGGATGTTACAGCCAGGGCGAAAGCGTAGAGGAGGCCTTAGAAAACATAAAAGAAGCCATCCTTTTAACCCTGGAAGACCTTGCAGAATCTGAGGAACCTCTCCCGGAGTCCCGAAAGATCCTGGTTTCCACGGTATCCGTTTCCATATAATGGCTAAACTTCCCGTTATTTCCGGAGACGATCTCATCAAGGTATTGGAAAAGCCTTTAACCAAGGATCTCTGCTAGGGCGGAAAGGACCTCTTCCGGGGTTAGGGCCTCCATACAGCGCGGATCCCGGCACTTTTTGCGGAAACAGGGGCTGCAGGGGAGCCCGGCCCGCAGCACGCGGTGCCCCTCTCCGAAGGGGCCGGTGCGCCAGGGGGCCGTGGGCCCGAAGAGGGCCACCACTCGCCGCCCCAGGGCCGCAGCAAGGTGCATGGGCCCGGTGTCCACCGAGACCACGGCCCGGGCGCCGGAGAGGACCCCGCAGAGTTCCTTAAGGGTAAGACGCCCGCAGAGATTCTCCCCGCAAGCCGCACACCCTTCCACATACCCCCGGTCTCCCGGACCCCCGACCCAGAGGAGGGGAAGGCTCAGCTCCCGGACCGCCTCGGAAAGCTCCCGCCAGTTTTTAACCGGCCAGAGTTTGGTCCTCCAGCGGGTGGCCGGGATGAAGATAAGCCAGGGCGGGGGAGGAAGGGCAAGCCTTTGGGCCACCTCGCCGGCCGAAGGATACCGCGGAAGCGGAAACTCAACCGGCTCGGAGACGCCCCCCAGGGCCTCCGCGGCCAGGAGGTAGCGTCGCACGGCATGAAGATCCGGATCATAGGGGGGAAGTTTTTCGGTTAGGGGAAGGGTGCTTCCCTCCCGGTGGTTGGTAAACCCGAGCTTGCGGGAGGACCGGGAAAAAGCCACCACCACGCCGCTTTTAAAAAGCCCCTGAAGGTCAAGCACCGCGTCGTAGCGCTCGGCCCGAAGGCGGGACAGGAATTCCCGGAAGAGTTTTACCGCAGCCCCGGGCCTTCCCCGCTTAAAAAGGGCAAGGATTTCCCTTCGGGGAAAGACGATGAGCCTTCGGATCAAGGGGTGATCCTCAAGGAGTTCGGCCTGGGGTCTTTCGGCCACCCAGTCTATCTCAAGGCCCGGGTGTCCCCTCTTCAAGGCCGCAAGCACCGGAAGGGCCTGGACCACATCCCCGAGAGCCGAAAGCTTGACGATGAGGATCCTTTTTAAGGAAGGATTAAGAGACACCGCTCAAGATGAGGCCCGAACCGAGATATCTAAGACCCTGCGCTCGGCGGGGTCGAAGGAAACCCCCACGCCTATCACCGAAAGCCCCCGGGCCCGGAAACGATCGGCATAGCCCCGGGCCTCGATCTGTTTCAGCGCCTCCTCCGCACTTACCCCGGCCTTAAACTCAAAGACGAAGACCCGGCCCTCCCCCTCGTAGCGCACGGCCATATCCAGTCGGCCCCGGTGGGTGAGCACCTCGCTTTCGGCCCGATAGCCGGATAACGCCAGCGCCAGATAGAACACGGTGTGAAAGAAGCGCTCGTCGGCACGAGCATAGAGGGAGTGAGGGATATAGGAGAGGATGTCGTTCAGGATCTCGCGCACCGCGTCCCAGTCCAGGCGTCTTATGGCCCGGCCGAGTTCGTCGGCCAGCACCCGGGGTCTCGTCTCCCAGTCGCAAAGTCCCTGAAGCAGAATACCCTGGAAACTCCGGCGCACCTCGCGATTGGGATAGGTGAGGACCCATTCCTCATCCCGGACCTCTCCGATGGTAAGATATCCGGCCTGATAAAGCACGGCCTCCACCCGAAGGTTTTCCAGGTCAAAGGCCTCAAGGAACTCTGCCCCTACCGGGAAACGTTCAAGCTCCGGGATACGCCAGGGTTTTTCCTTGAGCCAGTTCACCAGGAAGGTGGGGGTTCCGGTCCTGAACCAGAAGTTTTCAAAGCTTCGCCAGGAAAGGCAGTACATGACCGAGATGGGGTTATAGACCCGGAGGTCGCGCCGGGGGCTAAAGCGATAGCCGTTATACCAGAAACGGATCTCAGAAAGGCACTCCTCACGACCCTTAAACCCCTTTTCCTCACAGAGCCGGTCGAGGTGTTCCGGGAAAAACCTTACCATTTCCTCCTCGGTGTAGCCCAGAAAGTCGGCAAAGTCTGGGTGAAGGGTGATATCCACCAGATTGTTCCATTCGGAGAAGATGGAGACCTTGGTGAAGGAAGAGACACCGGTGACGAAGACGAAGGCCAGTTCATCCACCACGCCTGCGCCTTTGAGGACCCCGAAGAAATTCTTTAAGATCTCCCGGTTTTGGCGGGCGATATGCATTCTTTCTTCGCCCAGGCCCAGGTGGTCCAGGATGGGTTTGTCGTATTCGTCCACCAGGACCACCACCGGACGGCCCGTCTTGCGATAGAGGGCCTTAATCAACCGGTCGAATCTTTCCCGGAGATCTCCTTCGGGAAGATCCACGCCGTAATCCTCGGCATAAGTTGTGAGGCGATACTGGAGTCCTCTTTTTAGGTTTTCGGCGTTTTCATGGGAGATTTCGTTAAAGTCAAAGATGAGGACCGGGTGTTCGGTAAAGTCCCACTTATCGTGGATATAAAGCCCCTCAAAGAGCTTGCGGTTTCCGCGGAAGAGTTCCTTCAGGGTATTGACGGTGAGCGATTTTCCGAACCGCCGGGGGCGGGAGAGGAAGTAGCAGATGCCCTCGGTTACCAGGCGGTGGATCCAGGGGGTTTTGTCCACATAGACCCAGCCCCGCTCCCTTATCTGTTTAAAAGACGAGGTATCAAGCGGAAGCCTTCTCATCAAGACCATAATATCCCGAATCTTCGGGTTTACCAAACGGGTCAGGAAAAACCCCGCGAAAGATACTCCTTAAGGGCCCGGGAGGTGGGGGTGTCAAGACTTAAAAGCCCTTCCGGGGGCCCCTCATAAAGGAGCCTTCCCCCCTCCGGGCCTCCCTCCGGGCCGAGATCCACGATCCAGTCCGCCTCCCTGATCACCTCAAGGTTATGCTCGATGACCACCACCGTATTCCCCCGATCCACCAGGCCGTGAAGGAGCCGCATAAGCTTTTCCACATCCGCGATATGAAGCCCGGTGGAGGGCTCGTCGAGGATATATAGGGTCCCCCCGCGGCGGCCCTTTACGAATTCCGTGGCAAGTTTAATCCTCTGGGCCTCGCCGCCGGAAAGGGTGGGACTCGGTTGCCCCAGGGTGAGGTAATCCAGCCCCAGCTCGCAGAGCACCTCAAGCGGCCGGGCCACCTCCGGCACCGCGGCGAAAAACTCCCGGGCCTCGGCCATGGTCATGGAGAGCACCTCGGCGATGTTCCTTCCCCGCCAGCGCACGGAAAGGGTCTCCTCGTTGTAACGGGCCCCGCCGCAGACCTCGCAGGTCTGATATACCTCGGGCAAAAACTTCATCTCCACCCGTACAAGGCCCTGCCCCTTGCAGGCCGGACACCTCCCCTCCTCCACATTGAAGGAAAACCGACTTTCGGTCCAGCCCCGGGCCCGGGCCTCGGGCACCCGGGCAAAGAGCCTGCGGATCTCGGTCATGAATCCCACATAGGTGGCCGGGGTGGAGCGAGGGGTGCGCCCGATGGGGGAATGGTCCACCTGAAGCACCCGCCTTATGGCCTCATGCCCCTCTATTCCCCGGCACCCCACCGGACCACCCCTCCCGGAAAGAATCCTCTCAAGCGATTTAAAGAGCACCTCGGTGACCAGGGTGGACTTCCCGGAACCCGAGACCCCGGTGACCACGGTGAGGGCCCCTACCGGAAAGCGCACCGTGAGGTCCTGAAGGTTATAAAGCCGTGCCCCTTTTACGGTTAAGAACCTTTCCGGGCGGCGGCCTTTCCCGGAGAGACGATAGCGACTCCCGTCGGAAAGGACCCGGGCGGTGAGGGATTCCTCGGCCCGGGAAAGTCCCTCCGGAGGCCCGCAATAGATGACCCGTCCTCCCTCTCGTCCTCCTCCGGGCCCGAGGTCCACCACCAGATCCGCGGCCCGGATGGTCTCCTCGTCGTGCTCCACCACGATCACCGTGTTTCCCCGATCCCGGAGCCGGCGAAGGGCGGAAAGCAGGCGGCCGTTGTCCCGGGGGTGAAGTCCGATGGTGGGCTCATCCAGGATGTAGGCCACCCCGGTGAGGTTTGAGCCCAGTTCCGCGGAAAGACGCACCCTCTGGGCCTCGCCCCCTGAAAGGCTCTCCCCGGCCCGGGAGAGGGAAAGGTAGGAAAGCCCGAGATCACAGAGAAAATCAAGCCGCGAAAGGACCTCCCGCAGGATGGGCTCGGCGATCTCGGCTTCCCTTCCGGAGAAGGAAAGCCCGGAGAGAAAGCGCTTAAGTTCCGAGACCGGAAGATCCGAGAGTTCGGCGATGTTCCGGCCTCCGATGCGGAAGGCCAGGGCCTCGGGACGCAGGCGGCTCCCATCACAGCTTGCACAGACCCCTCCCCCGGCGCTTCCGGTTCCCTCACACTCGGGACAGGCTCCGGCCCGGGTGTTAAAGGAAAAAAGGAGCGGATCCGGCTCGGGAAGGCTCACCCCGCACTCGGCACAGGTGAGTCTTTCGCTGAAAAAGACCTCCCCGAAAGGGCTCCACACTATGACCTCGCCCCTTCCCTGGGTGAGGGCTTCGCGAAGAAGCCCGGAAAGCTCCCCCTCCCTCTCCGGGGCGACCTCGGTCTCCCCCACCACCACCTCGATGGTGTGTTCCCGGAAACGGGAAAGCTCCGGGAGGGGAGGAAGGGTAAGGAAACGGCCGTCAACCCGCACCTCACGGTATCCGGCCCTTAAGGCCCGCTCAAAGAGCGGGCGGTGAAATCCCTTGCGGCGTCTAACCCGCGGGGAGAGAATCTTAACCCGGGCCCCGGAAAATTCCCGCACAAGGCGTTTTACGAAAGCGGAAAGCTCGCCTCGGGAAAGCGGTCTTCCGCAGGAGGGACAGTGGGCGCGTCCCAGCCGGGCAAAAAGGAGCCTCAGGTAGGGGAGGACCTCGGTCATGGTCCCCACCGTGGAGCGGGGGCCCGGGCGGCTCGTCCGCTGCTCGAGGGCCACCGTGGGGGGAAGACCGGCAATGAGGTCCACCTCCGGCTCCTCGTAAAGCTTTACGAACTGACGCAGATAGGCCGGAAGGCTTTCAAGGTACCGTCTCTGACCCTCGGCAAAGATAAGGTCAAAGGCCAGGGTGGATTTTCCGGAGCCCGAAACCCCGGTGACCACGATAAATTTCTCCCGGGGAAGGTCAAGATCCAGGTTTTTCAGGTTGTGATGCCGGGCACCGCGGATCTCAATGAGCCGGGGCTTGGGGCGGGGAGCCTCCTTCGGCCTTCCGGAAAGACGGATCTCTCCGCGAAGGTAGCGCTTCAGCCACTCACCGGTGGGGGTGTCTTTTTTAAGGAGTTCGGCGACCGGGCCCTCAAAGAGGAGATAGCCGCCTTCCCTTCCCCCTTCGGGGCCGAGTTCCACCGCCCAGTCCGCAGAAAGGATGACCTCCGGATGGTGCTCCACCACGATCACCGTATGGCCCCGGCGGGTAAGTTCGCTGAGCGCGGAAAGGAGTTTTTCAATGTCCGCCAGGTGAAGCCCCACCGTGGGTTCATCGAGGATCAGAAGGGCCCTTTCGCCCTCGGGAAGGGCAAAGGCCCGGGCCATCTTTAACCGCTGGGCCTCGCCGCCGGAAAGGGTGGAAAGGGGCTGCCCCAGCCGGAGATAGGAAAGCCCCACCCTTTCGGCGGCAGAAAGCCGCCTTACGATCTCCGCATGCCCCCGGAAAAACTCAAGGGCCTCGGATACGGTGAGATCCAGGATCTCGGCCACATTCCTTCCCCGCCAGCTGACGGAAAGGACCTCGGGCTGAAACCTCCGGCCCCCGCAGGCCTCACAGGGAAAGGTGAGGTCCGAAAGAAACTGCATCTCCACCACCTGATAGCCCAGGCCCTCGCACTCCGGACACCTTCCCTCCGGGGAGTTGAAGGAGAAATGGGCCGGGGTTAGGCCCAGGAGCCTGGCCTCGCGCGAGGAAGCAAGGAGCCGCCTTATAAGGTCATAGACCCGGAGGTAGGTGGCGAGATTCCCGCGGGGAGTTCTCGCAAGCGGGCTCTGGTCCAGCATCTCCACGGTGGAGAAGACCTCGTGTCCGGAAAGGCTCCGGAAGGCACCGGGGGGTTCGGTGCTCTCGCCCCGGGCCCGCTTAAGTCCCCGAAAGAGACAGAGCTCCACCAGGGTGGACTTCCCGGAGCCCGAGACCCCGCAGACCACGGAAAGGGCCCCGTGAGGAAAACGCACCGTGAGGTCCTTTAGGTTGTTCTCCCGGGCCCCGGAAAGGACGAGAAATCCTTTAAAGGTTTTCTCCGTGCGGGGCAGGGCCTGCGGGCGGCGGGGGATCTCCCTTAAGGCCCTTCCGGTGGGGGTGTCCTTTTTGAGGAGTTCCTCCGGCGGGCCCTGGTAGAGGAGGTGTCCCCCGGCCTCCCCGGCCCCGGGGCCGAGGTCCACCACCTCGTCCGCGGAAAGGATGACCTCCGGGTCGTGTTCCACCACCACCGCGGTGTTCCCGCGGGCGGAAAGTTCCCTCAGGAAACGCACCACCCGGGCGGTGTCCCGGGGATGGAGCCCGGTGGTGGGTTCGTCAAAGAGATAGAGGGTCTCGGTAAGCTCCGAGGATAGGGCCCGGGTGAGAAGCACCCGGGCCACCTCGCCGCCGGAAAGGGTGCGGCTCTGGCGATCCAGGGTGAGGTAGGGGAGCCCGACCTCGGAAAGATACTTAAGGCGCCGGAAGACCTCGCGGGCCAGGCGTTCCTCGGCCGGAGCCGGACCGCCCGAAAGATAATCCTCCATGAAACGCAGGGCCTCATCCACGGAAAGGGCGTAAAACTCCCCGAGGTTTAAACCCGAAAGATAAAACCTTAAGGCCTCGGGGCGGAAACGCGTTCCCCCGCAGGCCGGACACCTCCGGTAGGCCCGGAAGCGGGAAAGGAGGATGCGCACATGGGCCTTGTAGCGCTTGGTCTCAAGCCAGTCAAAAAGCTCCTTCACCCCGTACCAGGACCCGTCCCCGAAAAGGATCTTCCTTCTCACCTCCTCCGGAAGCTCCTCCCAGGGTCGGTCAAGGGGGATGCCTTTTTTCCGGCAGTAATCAAGAAGATCCTCCCGCACCTCCCAGGCCAAGGGCATCTCGAGCACGCTTATGGCCCCCCGGGAGAGGGACTTCCTTTTGTCGGGGATCACGAGATCCCAGTCTATGTCGAGCACCCGGCCGAACCCCCGGCACTCCGGACAGGCCCCGAGCGGGCTGTTAAAGGAAAAGAGGTTCGGGGTGCGCCGGGGGACGGGTAGCCCGCAGTAGGGACAGCGCTCGGCGGAGGCGAAGCGTTCCTCCCTTCCGTAGGGAAGATGCACCCGCACCTCCCCGGACATGGAAAGCCCCTTCTCCAGGGCCTCGGAGACGCGCGAAAGGGTCTCCGGTGTGATCCGCACCCGGTCGAGCACCACCTCCACCTCGGAGGGAGGGCTCTCAAGCTCCTCAAGATCGCAGACCCTATCGCCGATAAAGGCCCGGAAGTATCCGGCCTGAAGGAGCCCCCGGCGCAGAAGCTCCGGGTCTTTTTCCGCGCGCACCGGGGCGGTGATCACCGCGGGCTCCCCGGGATGGTTCCGGAGGAGGGCCCGAGCCGCGGAAAGGGGATCTGCGGGAAGGATGGGCCGCCCGCAGCCCGCGCACCGGGCCTCCGCGGCCCGAAACCAGAGCATCTTGGCAAAGTGGGTGATCTCCGAAAGGGTCCCCACGGTGGAGCGGGAGCTTTTCACCGGGTTCACCTGGGAGACGGCGATGGCCGGGGGGATGTTCTCGATGGATTCCACCTTAGGCCGGGGAAGGCGTTCGAAGTACTGGCGCACATAGGTGGAGAAGGTTTCAAGGTAGCGTCTCTGGCCCTCGGCAAAGAGGGTGTCAAAGACCAGGCTGGACTTCCCGGAGCCCGAGACCCCGGTGACCGCGATCACCCGATAGAGAGCCAAACTTAGATCAAAACCCTTGAGGTTGTGTTCGCGGCAATTTTTGAGTAGGATATGTCGCATATACGGGTCGGGGGTCGTTTTTTCCGGCGGTTTTAAAGAATACAGAATTCTGGGGTTTTTGCACGCGTGAAGGAAGAACTCAAACGTGTAGAGGCCTTCCTCAGGGATCGGGAACTCTCCCTGCCCTCCCCGCCGGCTCTCATCCCGCGTTTGATCCAGGCGGTTAAATATGAAGACTACCAGGCCCTGGCGGAGACGGTTCGTCTGGATCCGGGGCTTTCGGCCCGTATTCTGGGGTTAGCCAATTCTCCTCTTTACCATGCCGGGGACCCCATCACCTCGCTGGAGGTGGCCATATCCCTTCTGGGGACGGAGGTGATCAAGAATCTGGCCCTTTCTTTTGTGGTGGCCCGGGCCTTCCGAAACCCTGCTCCACCGGAGGGGCTCTTCGATCTGGATCTTTTCTGGAAAAGGGCGGTGGCCACGGCCCTTGCGGCCCGGCTTCTGGCCCGCACCAAAAAGATGGAGGAAGATCATCTCTTCTCCGCCGGGCTTCTGGCTGACCTCGGCGTGCTCATCCTTTACGTGCTCCTGCGGGGAGAATATCTCCGGGTCTTGGAGGAAAAGGAGGTGGCCTCGCGTCCTTTGCACCAGGTGGAGGGGGAGTTACTGGGGTTTCACCATGCCCCGGTGGGGGCCTGGGTCCTGCGAAGCTGGGAGCTTCCGGAACATATCTATCAGGATATTCTGTATCACCATTCCTGGGAGGATGCCCCTCCGGAGTTCAGGGAACATGCCTATCTGCTGGATCTGGCCCTTTCGGTAAGCGGGGTCTATTTCAGCCGTCAGCAGACCGAACATTATCGCCGGGTTAAGGAGGAACTGTCCCGGTATCTCGGGTTTTCGGAAAAAGAGACCCTGGAGCTTATGGACCAGATGGCCCGGGAATGTCAGGAGGTCTTTTCCTTTTTCGATCTTTCCGCCCGGGGGCTCACCTCCTATTCCGAGCTGATCCGGGAGGCCTACGAGGAACTGGAACGATCCAGTCTGGACTGTGCCCTGATTCTCCAGCGGCTAAAGGAGGAGAAGGCCCGGGCCGAGGATCTGGCCCGGCGTCTCAGGGAGGCCAATGAAAAACTGCGCCGCCTGAGTATCACCGACGGCCTCACCGGCCTTTACAACCATCGCTATTTTCAGGAAAGGCTGCGCGAGGAATTTGAGCGGGCCCGGCGCTATCGCCGGTCCCTTTCCCTGATTCTGCTGGATCTGGACCATTTCAAACGGGTCAACGACCGCTACGGACATCTGGTGGGGGATCAGGTGCTGCGCGGCGTGGCCGAGGTCATCCAGCACAACATCCGTAAAAGCGATATCCCCGCCCGCTACGGCGGGGAGGAATTCGCCATCATCGCCCCGGAGACGGATCTTCAGGGGGCCAGCACCCTGGGAGAAAGGATCCGGGAGGAGGTGGCCCGCCAGGAATTCTCTTACGGAGACCAGAAATTCTCCATCACCGTAAGCCTGGGGGTGGCCAATATCTTTCCCGCCGCCTCGGATAAAACCCCGCGCGATCTCATCGAGGCCGCGGACAAGGCCCTTTATTACTCCAAAACCCAGGGCCGGAATAGGTTAACCGCGGTTATTGTCCGCTAACCGGCATATTATTACTGAAAATCAATTTTGACCTTTTTCTTCACCTTTGATATCTTTTCAAATCATTGCCGGAGGAGGAAAAGATGCGGTTCGGGCTGGTGGCGCGGATGGGGCTGGTCTTTACGCTTATCGTGGCGCTGAACCTGGTTTCCCTGGGGGTCTTTTTCTGGGCCAAACGTTCCTACGATCAAACCTCCCTCAAACGTCAGGAATATGTGGACGATCTAAGCGATCTTCAGGACATTAAGTACCAGTTCACCCGCTGGAAGGTGAACATCCTCTCCGGGATGTTCAATCTCTCCCCTTTCATCTTTTCCACCAAAAAACTCGAGGCCGATATCCAGGATCTGACCCCTCACGACGAAAAGGAGCGGGTCTTTGTCCGGCAGCTTCAGCAGAAATATCTTCAAATGAAAAGGGTCTCCGACAAGGTCCTGGGCATACTGGCCCGGGCGGATCAATGGGAGGACGAAGACGAACTGCGGGACACCCTTCTGGATCTCTATAACGGGGAGGTGAGTCCCCTCACCAAGGGCATTTACCGTTTTCTGGATCGGGAAATAGAATCCATTCAGAAGCTGCTGGACGTTTTTGAGGTGGAAGCCGAGCGGAAGCTACGTCTGGTCCATATTGTGCAGTTGGTTTTCACCCTGTTGACCCTGCTTACGCTGGTGGTCTTTGCCCTTTATCTGCATCGCAAGCTTCGCCAGGGTTTTGCCACCCTGGACGAGGCCCTGGACTCCATGGCCCGGGGAGATTTCACCTTTCAGGCCCGGGTACGGGGCCGGGACGAGATCGCGGTGATGCTCACCAAGCTCAACCGGGTCATTCAGGATCTCCGTCCGGTAATCGAAAAGCTGCGCGAGGTCTCGGCCCGGCTGGAGGCCGACGCCCGGGAGATGAAAAGCTCGGCCGAGGCGGGCATTTCCGTTAATGAACATACCAAGGCCCGGGCCGAGGATATGAAACGCGGGGCCGAGGAGATCCTCTCCCACACCGAGGCCGAGGCCCGATCCATCAACGAGATCTCCTCGGCCATCCAGGAGATCAGCCAGAACACCACCAAGGCCAACACCATCACCAGCGAGGCCGTGGAAAAGGCCCGTCTAGCTCAGGGGATCATCCACAAAGTGGGCGAGGTCTCCCGGGAGATCGAATCCGTGATCCAGCTCATCACCGGGGTGGCGGAGCAGACCAAGTTCCTGGCGCTCAATGCCACCATCGAGGCGGCCCGGGCCGGGGAGGCCGGGAAGGGGTTCGCCGTAGTGGCCAACGAGGTCAAGGAACTGGCCCGTCAGACCGCCGAGGCCACCGGGGAGATCACGGAAAAGGTGCGAGCCATGCAGGCCGAGGCCTCCCAGGCGGTCCAGGCCACGGACGAGATCGTGAGGGTCATCGAGGAGATCAACCAGATCGCTTCGGCCATAGCCGCGGCCATAGAGGAACAGACCGCGGTGATCGCCCAGATTGCCGAGCAGGTGGAGGCCACCCGGGGCAGTGCCCAGACCCTTTCCCAAGAGGCCCGGGAAGCCTTCGAGGCCGCCATCCAGGCCCTGGATAGCGCCCGCCGCAACCTGGAACAGGCTCAAACCCTCTCCAGACTCTCCCAGGAACTGGCCTCCCTGGCCGCCCAGTTCCGGGTATAAAACCCCGCGAGCGCTCGGAGCCCGGGGGTTTTACACGAGATTGCCGGAAGCGGGAAAGTATGCCATAAACATTACCAGGAGTTCCGAAAAGGAGGTTGCTTATGCTTTCCGAAAAGATGGAGGCCGCACTCAACGAGCAGATCAAGTGGGAATTTTATTCCGCCTATCTCTACCTTTCCATGGCCGCTTACTTCGAAAATCTGGGGCTGGAGGGCTTTTCCCACTGGATGAAGGCCCAGGCCGCCGAAGAGACCATGCACGCCATGAAGTTCTACCGGTTCGTGCATGAACGCGGGGGAAGGGTGCGTCTTCAGGAGATCCCCATGCCCCCGGAGGACTGGGATTCACCGCTGGCCTGTCTGGAATACGCCCTGAACCATGAGCAGGAGGTCAGCCGGCGGATCAACGCCCTCATGTCCGCCGCCAAGGAGGAGGGAGACCACGCCACCGAGATCTTCCTTCAGTGGTTCGTATCCGAACAGGTGGAGGAAGAGGATTCCTTCGGGCGCCTGGTCAACCAGATGAAGCTGGTTAAGGATTCCCCGCAGGGGCTCTTCCATCTGGATCGGGAGCTGGCCGCCCGGCCCCTGGACCTCAACCTCATGGCCCAGGAGGCTTAATCCAGCACCTCCCGCAGGAGGTCCCGCAGACACAGGGCCAGAAGTTTCCTTTCCACCCGGGAGAGGTCTTCCAGAAAGGCCTCTCCCGCCCGGTGAAAATAGTTATAGGCCACCACCGCGGGGATGGCCGCAAAGAGCCCCATGGCCGTGGCTATCAGGGCCTCGGCGATCCCCGGAGCCACGGTGGCCAGACTTGCGCTCCCCTTAAGCCCGATCTGGTGAAAGGCGGCCATGATCCCCCAGACCGTACCGAAAAGCCCGATAAACGGGGCGGTATTCCCCACCGTGGCCAGGAAACCCAGGTAACTCGGAAAATCCCGGGTGCGTTTCTCCCGCAGATAGGCCCATTCCGTGAGAAGCACCTCCCGGAGCCCGGCATACCAGGTCCCCCGCAATTCCGGGCTCCGGGGAGGCAGAAAGTCCTTTTTCAGACGCTGATAGACCCGGAGATAGTCGGTGATGATCTCCCGAAAGAGTCCGGCCGGGATCTCCTCCAGAAGGGAGGAAAACCGCACCTCGTCCCGGCGGAAGGCCTCCTCCAGGGCGGAAAGCCCCCGACGGACCTCGCGCACGGCCTTCCATTTGGCGAGAATCACCGCCCAGGTGAAGACCGAGAGCAGAAAAAGGATCAAAAGGGTGATCTTTCCCATCAGGCCCAGATTCGCCAGGAGATACCAAACCTTCATGGACTTCACCCCCAGAAAAGTTCCGGCCCCGGAGAAACCCCGGTTCTGCGGGCCAGTTCGTGGATGGCCCGGCGCCCCTCCTCTCCCAGATCCAGGGTGTATTCGTTTACATAGGTACGCAGGTGGGTCTCGATCACCTCCCGGGAAAGATCCTGGGCATAGCGCCGGATGAAGGGCAGGAGGTCCTCAAAGCGGGCCCGGGCCTGGAAAAAGGCCTTGCGCAGGGCCGCGAGCAGGACCTGCCCCCATTCCCGGGGCAGGTCCTCCCGCACGAAAATCCCCCCCAGAGGAAGGGGCAGACCGGTTTCCTTCTCCCACCATTCTCCCAGATCCAGCACCGGATAGAGGCCCTTTTCCCGAAAGGAGAAACGTTCCTCGTGAATGAGCACCCCGGCTTCGGCCTCACCGGAAAGAAGGCGGGGAATAATCTGAGAATAGAGACAGAACTCCTTTTTCCGGGCCTCCGGAAAGGCCAGCCGGAAGAGAAGATGCGCCGTGGTGTGTTCGCCGGGCAGGAGCACCCGGACCCCGGGGACCTCCTCCCGGGCAAGGGGTCCGCGGGCCACCAGAATGGGGCCGCACCCCCGACCCAGGGCCGCCCCCACCGGAAAGACGCGATACCGGGGAAACACCTCCGCTAGGAGGGCGAAGGAAACCTTGATCACCGGAACCGTACCGGCCAGGGCCAGACGATTGAGGTTCTCTATATCCTCAAAGCGAAACACCGGCTCAAAGGGCAGGGCTATCCATCCCAGAGCCAGAGGCCCGAAGAGGAAGGTGTCGTTCGGACAGGGTGAAATGGCTAAGTGAAGACGCGGGCCAGACAACGCAGGGCCTCCTGCAGGGTCTGAAGGGCCTTCCGGGTATCCCAGGGGGCCTCCGGATTTTCCAGAAGGTTACTCACGGCCCGTAGTTCCACCAGGGGAACCCCGGCCTTTCGGGCCGCCCGGGCCACGGCAAACCCCTCCATGTTCTCGGCCAGAGCCGCATAGCGATGCCCGAGGAGACGGGCCCGCTCCGGATCGCGCGAGGTGCAGCATACCGTAACCAGCGGACCGTAAGCCGCCTCCAGGCCTTCCTCGGAAAGACAGGCCTGGATCTTTTCCAGCCAGGGACCGCGCAGGGAGACCCGAAACTCCACCGGCGGCGCAAACCCCGGAGGCATCGGAAAACACAACCCCAGGTCCCCGAAGATCTCCTCGGTGGCCAGGACCAGATCCCCGGGGGAAAGGGAGGTGGCCGGATAGGCCCCGGCCAGGCCGCAGAGCAGGATCAACGAGGGCTGCCGTTCCCTCAATATCTCGGAGGTGCGGAGGGCCGCCTCCACCGGGCCCACTCCGATGACCTCCAGCGCCGGAAACGCCTCCCGCAGGGGCGCCGCTTCCTGTTCCGTGGGCACCAGAACCAGCATCAATCCTCCTGGCGGCGGAAGGTCTCAATCCTCAACGCACGCCCCGTGGCCGGATCCAGTTCCAGAAATACCCCCTCCACCTTGACCGGCCCTTTCTTGGGCACCTCGAGTTTGCGCGGAACCTGGGTAAGGTACATCTCCAGGGCCTGGTCCCGATGCATACCGATCACCCCGTCCCGCAGTCCGCACATCCCGGCATCCGAGAGATAGGCCGTGCCCCCGGGAAGGATCCGTTCATCGGCGGTCTGCACATGGGTATGGGTCCCGATCAGGGCCGAAACCTTTCCGTCCAGATACCAGGAGAGGGCGATCTTCTCCGAGGTGGCCTCGGCATGAAAATCCACCAGGATACAGGGAGTCTCCTGCCGGAGTTGCCGGGCCAGTTCCTCCCCGGTACGAAAGGGACAGCGAAGGGGCCGCATGAAAACCCGCCCCTCCAGGTTCACTATCCCCAGTTTCCGGCCCTCCTTTTCCAGGATTGCCCATCCCCGCCCCGGGGCTCCTTCCGGGTAGTTAGCCGGGCGCAAGACCCTCTCCGCCCGGGAGAGATAGGGCAGGAACTCCCGCTTCCAGATATGGTTTCCGGAGGTCAGGAGATCCAGCCCCAGAGAGAAGAGTTCCTGGGCGATCTTTTCCGTAAGACCGTACCCCCCGGCGGCATTTTCCGCGTTGGCCAGGATAAAGTCCGGCTGATATTCCTGCCGTAACCCCGGCAGAAAGGTGCGCACGGCCCGCCGTCCGGGGTTCCCCACGATATCCCCGAGAAAGAGCACCCTCATTTGGCGTACTCCACCGCCCGGGTCTCCCGGATGACCGTGACCTTGATCACCCCGGGGAACTTGACCTCTTCCTCGATCTTACGGGCGATATCCCGGGCCAGCAACACCGCCTCCTCGTCCGAGACCCTGCCGCTATCCACGATTACCCGGACCTCGCGGCCGGCCTGAATGGCATAAGCCTTCTGCACCCCCTTGAAACTGTGCGCGATATTCTCCAGCTCCTGAAGGCGTTTGATATAGGTTTCCAGGAGCTCCCGCCGGGCCCCGGGACGGGCCCCGGAGACGGCGTCCGCGGCCTGCACCAGGATGGCCAGCACCGACTGGGCCGGCACGTCCTCGTGGTGCGCGGCGATGGCGTTCACGATCTCCTCGTCCTCTCCGTACTTGCGGGCCAGATCCGCCCCGATAAGGGCGTGCGGCCCCTCCTGCTCGAAGTCCACGGCCTTACCGATATCGTGAAGGAGCCCGGCCCGCTTGGCCTTCTTCACATCCAGCCCCAGCTCCCCGGCCATGACCCCGCAGATGAAGGCCACCTCTATGGAATGCTGCAATACGTTCTGGGTATAACTGGTGCGGAATTTGAGTTTTCCGAGGAGTTTGATCAATTCGGGGTGAAGCCCGTAAACCCCCACATCGAAGGCCGCCTTCTCCCCGGTCTCCTTGATGGTGCTCTCCATCTCCTCTTCCACCTTTTTGACCACCTCCTCGATGCGGGCCGGATGGATACGGCCATCGGCCACCAGGCGTTCCATGGCCAGCCGGGCGATCTCCCGCCGAATGGGATTGAAGCAGGAAAGCACCACCACCTCCGGGGTATCGTCGATGAGGACCGTGACTCCGGTGGCGGCCTCAAAGGCCCGGATGTTCCGGCCCTCGCGCCCGATGATCCGGCCCTTCATCTCCTCGCTGGGAAGCGGCACCACCGAGACCGTCTTTTCGGTTACGAATTCCGCGGCACAGCGGGCAATGGCCAGCGCCAGGATCTCCTGGGCCTTGCGCTTGGCCTCCTCCTTGGTTTCGGCCTCCACCCGCATGAGCACCCGTGCGGCCTCCTCCCGTACCTCCTCCTCCACCCGGGAAAGAAGAAGGTTACGGGCCTCTTCCTCACTGAGATGGGCCACCTCCTCCAGCCGCTTCTTCTCCTCCTCCACCAGCCGCTGTAATTCCTCCCTCTGGCGGGCCAGTTCCTCCCGGGTCTTATCCACCTCCGAGAGCTTGGCCCGCAGATCCTCGGCCATACTCCGGAGCTCTCCCTCACGACGGGAAAGTTCCTTTTCCTTTTCGTTGATCTGGGCGGCCCGGCTCTCCAGATCCCGGAGCTTTTGACGGAGCTCCTGTTCCTGTGCCTCCCTCTGACGCTGGAGCTCCTTTTCCAGCTCCTCCTTCTTTCGGAAGAGCTCCTCTTTGGCCCGTATCCGGGCCTCCTGGACCACGGTCTCCGCTTCCCGACGGGCCCGTTCCAGGATCAGCCGGGCTTCCTCCTCGGCCCGTCTCTTATCCTCAAACTCTTCCTTACGGCGTAAACGATATCCGACCAGGAAACCGACCACCGCCCCGACGATCAGCGCCAACAAAACCGCCAGGATCTTCATTCTGAACCTCCCCTTTATTTCTTCCGCCGGGGGAGGAAGGAAGGGAGGGCCCTAAAAAATGGCCCGGGGTGCCGTGTCAGCCGCCCCGCTTCGAGGACCTGAGTCCTACCTTAGGGAGCCATCCGCCCCTTCGGCTTCTCCGGCGGTCAAGGCCGGAGCATGCACCAGGACGGAGAGGGCTCCCTCCGCGGGTACGGTGTTGCCTCGGCGGGCGCCATAGCCGATCACGCACACCCCAGGCATTTGAGTTCTCTCTCTATGGTTTCGCTCAATCTTACCGCTTCTCTCCCTATCTTCTCCGAAAGGAGTCGGTGCTCGCGCCTAAGCCTTACCAGCTCCGCCGTGATCTCCAGCAAAAGCACCACCGCCTGCTTCAAGGGGGACAATTGCCGGCGGTTCTTAATTCGTCTCTTGCGGTCCTCCAGATAGGCCAATATTTCTTCTATCTCCTCTTCCGGGAGCTCGGCCCGGAAGGTAAAGCGGTTTCCCGCAAATTCGAATTCAATAAGCCTTTCGGACAAACTTTATGCGCCCCCTTCGGAGAACTGGGAGAGCCTTTCGATCAGGTGTCCGATCCTTTCCCTGACGGCCCTCCTTTCTTCCTCCCGGCGGTTCAACTCTTCCTGAAGCCGAGCCACCTCGGCCTCTTTCTCCTGCAGCTTCAAAAGCAGCTCTTCCCTCTCCGCCTTTAAACGCCCCAGCACCTGGAGGAGCGTCTCTATCTTTTCTTCAAGGACCCTTAGATCCTGAACATCCATCTCCATATCGACCTCCCTCCTCAAGCTTATGAGGGTTTGGGGGATCGGTCAAGGGGCCGGACGCTCGATCACCGCCTGAAGGAGAATCTTAAGGGGTTTCCCAGGAGATAGGGTAAGGTGCCAGGTGGCCCGTCCCTGGGGGGAAAGTTCGTTCCAGGGCGGATCGGCGGTAACCGAGACCCGGATCTCCTTCTTCCGGCTGACCGGAATCCTCTCGTAAAGGATAAGAGGTAGTCTTTCCCGGTGGGCGCTTTTTACCTCGATTTGCCACCTCAGGGTGCGCCTCAGGCGTTTTTTCACCACCCCCACCCGTTCCTCGTAGTCCCGCAGGATCTTTCGGGTGACCTCCACCCAGGGGTCCTCGGAAAGATAGAGGTCCAGCCTGCGGCCGGGCCTTAGGTCCGGAAGTTTTCTCTCCGGAAGCTCTCTTCCGGAAAGGAAGATCCGGGCCGAACCTCCGGGAAGATAGACCCGCGGGAGAAGGCTCATCGCCAGATAGGCCCGGGGAAGACTGTAGGCCGGGACCTCGACCCGTACCCGGGCCGGAAACTCCCGCCTTTCAAGGAGCACAAACCGGGGAATTCCCGGGGAAAGGGCGGAGAGGGAAACCTGATAGAGCCTTCCCTCGAGGAGGGGCTCTGCGGAGGGAGCCCTTCCCTTTACCGCAGCCGGGGCCTTTAAGGTAAGGATCCTTATCGGGGGTTCATCCACATACCAGGGCCTGAAGGGCGGGGGCTCATAAAGGGTCGGCCCCTTGGGACGAACCTCATAGCGGAGTAGAAGTTCCGGAAGCGGGCGGCCCAGACGCTCGGTGAGCCATAGCCCCAGCCGAAACTCCACCCGGGACCTCTCCGGCCATACCAGGACCCGACGCTCCTCCCGGTACTCAAGCCCGGAGAGGGGGTAACGAACCCTGAGAATATAGGTCGAAGGAGCCCCTTCGCAGCGGAAGACCGGGGAAAGAAGGGTCTCCTCCTTTAAGGCGAGCTTTTCCTCCAGGGCAAGAAGCCGTTTTTTGAGTGCGGCCCGTTTCCGTTCCAGCTCCGCCTGCCGGGTCTTTATCTCCTCAAGCTTAAGCCCCAGCCGCTTAAGGGCCGAAAGGGGATCCCTCCCCAAATCCCGGGGGCTGAGTCTCAAAAGCCATTTTTCCTGGAGGGAGAGCACCTCTTCTTCCCTAGAGATTTTCGAAAGTTCGGCCCTTATCCGGCGGCTCTCCTCGGCCACCGGCCCCTGCGGCTTCGCAAAGCCCTGCGGGATAAAATTCACCAGGCAACCCTGCGGAACCCCAAGTACGGTAATATTCCCGGGGTCGATCCGCCCGGGAAAAGAAAGTCTCGCTTCACGGACCTCCCCGGCCGAAAGGGAGATCTCCTCGGTGAGATAGGCCCCTTCCGGGGTAAGGGAAAGTTCAAGGGGCCGGCGGGTCAACCCCCGGGCCGGGGCTTCGACCAGCAAGAAAAGGACCAGGATGAGCGCAAGCCGTCTCATCATCCCCTCCTTTACTCCCCCTCTCAACCGGAGGGAGGATTGAAGTTATGTTAGCATATTTCCGGGAGGGGATCTTCCATGGCCCGCATAAGGAAGGAAGAGGCCCTGCGCTGGCTTTCCGAAAGGCTCCCCGGGCTCTCCCCCGGAGAGTGCCTGGACTTTCTCTGCAAGAAACGCAACCGTCTGGTGCGGGTGGTGCGCACGGAGGAGGGTTTCCGCCTGGAGGAAAGGGGCTTTTTCCGGGAGGACTTTGAGGCCTCCGGCGAAAAGGAAGTCCTCAAGCTCTGCGAGAGGCTCTTTTCCCGCGAGTTTCCGAGAAGTCACATGCTCTGGGCCCACAAAAGAAGGGCTTAAATTTTCGGGACGAGAAAATTTTGCTAGTATAAGAAAAAGAAACCTCCAAGAGGATTAAGTTATGGAGCGACTGGAGAGGGTGGAAAGGCTTCTGGCGGAACTTTATCCCCAGGTGAAGGAGGCCAGAAAGGATCTCGAGCTTCTTAAGGACATCACCTCGGATCTGGTGATGTCCATCCTGGAGGAAAGAAAAAGGGCCGCGGAGGAAAGAAAGAGGGCTGCCGAGGAGCGGAGGAGGGCCGCGGAGGAGTTACAAAAGATCCGGGAGCTCCGAAAATCGGTCTCGGAACTTAAGGCCTCCATAATCAGTCACGAAAAGCAGATGGAGCAAAAAGAAAAACGGTTGGATCGCCTGGAAAAACAGATGGAGCGAAAGGAAAAACGGTCCGATCGCCTGGAAAAACGGTTGGAGCGGATGGAAAAACAGGCCGAAAAAGACCGGGAGTGGATGCGGAAAAAATGGGGCGAGATGGCCCAGAGACTAGGAACCCTTACCGAGGACATCTTTGCCCCCGGAATTCCTTATCTGGCAAAGTCTCTGGGGTTCAGGGTGAAAAAGCGGATGCTGGATGTGGAATATAAAAAGGACGGGTCTTCCAATCAATACGATGCCATCGTGGTGGCCGAGGATGAAACCGGGCAGGAGAGGGTCCTGGTAGCGGAAGTGAAAAGCCGTTTGCGTTCCGAACACTTTGAGGAATTCCGGAAAAAGCTGGAAAACCTGGTGGCCTATGAACCGGCCTATCGGGGAAAGATCCTTCCCGTGCTTGCATCCCTAAAGATTCCCGAAAGATTGATCGAGACCGCCAACCGCCGCGGGGTCCTTCTGGTAAGCATGGGCGGGGAGTATCTTGAGGCCCTGAACCCCGAGGTACTGAGGGTGGGGAAGAAAGGAGCCGCCGGTGAAACTTAAGGTCTGGCGCAGGGACCCGCGGGCCCGGCTTCCGGAAAAGGCCTCGGACGGTGCGGTGGGTTTTGACCTTTTTGCCCTCGAGGACCAGGAGATCCCCCCGGGAGAACCCACCTTCATCCGCACCGGGCTGGTCATAAAGACCGAAAGACCCTACGCCCTCTTCGTCTTCCCCCGCTCAAGCCTCTTTCGCAAGAAGGGTCTCCTCTTCCCCCATTCGGCAGGGATCATCGACTTCGACTACTGCGGAAAGAACGACGAACTTAAGATCCTGGTCTTAAACCCGGGCCCGAAGCCGGTTAAGGTTTCCGCCGGGGAGCGTCTGGCCCAGATGGTGCTCCTGGCCGTAGCCGAGGGGGTGGAACTTGAGGAGATGACCGATCCCCCCTGCGAGGACTCCCGCGGGGGTTTCGGAAGCACCGGGGGTTACCGATGACCGATCCACGCCAGGTCTGGTCCGAACTTCGCCGAAACTTTCTCCTTAAGCTTTACCGGGATCTCGGAGGGGAGGCCTTCCGCCGCAGCCTGTTTCTGAGCTTCCTCGGGGCCCGGATCTGCTACGCCGACACCCCTCCGCTTTCCCTCTTTGCCGAGGAGCGCTTCCGCGACCCGGAAAAACTTAGGGCCTTCTTCCTGCGCCTTAAGGCCTCGGGGCACGCGAGCGTCTTCGCCCACTCCCCCTTAACCGTAAAGCCCAAGGAGCTTTCCGCGGATCTCCTTTCCGCCCTTTACAAGGCCTGGTACGACCCCGCAACCGGGGCCCTTCAGCTCAACCTGCGCCACTTCGCCGAAGGCCTGACCGATGAGGAATTCGAGACCCTTATCGCCCCGGGAATTGAGGACCGTGGCTTTACCGAGTTTCCCGCCCTCCGCTGGGAGGGCTGGCCCTTAAAGAGGGTCTATGCCGGGCCGCTTTCCGGGCTCCTTCCCCGGTTCGAACGTCCGGAACCGGAGGAGGGCCTCTTTTCCCTCCCGGCGGTCACCGCCATAGAGCTTCCCGGGGAGGAACCCTTCGGGTGGCTTGCGGTGATCGTGGAGGGGTTTTCCCGGCTCTTTTCCCATCAGTTCGTGCGCCACACCTGGCTCAACTTCAACCAGCGCTCCCACCGCTACACCTCCGTGGATCAGTTCGTCCTGCCTCCCTCCTTTGAGGCTCATCGGGAGGTCTATGCCTCGGAGATCCGGCGGGCCATGGAGGCCTATCGCCGGCTGGTCGAGTCCGGCATCCGCAGGGAGGACGCCCGTTTCATCACCCCTCAGGGGGCGGCCACCACGGTGCTTGCCACCGGGCCGCTTTTCGTCTGGCGCGATTTCGTGGAGAAACGGGCCCATCCCAAGGCCCAGTGGGAGATCCGGCACCTGGCCGAGACCCTGCGGGAGGTCCTCTGAGATGGCCCATCGCTTCGACCCCAGGGAGAAACACAAACTGGAATCCCCGGAGCGCCGCAGACACCTTCCCCCGGAAAGGGTCCTCGAGCTTCTGGATCTCAAGCCCGGGGAGACCCTTCTTGATCTCGGCTGCGGCACGGGCTACTTCGCCCTTCCCGCCGCCGAAAGGGTGGGGCCCTCGGGACGGGTGCTCGCCGTGGATGTGGAGGAGGAAATGCTCGCCGAGGTACAGAAAAAGGCCTCCGGACTCACCCAGATAGAGCTCGTCCGTTCCGAGACCTACCGGGTTCCTTTGCCTGAGGCCGTGGCCGAGGCGGCCCTTCTCGCCTTCGTGCTTCACGAGGTGGAGGACCCGGTGCGGCTCCTTCGCGAGGTTCGAAGGCTCCTTAAACCCGGCGGACGGGTCCTGGTCCTCGAATGGCAAAAGAAGGAAACCCCTATGGGGCCACCGGTTTCCGAACGTTTGACCGAGGACGAAACCCGCGCCTTTCTCGAGAGGGCCGGCTTCACCGCCCTGGATATCTCCCCTCTCGGCGAATGGTTTTATACCGCCCGGGGGGTCAAATCCGCATGAAGGAGACCCCTCGGGTCTTCGATCAGCTGGCCCGGGATTATGACCACTGGTACGAGAAACCCTTCGGACGGTCGGTCTATGCGCTGGAACTTTCCGCCTTAAGGAGGGTATGCCGGGACTTCCGGCGGGGCCTGGAGGTGGGGGTGGGAACCGGACGCTTCGCCCTGCCCCTGGGAATCCCTTACGGGGCAGACCCATCGCTAGAGATGTTAAGGCTGGCCCGTAAAAGAGGACTTACCGTGGTTCAGGCCGCAGGGGAAAATCTTCCCTTTGTCACGGGAGGCTTCGATCTGGTCCTCCTCATGGTCACCCTCTGTTTCGTGGATTCCCCGGAGGCGGTGCTCCGGGAGGCCCATCGAGTGCTCGGTCCCGGCGGACGCCTGGTGCTGGGCCTCATCCTCCGGGAAAGCCCCTGGGCCGCCTTCTACCAGGAAAAGGGACGCCGCGGGCACCCCCTCTACCAGAGGGCCCATTTCTATTCCCTGCCCGAACTAAGGGAATTGCTCTCCCGCACCGGTTTCAAGGAGAAAAGGATCCTGAGCACCCTCTTTGAACCCCCGCAAACCGAAAGACCCATCACCAACCAGGAAATCCGCGAAGGCTTCCACCCCCAGGCCGGATTCTTCATCCTCCTGGCCCTCAAATCCTCCTGAACTTTTATCGAATTAATCAATCAATACTTAGGGTTTTATCTTTAAAAACTTTTTGACAATCTCTATGGTTCCGCTTAAAAGTTCCGAAGATGCCGGGGAACCGAGGGGAGGACGCCTGGAAGGAGGAATTTTCGCAAGCTGGTGGGGATTTCACTGGC
>DRMH01000131.1 GCA_011322625.1 Thermosulfurimonas dismutans | reverse complement strand
GGATCACGATGTTGAGCCGCACGGAAAGGAAGGTCACCGCCACAAGAAGCCCCGCAAGGGCCACGGCCCCGGGCTTCCGACTTGAGGCCAGAAGAATGGGAAGCACCACCCCAGCTAAGAAGTGCACGATCCAGAAGGTGTACCAGTACTTTCCGTAATAGCCGAAGATGATGTAGCGGATAGGGAGATACTCCTCCGGCACCTTGGCGTAGGAGCCCACCAGGTACTCGGCGATCTCAAGCAGGAAGTCAAAACAGATGAGCCCGATCAGGATGTAGCCCATGAACCTGAGCATTTCGTTGCGCTCGGCCTCCTCGGCCGGGCCCCAGAGATAGGTGGCGAAGATGAGAAGGCCGGCCCCGGAAAGAAGGGCCCCCACCAGAAAGACGATGGGGGTGAGGCCGCTATGCCAGTGATGCTTGGCCGCCACCACGGCAAAGAGCGTTCCCACTCCGCCGTGAAAGGCCGTGGCCAAGGGAATACCGATGATTCCCAGGACCTTGAGAATCTTCTTATCCCTCTCCAGGGCCCTAGGCGAAAGATCCCGGCTTTCGAAGGCAAGGAAGGAACAGAGGGCCGAGCCGGCCTGAGCCCTCTCGACCAGGTCCTTCCGCATGGCAAACCAGATCTCAATCACGATGAGGATGAAGTAGGCGCTGTAAAGTACGGCCATCCAGCTCATCATGGAGATGGGCCAGTGGGCCGGGATGCGCCAGGCCCGCCACATGTGCCCGATATCAAACCAGATGGAAAGAAGGGCCGCGATCAAACAGGCAAAGGCCGTCCAGAGGGCCAGCTTCCCCACCCTATCAAGCTTTTTCACCCCGAAGACATAGACCAGGGTGGAGAGGAAAAAGGCTCCAGCCGAAAGACCGATGAAATAGATGTAAGCCGCCACCCACAGCCCCCAGGTCACATAAGAGCCGTAGTCGGCAATGCGGTGTCCGTAGGCCAGGCGTTCATAAAGCCCGTAAAAACCGATGACGAAAAGAACGATGGCCACCAGCCAGACCAGTTTTCTCAATCCCTCTCTCATCACCCTCCTCCTTGGCTTAAATTAGGTAAAAGACGAAGGGCCTGGTGCCCATGTGCTCCTTAAGACGCACCGCCCGGGGAGAACCGATAAGCTCCGAGACCAGAGACTTGGGGTCGTTGGCGTCCCCGAAGTAGGTGGCGTCCCCAAGGCAAGTCACCACGCAGGCCGGAAGAAGCCCCTTGTCAATGCGGTGCATACAAAAATGGCACTTGCGCACGTTTCCCACCGGGGAGCTTTCCCGATCCTCCCGCGGCCAGGTCTTCCCGTACTCGAAGGAGGGGAGCTTCTCGTATTCCGGGATCTCGGGAGTTCCGTCGCACCAGTAGTAGCCCTTGTCAAAGGTCCGGGCGCTATAGGGACAGGCGGTAATGCAGTAGCGGCAGCCGATACACTTCTCGTAGTCCACCACCACGATCCCGTCCAGGCGCTTCCAGGTAGCGATGGCCGGGCAGACCTTGGTGCAGGGAGGATGGTCGCAGTGCATGCAGGGCCGCGGTATGAACCGGGCCCTTACGTTGGGAAACTTCCCGGTCTCCTCGTGGATCACCGGCCGGTACACCACCCCAGGCGGAAGGTGATTCTCCGCCACACAGGCCGTGGTGCAGGCCGTACATCCGATGCATTTTCCGAGATCAATCACCATGGCCCAGCGTCTTTTCTCGATGGGCTTGCGGAGGGCCCGCGCAAGATCCTCCATCATGCGCACCCGGGCCTCCGTCCACCGGACATCGATGATGGCCATAGCACGCCTCCAGCAGCTTTTTGAGGACAGAGGGTGCAACCGAGATGCCAGTTTAAAAAAGCGATTTTTAGAACACTTAGAATGGAATTCCCGGTTGGTGATGCTTAAAAAAGGACCGGTGGTGCTTAAATCTTAAGCTTTACCGAAGGAAAACTCCTCGAAGACTGGTGCCCGGGGCCGGACTCGAACCGGCACGGGGGGTTACCCCAGAGGATTTTAAGTCCCCAGCGTCTGCCTGTTCCGCCACCCGGGCAAACTTAACCTATATATTACACCGTGTAGGCCTCACTGAGGAGATGGCGATTTCCCAGATGGACCCGCTTAAGCCCGGCGGAGCGGGCAATCTCAAGGGCCAGAGCAGCATGATCGCGCGAGGTGGTGGGAAGATCGGTAAGCATAAAATCCGGATGGAAGGCAAGGAGCGACCAGGGAATCTCCGGGTTCAGCTCCGCTAGAAACCGCGCAAGCCCCCGGAGTTCCTCCTCGTCCACATAACCGGGAACCAGGAGGGTGGAGGCCACAAGCGGCGGGGGCTCGGGCCGGGCCGCAATCATGGCGGAAAGGAGCCGGAAGTTTTCGAGCACCGCCTGGTTGGAGACCCCGCATAGCGCCCGGTGGACCGCCGGACTCCAGGCCTTGAGGTCCACCTTGAGAGTGCCACCGGTGGCCAGCGAAAGCTCCATCATCTGGCGCAGGATCTTGGGATTCTCTCCCCCGTTGGTCTCCCAGCAGATACGAAGGATGCGTCCCCGGGCCTCTCTTATCGCCCGACGGGAGAAGGAAAGAGCGTGCGGGGCCTGAGGCCCGGGATCTCCCCCGAAATAACACACACAGGAGACCTCCGGCCGAAGATCGGCCAGCATCTCCTCACTCGACCGCCTTCGTCCGCCCCGCCGAAAGTGCCAGTTTTGACAATAAAGGCAATTGAAATTGCAGGCCTCGTAAAACACCGCCAGATTAAAGTAACCGTACTCCGGACCCGGACGATAGGCCCAGCGGGGAAAACCGGCTCCCTGTCCTCCGGCACACACGAAATCGGCCACACAGTTGGTGGGAAGGGGATCCAGATACCAGGAGACCCGGGCCGCCTCCACCCCGGGCCCCCGAAGACGCCCCCTTTCATTCCGCCAAACCCCGCAATATCCCCGCTCGCCCTCCGGAATGCGACAGCGATGAAAACACAGATTACAGGGAAGCCCGTTTTCGGCCCGGGGAGGAACCTCCGGAAGCCCGAAGACCCGGCGACTTTCCCGGTGCACCTCCTCCAGGCGGGGAAGAACCTCCCCGGAATGGTCCCGGATGCAGGAGACACAGAAACCGATCCGCGCGGAAATTACCGGGGAACTCTTTCCGCAATGAAGACAGGTTCCCATCCTTAATTTATTATACCCCGCCCCTTGTATTCCCCTCACAAAAAGGGTAAAAGCCATTCTCGATGGTGCGGTTTCTCTGGTTTAACGCCTACGATTCCGAGGGGAAAGGACATCTCTTTTCCGCTCCCAAAGAGATCCTGGTCTTTTCCGGAGGGGACGCGGGGGAGTTTTTCCGGCAGCTGGAAGAGGCCCTTTCCCGGGGGTTCTTTGCCGCGGGTTTTTTCACCTATGAGTTCGGCTACTTCCTTGAAAAAAAGCTCTCCCCCCTCCGCGAAAGGCGTCCCCAGGAAGTACCTCTGGCCTGGTTCGGGATCTTTGAGCCCCCCGAGCCCTTTCGCCTGACCGGGGCCCCTGAGATTCGGCCGGTAAAGATCGAAAACCTTACCCTTACCCTTACCGAGGAGGCCTACCGTAAGGCTATCTCAAAGATCAAAAACTACATCGCCTCCGGAGACACCTATCAGGTAAACTATACCCTTAAGTACCGCTTTCGGTTTTCCGGCCGCCCGCAGGACCTCTTCTTTCGCCTTCTCCGCAAACAGCGGGTGCGCTACGCCGCCCTGCTTGAGGCCGAAAACTTTTCCGTGGTGAGCCTTTCCCCGGAACTTTTTCTTGAAAGACGCGGCCTCCGGCTTACAAGTTCCCCCATGAAGGGGACCGCCCCCCGCAGGGCCCTCCCGGAAGAAGACGAGGCCCTGGCGCGCTTTCTCACCCGGGATCCGAAGAGCCGGGCGGAAAACGTGATGATCGTGGACCTCATCCGGAACGACCTCGGGCGGGTGTGCGAGCCGGGCTCGGTCTTTGTGCCCGAGCTTTTCAAAGTGGAGCGCTACCGCACCGTACACCAGATGATCTCCACGGTAAGCGGAACCCTCCGGAAGGACACCAAACTTTACGAGATCTTTAGGGCCCTCTTTCCCTGCGGCTCGGTAACCGGGGCCCCGAAGATCCGCACCATGGAGATCATCGCCGAGCTTGAGCCCGAGCCCCGGGGGGTCTATACCGGGGCCGTGGGCTGGATCTCCCCCTCCGGTGACTTCCTCTTCAATGTGGCCATTCGCACGGTGGTCCTTCACCAAGAGGGCGGGGAGTTCGGGATCGGCTCCGGGGTGGTCTGGGATAGCGATCCGGGCGAGGAGTGGCGGGAGTGTCTGCTCAAGGCCCGGTTTTTAACCCAGGATCCCCCGGAGTTTTCGCTGGTGGAAACCCTCCGCTTTGAGAAGGGAGAATTCGTAAGGCTTGAAAGACACCTTGCCCGCCTCAAGCGCTCCGCAGCCCATTTTGTACTCCCTTTTCCGGAGACGCGAATTCGGGAAAGGCTTAAAGAGCTCACGTCCGGGATTCCGGAGAAGGCCCGGGTGAGGATCCTCCTTTCAGAATGGGGGGAGGTTTCGGTCGAAGCCGGCCCTCTTACCGAATTTTCCCCTCCGGTTAGGGTAGGGCTTATGCGGCGCGATTTTTCCCCGGAGCCGGATTTTCTCCTTTATAAGACCACCCACCGACCCTGGTATGAAGCCGCGCGTAAGAAAACTCAGGCTCTTGGGCTTTCAGAGATAATTTTTTACGACGAAGCCGGCCGCCTCACCGAGGGCACCATCACCAATGTGTTCCTGGAAATAAACGGGAAACTCTACACCCCGCCGAAGACCCTGGGCCTTCTTCCCGGGATCCTTCGGGAGGAACTTCTTGAGACCGGGCGGGCCGAGGAGTGCGAAATAACCCTTTCCGATCTCCTCCGGGGGCGCCTCTTTATCGGAAATTCGGCCCGGGGGCTCATTCCGGTGGAGGTTATCTATTTCCTTTAAAACCTCAGGGTGGCCTTAAGGCGCCGGGGCTCAAGCAAAAGATCCAGGGCCTCAACGGGAGAGCGCACCAGGATGTCCGCGGAAAGCAGGGCCTCAACCGCCACCCCCTCGGGAAGCATCACCGCCACCCCCACCCGGGCGGCCCGGAGCATGAGCCGATCGTTAAGACCGTTCCCCAAGGCCATCACCCGCTCCGGACCGAGTTCCCGCAGGTAGGCCTCCTTCTGGTGGTCGTGATTTTCCCCGCTTAGCCGGTGAAACCGGCAGGGAATCCCGGAGAGCTCGCGTTCGGCGGTGCCGAAGGTGTCGGCGGTAAGGATGTGGATGGTGAGATGCTCGGAAAGGGAAAGGAGCCTTTCCCGCACCCCCTCCACCAGGCGCCCGTCAACCGAAAGGGTGCCGGTAAAGTCCGAGACCAGATGGGCGATTTCCACCGGGCCGAAGCCCGGAATCTCCACCCTTATCACGCCTTCTCGGCCTCTTTGGTGAGTTTCTCAAGAAAAGGACGAATGAGGTCCAGGGGAAGCGGAAAGACCAGAGTGGAGTTGTTCTCCGCCGCGACCTCCCGCAGGGTCTGAAGGAAACGGAGCTGGATCGCAGCCGGGCTTTCGGCCATGATGCGCGCGGCCTCGGCCAAAGTCTTTGCCGCCTGGTATTCTCCCTCGGCGTTTATGATCTTGGCCCGCCGCTCACGCTCGGCCTCGGCCTGCCGGGCCATGGCCCGCTTCATCTCCTCCGGAAGGTCTATCTCCTTGATCTCCACCTTGGAGACCTTGATCCCCCAGGGATCGGTGTCCGCATCAAGGATCTGCTGGATTTTCATGCTGAGCTTTTCCCGCTCGGCAAGGATCTCGTCAAGCTCGGCCTGCCCGCAGATGCTCCGCAGCGTGGTCTGGGCGAGCTGGCTCGTGGCATAAAAATAATCCTCCACCTGGATCACCGCCTTCTCCGGCTCAATCACCCGGAAATAGACCACGGCGTTCACCTTCACCGAGACATTGTCGCGGGTGATGACCTCCTGGGTGGGAACATCCAGGGTGACCACCCGGAGGTCCACCTTTACCATCTTGTCGATCACCGGGATCAGGATGATGAGCCCCGGACCCTTGACCCCGATGAAACGCCCCAGGCGGAAGACCACCGCCCGCTCGTATTCCTTGAGCACCCTTAAGGCCGAGGCCAGAAAAAGCACGGCCAGAATTAAAAGTAAGGGAAAAGAAAAAGTCATCTGACCCCCTCTCAGAAAATTTTGAAAATATTATACCTCATGAATCGGACTTCGAAAAAGAAAAAAATCGTGGTATATCCCTAAACGATGCTGGAGATAAAGGATCTTCTTCGCCCCGAGGCCTACCCTCATCGGCCGGAAAAGATCGAGCTGCGCCAGACCCACATCTCCTGGGTCTTTCTCGCCGGGGATCTGGTCTATAAGGTGAAAAAACCGGTGGACTTCGGCTTCCTCGACTTCACCACCCTGGATAAGCGGCGGCGCTTCTGCGAGCGCGAGGTGGCCCTAAACCGGAGGCTCTGTCGGGATGTTTACTTAGGAGTGGTCCCGGTGGTGAGGACCCCGGAGGGACTCAAGTTTGAGGCCGAAGGCGAGGTCGCAGACTGGGCGGTCAAGATGAGGCGTCTTCCCGAGGAAGGGATGATGGGGCGTCTCATCCGCGAAGGGCGGCTTACCCCCGCACACATCGAGCTTCTGGTGCAAAAACTGGTCCCCTTCTTCCGGGAGGCCGAAACCGGCCCGGCGGTCAACCGCTACGGAAGCCTTGAGACCGTGCGCTTCAATGTGGAGGAAAATTTTGAACAGACCCGGCCCTTCGTGGGCCGGGCCCTAAGTCGCCTGCGCTACGAATACATCGTGTCCTGGTCGCGTCGTTTCATGGAGGAAAAGGAGGGGGTTTTTGCCCGGCGCATCCGCGAGGGCTTCATCCGCGACGGACACGGGGACCTTTATTCCGCCAATGTCTGCTTTGACGACCTTCGCGAGGTCTATGTCTTTGACTGTATAGAGTTCAACGAGCGCTTCCGCTGCGGGGATGTGGCCCAGGATCTGGCCTTCATGGCCATGGACCTTGATTTCCACGACCTTCCGCACCTTTCCCGCCTCTTCATCGAGCGCTACGTGGAGCTTTCCGGCGACCGGGGCCTTTACGAGATCCTGGATTTTTATAAATGCTACCGGGCCTACGTGCGGGGAAAGATCGGCTGTTTCACCTCCGAGGATCCGGGCCTTCCGGGAGAGGCCCGTGCGAGGGCCCTCGCCTCGGCCCGGCGCTATTTTGACCTGGCCTACGCTTACGCCGGGGGAAGGCCGCTTCTTCTCGTGGTCTTCGGGCTTTCGGGAACGGGAAAAAGCGTGCTTTCCCGGGCCCTTTCCGAACGCCTCCTGGCCATACATTTCAACTCCGATGTGGTGCGCAAGGAGCTTGCCGGGATTCCGCCTTCGGAACACCGTTTTGAGCCCTTTGAGTCCGGGCTTTACGCTCCGGAGATGACCGAGCGCACCTACCAGGAACTCTTAAGGCGGGCGGAAAAGGAACTTTCGGCCGGCCGCGATGTGGTGCTCGATGCCACCTACCGGGTAAGGAAACACCGCGAGGCGGTGCTGCATCTTGCGGAAAGGCTTCACGCCAGGGCCCTCTTCATTCTCTGCGAGGCTCCGGAGGAAGTGATTAGGGAAAGGCTTCTTTTGCGGGCCAGAAAAGAAGGCGAGCCCTCTGATGGCCGGTGGGAGATCTATCTTTCCCAGAAGGAACGCTTTGAGCCCCCGGAGGAGATCCCCGCCGAAAGCCTTCTCCGCCTTGAGACCACCGCCCCGCCCGAGATCCTTGCCGAGAGGGTAGAAGAGTTCCTCTTGCGGCACCAATTTCTTTTAAGCTAAAATAGCTAAAAAAGCTAAAAGAGGTCCCCAATGGAGGTCAAGGCCTCGGAGGTAAAGAATCGGTTCGGGAAGTATCTGGAACTTGCCCGGAGGGAACCGGTGGTTATTAGTAAATCCGGAAAACCGGCCGCGGTCCTTATCTCCTGGGAGGAATACCAGCGGATGCGGGAGATGGAGGATCGAGTGTGGGCGGAGATGGCCCGGGAGGCGGAAAAAGAGGGATTCCTCTCTCAGGAGGAATCCCTGAGGTTCATCCTTGAAAAGATGAAAGATGTTTAAACTGCTCATCTCCCGGAGGACCCGCGACTTCCTGGAAAAACTTCCTCCCAAGCAATTTCGTCAGGTGGTAAGAAAGATTCTTTCTCTCTGCGAAAATCCGCACCCCCCTGACGCCATCCATCTCAAAGGATACCCTTATCTCAGGGTGGATGTAGGAGAGTATCGCATAATCTATTACCCTGAGAGAGACGAGCTCCGGATAGTCTTAGTGGGAAAACGAAACGACGAGGAGGTTTATAAAAGACTTTCCCGCAGGGAAGTATGAATCCCTGGGAGAAGCTTGAGATTCTCGGGGCCGCGGCAAGCTATGATCATTCCTGCACCGGAACAGGACTTTCCCCCGAGGCCCCGCTAACCCTTGAGGGCCGGAGGCGTCTTCCCGGAATCTATCTGGCGCAGACCGCATCCGGTCGCAGGCTTCCGCTCCTTAAGGTCCTTTTCACCAATCGGTGTCGCCATCGCTGTGCTTACTGCGTGAATCGGGCGGAAAACGAGATCCCGCGGGCGGCCTTTGAGCCCCGGGAGCTTGCGGAGGTGGCCCTTGAGCTCTTCCGCCGGGGGCTTATCAAGGGGGTGTTCTTAAGCTCTGCGGTTGAGGGCTCGGCCGAGGGGACCATGGAGCGCCTCCTTGCGGCAGCCAAACTCCTAAGAAACGCGGGTTTTCGCGGCTATCTTCACCTGAAGATCCTTCCCGGAGCGGCCCCGGAGCAGGTGCGCGAGGCGGTAAGGCTTGCCACCCGGGTGAGCGCCAATCTGGAGTTCGCCCGGGAAAAGACCTTAAAAAGACTTGCCCCGGGAAAGGAGAAACGCCGGCTTGTTGCGGCCTTAGCCTTAGCCCGCGAGGCGGCCCTTGAGGCCGGAAAAACCCCCTCCCTCACCACCCAGGTGATCGTCGGGGCCGGCCCGGAGACGGACTACGACCTCCTGCGCCTGGCCCAGAATCTTTACCGGAACGGGCTCCTCTCCCGGATGTACTTTTCGGCCTATCTTCCGGTAAACCCCGACCCCAGACTTCCCCCGCCGGAAAGCCCGCCTCCGCTCCGGCGCGAAAGACGTCTCTATCAGGCCGATTATCTCCTGAGGCTTTACGGCTTCCGCTATGAGGAGCTGCTCTCCCCGGGAGAAAACCTCCCCCTTCACGAGGACCCCAAACTTTTCTGGGCCCGGAGGCATCCGGAATTTTTCCCGGTTGAGGTAAGCCGGGCCTCCTACGAGGAGCTTCTCCGGGTTCCGGGGATCGGCCCGCGGCTTGCCCGAAGGATAATTGAGGCCCGAAGGAGAAGTATTCTCACCTGGGAGGGGCTAAAACGGGCCGGGGTTCCCCTGGAAAGGGCCGCCCCTTTCATCACCCTTTACGGCCGGCGCCGGGAAAGACAGCTCGCCTTTTACTTTTCCTCCTCGGCAAAAGTCTCCCACACATAGCGGGCAATGGCCCGGGCGTCTTCATCCGGAATGTTTTCTTCGGAAAACCGGGGCATACCCGGCCCGGGATGACGCATCTTTTTCACGATACCTTCCGGCCCATTAATCCCATTGGCCATCAACGTCTTCCGCCGGAGATCCTTCTCCCTGCGCATCACGTTACGGCCTCCGGGATGACAGAAGTTACAGTACCGGAAGAAAAGTTTTCTCCCCTTCTCCAGAT
>DRMH01000130.1 GCA_011322625.1 Thermosulfurimonas dismutans | reverse complement strand
AATAAACGGAATGGAAACGAAATGGAAACAAAGTGGGAGCGAAATGGAAGGGAATAGGAATATGGGAATGAGTATGCCCGGAGCGGAAAGGGCTCCCTGGGCGTGGGTTTCCGGTCAGGCGAAAGGAAGTGGGCGGGCAGGGCGGAATAAAGAAAAAGTCTGAATCTTGACAACTGCCTGTAAATCCGGTTTAGGTTAAACCCTGAGTTTTGGAAGAGGAGGGTTAAAGAATGGGGCTTTCCAATTTTCTTTTTACTTCGGAATCGGTCACCGAGGGACATCCCGATAAGGTGGCAGACCAGATCTCGGATGCCATCCTCGATGCGATTCTGGAAAAAGATCCCTACGCACGGGTAGCCTGCGAAACCATGGTCAATACCGGTATGATCCTCATCGCCGGAGAGATCACCACCGAAGCCCGGGTGGACTATGCCACCATTGCCCGAGGGGTGGTGAAGGAGATCGGATACAATCATTCCGATCTCGGGTTCGACTGGCAGACCTGTGCCGTGCTCACCAGTATCGACCGGCAGAGCCCGGACATCGCCATGGGGGTGGATCGAGGAGAAGAGATCGGTGCCGGCGACCAGGGCCTTATGTTCGGTTACGCCTGTGACGAGACCCCGGACCTCATGCCCATGCCCATCTGGTATGCCCACCGGCTGGCCATGCGTCTGGCCGAGGTGCGCAAAAAGGGCATCCTTCCCTTCCTGCGCCCGGATGGAAAAACGCAGGTGACGGTGGCCTATGAGGACAAGCGTCCGGTCTTTGTGCATACCGTAGTGGTAGCGGCTCAGCACGAACCCTGGGTGGAATACAAGGAACTCAAAGAGGCTATCGTGGAGGAGGTGATTAAAAAGGTCATCTCCCCGGAGCATCTTCGTCCGGAGACCAAATTTCTGGTCAACACCACAGGCAGGTTTGTTATCGGAGGGCCGCTTGCGGACTGCGGGATGACCGGGCGGAAAATCATCGTGGATACTTACGGCGGGCGGGGACACCACGGTGGAGGGGCCTTTTCCGGTAAGGATCCCACCAAGGTGGATCGTACCCCTTCCTATTATGCCCGTTATGTAGCCAAGAACATGGTAGCTGCCGGGGTGGCCCGGGAGCTTGAGGTCCAGGTAGCTTACTCCATCGGGGTGCCGGAACCCATCGCCATCAACGTCCAGACCTTCGGGACCAATAATATTCCGGTGGAGCGGATCGTAGAAATCATTAAGGAGCTCTTCGATTTTCGCCCGCGCCATATGATCGAATATCTGAATATGCGACGCCCGATCTTCAGGAAAACCGCGTGTTACGGTCATTTCGGACGCAATGATCCGGATTTTACCTGGGAGCGGCTGGACATGGTAGAAAAGATCAAGGAACTGGCCGGGCTGGATTAGGGAGGCGAGAAATGGAATATCATATAAAGGATCTTTCGCTTGCGGAAAAGGGGCGCCTGCGGATAGAGTGGGCCGCCAAGGATATGCCGGTCCTTAACCTTATCCGGGAGGAGTTCGAGCGCGAGAAACCCCTTCAGGGGCTACGTATCGGGGCCTGTCTTCATGTCACCACCGAAACCGCCAACCTGATGGTAACCCTTAAGGCCGGGGGAGCGGAGCTGGCCCTCTGTGCCTCCAATCCCCTTTCTACCCAGGACGATGTAGCGGCTTCTCTGGTCAGGGACTTCGGAATTCCCGTCTTTGCCGTACGAGGGGAGGATCGCGATACCTATTATGCTCACATCAAGGCCGTGCTGGATACCCGTCCTCACATCACCATGGACGATGGGGCGGATCTCATTTCCACCTTGCATGCCGAGCGGCCGGAGCAGGCGGCGGAGGTCATGGGAGGCACCGAGGAGACCACCACCGGGGTTATCCGTTTGCGGGCCATGGCCCGGGACGGAGCCCTTAAATATCCCGTGATCGCGGTAAACGACGCTCTCACCAAACACCTTTTCGATAACCGCTACGGAACCGGACAGTCCACTATCGATGGAATCCTTCGGGCCACCAACCGCCTTCTGGCGGGATCTATCTTCGTGGTGGCCGGTTACGGCTGGTGCGGAAGGGGGCTGGCCCTGCGGGCCCGGGGTATGGGAGCCCGGGTAATCGTCACCGAGGTGGATCCTCTTAAGGCCCTGGAAGCGGTGATGGACGGTTTCGAGGTCATGCCCATGGAGGAGGCCGCGGAACGCGGAGATTTCTTCTGTACGGTTACCGGAGATCTGGCCGTGATCCGTAAGGAACATTTCCTGCGCATGAAAGACGGGGCCATCGTGGCCAATTCCGGTCACTTCAATGTGGAGATCGATCTGGAAGGGCTTTCCGAGATCTCCCGGGAAAAGCGCCGCATTCGGGAACATGTGGAGGAATATACCCTGGTTAACGGACGCAGGATTTATATCCTGGCCGAAGGACGGCTGGTAAACCTGGCCGCAGCCGAGGGACATCCCTCGGCGGTGATGGACATGAGCTTTGCCAACCAGGCCCTCTGTTGCGCCTATCTGGCCCGACATGCCCGGGAACTGGAAAATAAGGTCTATGCTGTCCCGCAGGAGATAGATCGTCGGGTGGCCCAGCTTAAACTTTCGGCCATGGGGATCCGGATAGATCGGCTCACCCCGGAACAGGAAAAATATTTATCCTCCTGGGAGATGGGGACTTAAGCGGCCATGGCTAAACCCCTTGCGGTGGTCCTCCTTTCCGGAGGACTGGATTCCTGTGTTACCGCAGCTCTGGCGGCAAGGGATCACGATCTGGCCCTTCTGCATGTAAAATACGGTCAGCGAACCGAGGCCCGGGAGGAACGCGCCTTCAGGGATCTCTGTGAGTATTTCCGGCCTCGCTATTTCCTCATAACCGAAGTCCCGGCGCTCAAGGCCATCGGGGGGTCGGCCCTTACGGATGCGAGTATCGCCGTGCCCGAAAAGGAACCGGATCCCCGATCCATTCCCGTAACCTATGTGCCTTTTCGTAATGCCCATTTTCTGGCCATTGCCACCTCCTGGGCCGAGGTGCTGGGGGCCGGAAAGATCTTCATCGGGGCCAACGAACTTGATTTTTCGGGATATCCCGACTGTCGGAGGAGCTTTTTTGACGCCTTTGAGAAGGCCATTGAGGAAGGGACCCGTCCGGAAACCCGTATCCGGATCGAGACCCCGCTCATCCATCTCACCAAGGCCCAGATCGTAAAGCTCGGGGCGGAGCTTAAGGCTCCCTTCCATCTCACTTGGTCCTGCTACCAGCAGGAGGAAAAGGCCTGTGGACGTTGCGAATCCTGTCGTCTTCGGCTTAAGGCTTTTGCCGAGGCCGGCTTAAAAGACCCTATTCCCTATGCATCCCCGGCAACGGAAGATATTTGAATGTAAACGCTGTGGTTTCTGCTGTCAGGGGGAAAGTACGGTCTCCCTCTCGCCGGAGGAGGTTCAACGGATAGCCGCCTATCTGAAAATTTCCATAGAGGAGCTCACCGCGCGTTTCCTGGTCCATCGAGGAGGCCGACTGGAAATGAGAACCCTGGAAGGACATTGTATCTTTTATCATCCCCAAGAGGGCTGCCGGATCCATCCGGTCAAACCGGATCATTGTCGGCAGTGGCCCCTTCATCCCAGCATCTTGAAAGATCGAGAAAATTTTGAAATAATCCGTTCCAGTTGCCCCGGTTTTTCTGAGGAGCTAACCTGGGAAGAACTGAGGGAGTTTTGGAGAGGTGAATCCACTGATTGAGGCTTTGAAGGAATCGGTAGAAGAGGTTATCGGGGTCTATACCGGTACTCCTCCGGTCCTAAAGCATTATTCTACCCGCCAGAACGAGTTTCCTCTGGGGGAGATCACGGCCATAGCCGGGCTTACCGGGGAGAAGGTATCCGGGGCCTTTGTGGTCTCCTTTTCCAAGGAAGCCCTTTTCAAGATCCTCGAGGCCCTTTTCGGTAGTGCTCCGGCCGAAATTACAGACGAGGTGGAAGATGCCGCCGGAGAGATGGCCAACATGATCTGCGGGGCCTTCCGGCGCCGTTTCGAGAAACAGGGGATACCCCTTTCGGCCTCCACTCCCTCCATAGTGACCGGTAAGGATTACAAACTGCATACTCTGTGTAAGTCCGACCATCTGGTATTGGAATTTGAGCTGAATGGGCATTTGTTGGCCCTTCAATTTTGCCTGGATAAGAAGTAAAAAACACCTATGAAAGAAAAGGATCTCCTTCGCAAAGCAGCCTTAGGGTGTCTTTTTAAAGGGTATCTTCACAACCTGCGCGGACCTTTACAGGCCCTTCTGGTGCAGGCCGAGATCCTGGAGACCAAGCTCGGAGCGCAGGAAGTCGGCGAGACCGTGGCCGAGGGCATGAAACGCCTCAAGGAACAGATCTTCAAGCTTACCAATCTGCTTGCGGCCGCAGAGGAGGACATGAACCGGGAGGAAATCGGCCCCTGGCCTCTGCACGAAATCCTAACGAAGGAGCTCACCTTCTGGCAGGCGGAACTCTCCTTTAAACATCGGGTAGAGCAGCAGATGCACATTCCCGAGGAGTATCAGGTAAGAATGCCCTATAATCGGTTACGGGCCGGGCTGTGTGCCCTCTTTTACGGTCTGGTCTTTCCTCTGGCCGAAAGAGGGGGCCGACTCCGCCTTTCCGCGGAAGGGCTCCCCGAAGGAGTAAAGCTCAGCTTCGAGCTGGAACCCCCCTTGGCCGATATCCAGAGTCCTTTTTTCTCCGCAGCCAGAGAGATATGGCATCCTGAGGCCCGGCTGGAGGTCTATCCCGAACGCGTGCTGGTGCATTTTCCCGCCTGATGGATCTTTCCGAAGATAGACTCTATCTGGTAGGGTTGGCCGTCCTCAAGGGGCTGGTCCCCGTAGTCTCCTGTTCCCGACGTTCAGAAGTTGCACCGGAAGAGATTCTTCGACTGGGCCGGGATGAGGTAAAGCGGGTGAGGGACCGAGGGTATAGATTGGTCTTTTATCCGGATCGAGAGTATCCCGAGGCCCTTCGAAAGATTCCCGATCCTCCGGCTTTTCTTTATGTGCGGGGACGTGTTTACGGAGATTTATGGGGATTGGGGGTGGTGGGGGCGAGGAAAGCCAGTCCCTATGGATTGAAGCTGGCCCGGGAATGGTCCCGGGAGGTAGCCGCCCGGGGGACGGCGATCATCTCCGGGCTGGCCCTGGGGGTGGATGCTGAGGCGCACAAGGCAGCCCTTTCCGCAGGAGGCTACACCGTGGCGGTGCTGGGCTCGGGCCTGGATGTGGTCTATCCCTCCTCCCACCGGCGCCTGGCCGAGGATATCGTGGCCGCAGGAGGGGCCCTTGTTTCGGAGTTTCCCCTGGGGTCCCGTCCGGAGAGATGGCATTTTCCTCGACGCAACCGGATTATTGCCGGTCTTTCGCGGGCGGTGCTGGTGGTGGAGGCTGCGGAAAAGAGCGGGGCTCTTATTACCGCTCGTCTGGCTGCGGAGATGGGACGCGAGGTCCTGGCTGTTCCGGGGAGCGTATTTTCACCTCAGAGCCGGGGTACGAACGAACTCCTGAAACAGGGGGCCTGGCCGGCCACGGAGATAAGCGATGTGCTGGAGGCCCTGGGTCTGGAGAAGATCCCGGTTCAGGAACCTCCGCCTCAGCCGGAGGATCCGCTTCTGGCCTGTATTCCGTATTATCCCAAGCATTTCGATGAAATAATGATCGAGTCCGGTCTGGAGATGCCCGATCTGGCGGCCAGACTTCTGGAACTGGAACTAGCCGGTTTCATCCAGAGCCTTCCCGGGCGTTTTTACCAGAGGGTTAAATGATGCTTTTCGGAATTCCCGCCGACGCCGAAGGGGTCTTTCTGGAACGGCCCAATCGCTTTCTGGCCCGGGTGGAGGTGGAGGGAAGGGTCGAGGAGGTGCACCTCCATGATCCGGGGCGCCTCCCGGATCTGACCCGGAGGGGGTGCCCGGTCCTGTTGCGCAAGGCCCCGAATTCCCGCCGGAAGACCCGATGGGATCTTCTGGCCTTCAGGGTTCGGGATTACTGGTGTTTCTGCCATTCCGGCTACCATCGCCGGATTACGGCTAACCTCCTGTTCGAGGCCCGTCCCTTCGGAGACTTTACGGATCTCAAGGCCGAACCCAGGGTAGGGGAGGGACGTCTGGATTTTCTCCTGGAAACCTCCGAAGGATCGCTCTATCTGGAGGTAAAGGGCGTAACCTGGGCTCAGGGGGAAGTGGCCCTTTTCCCGGATGCTCCCACGGAAAGAGGTGTCCGCCATCTCCGGGCCCTGATCTCCCTTGTTCGTTCCGGGAACATAGCCGGGCTGCTCTTTCTGGTCTTCCGGCAGGAGGCCCGTCGATTACGTGCGGCCGAGGAGGTCGATCCCGCCTTTGCCGGGACCCTCAGGGAAGCCCTGCGAAACGGGCTGCAGGCCCGGGCCGCGGTTTTAAGTTACGATGGCCGGGGTGTCTTTTTCGAGAGATATATCCCGATAGAGGCCTAGAAGTACCTTTCTCCCCACAGGGTTTCTTTTACCTCTTCCAGGGTAACGGCGGCTATTTCCCGGGCTCGACGATTGCCCCGGGAAACGATCTCCTCCAGCAGATCCTGTTGTTTTTCCAGCTCCGCCCGCCGCTCCCAGAGGGGCTCGAGAGACCGGACCACCCTTTCGGCCAACTCGGCCTTACAATCCCTGCAGCCGAGACGGGCAGCCCGACAGTCTTCCACGATTTCGCGCAGACGTTCCTCGGGGGTGTAAAGACGGATGAGCTGGAAGGCCACACAACGGTTCTCGGGATCTCCGGGGTCGCTCTTTCGCGGACGCTGCGTATCGGTAACCATGGCGAGGATTTTTCGACGCACCTCCTCGGGGGAGTCGTTCAGGAAGATGGCGTTACCGTAGCTTTTGCTCATCTTGCGCCCGTCTATTCCGGGAACCTTTGCCGCCTCGCGGGAAAGAAGGGGTTCGGGAAGGGGGAAGACCTCCCTTCCGTAAAGATAATTGAAACGCCGGGCGATCTCCCGGGTGAGCTCGAGATGAGGGAGCTGATCCACCCCCACCGGAACCTTCTGGGCCTTGTAGATGAGGATGTCTGCGGCCTGGAGCACCGGATACCCCAGGAAGCCGTAGGTGGAAAGATCTTTGCTCTGGAGATTCTGAAGCATGTCCTTGTAGGTGGGATTGCGTTCCAGCCAGGAAACCGGAACGATCATCCCGAAGAGAAGATACAATTCGGCGTGTTCCTTGATGGCGGACTGGACGAAGATTACACTCCTTTCCGGATCGAGCCCGGCCGAGAGCCATTCCAGAAGGAGCTCCCGGGTAAAGGACGGAATGCGCCGGGGGTTTTCGTATTCGGTGGTAAGGGCGTGCCAGTCGGCCACGAAATAGAAACAATCGAATTTTTCCTGGAGATCCAGCCAGTTTTGAAGGACTCCGTGCAGATGCCCCAGATGTAAGGGACCGGTGGGACGCATTCCACTCAGCACCCGTTTTCGACTCACGGCCACCCTCCGAGCAGCAGATGAGAAAAACCAAAGATCAGAGGGAATATAATTTTATCCACCACGCCTGTAAAGATGAGAAGGATGAGGAAGATGAAGCCCATGAACTCGTACCGCATGAAGGCATAGGCCACCGAGGAGGGGAGCACTCCCGCCAGGACTCGACTACCATCCAGCGGCGGAACCGGCAAAAGGTTAAAGATCCCCAGGCCCAGGTTGATCTGCACCCCCAGGGCCAGCATCAAACGCAGAAGTTTCACCGCCAGGATATGGGCTCCGGGGGAAAGGGCATGATAGACAAAGGCCAGGAGCACAGCCATAAGGAAATTGGCCCCCGGACCGGCCAGCCCAACCCACATCATGTCCCGGCGGGGATGGCGAAAGTAGCCGGGATTCACCGGCACCGGTCGGGCCCAGCCTATGGCCTGGGTTAGAACCAGGACCAGGGTCCCCACCGGATCGAGGTGCTTCAAAGGGTTTAGGGTGAGTCTTCCGGCGGCTTTAGCGGTGGGATCTCCCAGACGCCAGGCCATCCATCCGTGGGCCAATTCATGAAAGGTGATGGCCAGAAGCAGGGGCGGAGTGATGATGATCAGGGTTCTCAAATCAGGCAACCACATGAGGACCTTTATCCCTCCTTGGCCAAGAGTTCACGCGCCAGCCGAAGCTCATCTTCCCGGCTTTTTACCCGTCCGTCAAGGCGGGCATAGAACACCTCCCTCAGGATACGTCCCAGAAGAGGCCCCGAGGTGAGCCCCAGTTCTCTTTTTAAATCTTTCCCGGAAATCTCAGTAGTTATATTTTTCAGTTCAAAATATTCTTTAGCTATATATTCTAACTCTTTGTGATGTAGGAAGTAAGCACATATTATTTCCGGAGGATAGGTTTCCAGGAGTCGATAGCGCCGGCTGGGGCTTGGGGCCCCGGCTAGTTCCGGGCTGTGGCGGCACAGGTCCTCCCAGCTGCGGGAATATTTTTCGACCTCCCCGGGTTGAAGGCCCAGACGGAGGAGGAGATGCGGTTTACCGCGGGCCAGGGCTATGGCCACGCCCTTAAGCAAAGTCTTAGGGGAGAGGTTCCGGCGGAGGATAGGCCATAGAGAAGCAAAATGCCCGGGTGGTGGGGGGAGTTCCAGGGCCAGCCAGAGACCCATTATTTCCAGACACCGGAGGACGTTTTCCGGATCGGGTTCCTCCAGGATGCGTTTGATCTCTCCGAGGATCCGGGCCGGAGAAAGACGCCGGGGAGCTTCGGTTCGGTAGGCCCGGCCCAGGGCCTGCAGAGTTTCCTCGGCCAGAGCCCATCGGAAACGTACGGCGTAACGCCCGGCCCTGAAGATACGGGTGGGGTCGTCCACGAAGGAATTCAGGTGTAGCACCCGCAGAACCCCCCGCCGGAGATCCGCGAGCCCGGAAAAGGGATCCAGGAGCCGACCCTGTCGCGGGCCGGAAAGGGCCACAGCCATGGCATTAGCGGTAAAATCGCGACGATACAGATCTTCCTCAATGGAAGCGGGTTCCACCCGGGGTAGGGCGGCCGGTGCGGGATAAATCTCCCTGCGGGCCATGGCCAGATCTACCTCCCCACCGGGATAGATGATCTTAAAGGTTCCG
>DRMH01000129.1 GCA_011322625.1 Thermosulfurimonas dismutans | reverse complement strand
GCGCAGGGTGATGCCTTTCCTGCTGCTGATGATCCTCCTTGCCGCCTGTGCCTCGCGTAACCCCGAGGCTATCGTGCCTCCGCCTCCTCCCAGGGTTTCCGGCTGGAGCACCCCTTCCGTCCGTCCCCTCTCCGAGGGCTCCCTTTTTACCGGAAACGGGGGCTCGGTCTTTGAGGATCACCGGGCCAGAAGGGTGGGGGATCTGGTGACCATCAAGATCGTGGAGACCTATCAGAGCAGCCAGCAGGTGAGCAACAAGGGAAGCCGCTCCTCGGGGCTTAAGGCCGGGATAGCCAAACTCCTGGGATTTGAAAAGTATCTGGAGGAACACAATCCCCGGTTTTCTTCTTCGCAGATGTTCGATTCCTCCTATCAATACAATCTCAACGCCCAGAGCCAGCAGAGCCGCCAGACCGACATTCGGGCCACCATCACCGCCCGGGTGATTAAAGTATTGCCCAACGGCAACCTGGTGGTCCAGGCCAAACGGGTGGTTAAACAGGATGCCGATCTGGAATACATCGTCCTTACCGGGATCGTTCGTCCCCAGGACATAGATACGGATAATACCGTTCTTTCGACCCAGCTTTCCGACGTAACCCTGGAGTATAGCGGAAGGGGCCCAAACAAGGAGATTATTCGGGGGCCGGGGTGGGTGGCTCAGCTTCTGCATCTGATCTGGCTCTTTTGAGGGGGAAACTTATGCGCAGGCTGATCCTCTGGACCGGATTGTTCATGTTGCTGCTGGGCACGGTCCGGGCCGCCCGGCTCAAGGATCTGGTTTCCGTGGAGGGGGTGAGGTCCAATCAGCTGGTGGGTTACGGACTGGTGGTGGGGCTTAAGGGTACCGGAGACGGGGATCAGACCAAGTTTACCGTGCAGTCGGTGGTGAATATGCTCGAACGATTCGGGATTCGGGTCCCCCGGGCCCAGGTCAAACTCAAGAATGCGGCGGCGGTGATGGTCACGGCGGAGCTTCCCCCTTTTGTGAAACCCGGTCAGAGGATCGATGTCCTGGTTTCCTCCATCGGTGATGCCAAGAGCCTTCAGGGAGGGACCCTGCTTCTCACCCCTCTGCGGGGGCCTGACGGGCGGGTTTATGCCCTGGCCCAGGGGCCGGTTTCTATCGGCGGTTTCGGGGCCGCCGGAGCCGGGGCCAGGGTCCAGGTCAACCATCCCACCGTGGGGCGGGTGCCCAACGGAGCGGTGGTGGAACGGGCGGTCCCGGTGGATCTGAACGATAAGGGGGTGATCAAACTCTCCTTCCGGGAGACGGATTTTACCACCGTGGCCCGGGCGGTGGAGGCCATAAACGATCTTCTGCACGGTCCCTACGCCCGGGCCCTCGACGGACGCACCCTGGCCCTTACCGTGCCCCGGGTCTATCGGGGGCGAGTGGTGGAGTTGCTGGCCCGGGTGGGGGAGGTGGAGGTGGAACCCGATGTTCCGGCCCGGGTGGTGATCGATGAACGCACCGGCACGGTGGTCATGGGAGAAAACGTCCGCATCTCCCGGGTGGCCATCGCTCACGGGAACCTCTCGGTGGTGATCCGGGAAAGGCCCCAGGTGGTGCAACCCCAGCCCTTCGCCGGGGGACGCACGGTGGTGGTGCCCCGCACCCGGATCCAGGCCCGGGAACAGAAGGCCCGCATCGTGGTGCTGGAGGAGGGGGCCAGTATCGGAGAACTGGTGCGGGCCCTCAATGCCGTGGGAGCCACCCCGCGCGACCTTATTGCGGTACTTCAGGCCATCAAGGCCGCCGGGGCCCTTCAGGCCGAACTGGTGATCATCTGAGGATGAGAGGATGAGGGTCAGGGGAGAGGGTTTTGCGGATCTCTATCGGCTGGAAAAGATGGCTCAGAAGGACCCCGGCCGGGCCCTGCAGGAGGCCTGCCGGGAATTCGAGGCCCTGTTTCTCCAGATCCTCCTCCGGGGAATGGAACGCACGGTCCTGCGCAGCGGACTTTTCCCCGAGGGGCTGGAAATGCGGATATACCGGGATCTTTACTATGAGCAACTGGCCCGGGATCTTTCCGGCCGGGGTCTGGGTATAGCCAGACTTCTTTACCGGGACCTGAGCCAGAAGATGGGATTAAAGCCGGCTTCCTATTCTGCCGAAAAAGGAGGTAGGAGATGAGTCAAAAGACCCTGCTGGAACTGAAAAAGGCCCTGGAGGAGGAAAGGGAGGCCCTGCTTAAAGGGGCTATCGAGAGTGTGCTGCGCACCGCCTCCTATAAGGCCCGTCTGGTGGAGAAGATAAAAGAAGAGGGGATCTCTCCGGAGGATCGGGAACTTCTGCGGGAGATCCTGGAGCTCAACGACCGAAACAAGGCCCTGGTGGAGGCCGGGCTTTCTTTTATCGAGGAGGCCTTTGAGGTCTTGAAGAGGGTGATCACCCCCGAGGCCGCCTACGGGCCCTCGGCCCCGGCGGAGGCCCGGATCATCTCCCGGGAGGCTTAAGGGTGGCCGGTATTAGCAGCGCCCTCAATATCGCCAAAAACGCCCTTCTGGCCTTTCAGACCGAGGTCCATGTAACCAGCCATAACGTGGCCAACGTGGATACCGAAGGCTACAGCCGCCAGAAGGTGGTGCTCACCCCCTATCCCCCTTCTCCCTCCCCGGTGGGGCCCATAGGGAGCGGGGTGAAGGTGGATCAGATCAAACGCTATTTTGATGCCTTTCTGGAGGCCAATCTCAACCTGAAGCGCTCGGACCTGGGGCTCTTTTCCGCCGAGGAAACCGGGATGCGCCTGGTGGAGGGTATCTTCAACGAAGCCGGAGATCAGGGGCTCTCCAAACTCCTCAACGACTTCTTTTCCGCCTGGCAGACCCTTTCCAATCGCCCGGAAGGGGTGCCGGAGAGGCGTCTTCTGGTGGAAAAGGGTAAGCTTCTTGCGGAGAACCTGCGGGACAAGTTCCAGAGCTTGCGCGAGCTGGAAAACAATATCGGTCTCAAGCTCAAGGAGGTGGTGGAGCGGATCAACGATCTCGCCGCTCATATTGCCGAACTGAACAATCAAATTACCGCCGCGGAGACCGGCGGGCATCAGGCCAATGATCTCCGGGATCAGCGGGATCATCTCATTGCCCAGCTGGCCAAGCTGGCCCCCATTCGTTATTTCGAGACCAAGGACGGGGCCTACAATGTAATCCTGGGGCGAGGGTTCAATCTGGTGGATGTGGATCGTTCCTGGCAGCTGGAGATCAGCGGCACCGAGGTCTATTGGGTGGGGCATCAGGGGGAAAAGGCCCGGCTTACCGGCGAGGAGGTGGCCGGAGGGGAACTCGGGGGCTGGCTGCGCATCGTGGAGCAGATCTCCGATCAGTGGAATCATGAATATGTCGCCTCCACCCGTTCCGTCCTCCGGGAGGACGGAACCCCGGTGACCGAGGATACCTTCCTTGCGGAACTGGGCCTGGTTTCCGGAGACAAGTTCCTCTTTCAGGGGACGGATCATTTCGGGAACGCGGTTTCCGGCACCTACACCGTATCCGACCCCGGCCGGGAAACGGTGAGGGATCTTCTGGACGCCATCGAAAAGGCCTTCGGATTCAGTGTTACCGCGGAGATCCGGGATGGTCAGCTCATAGTGCGGGATGCCTATCGAGGGCCGGGCAAACTCACCTTCGCTTTTACCCAGAGCAAACTGGATTTCGGAAGGTTCGACGATCCCAATCTCAATTATCGGGTAAAGGAATTGAATCTGGCCGGAAAATTGGCCCTTTTTGCCGAGGAACTCATCCGGACCGTGAATCGGATCCATTCCTCGGGGGCGGGGCTGGAATTCTTTTCCGGGGAACTGGAGGGGCTCTATCAGACCTCGGGCTATCTCAAGAATCTGCCCTTTTTCCGTGATCTCCAGCGGGATGGGAGTTTCTTCCTCTGGGTGAGGGACTCCCAGGGGCATATTACTCCGGTACGGGTAAAGTTCTCCCTCCCTGCCGACGCCACTCTGGAGGAGGTGGCTACGCAGATCAACGATGCCCTTCGGGGGGCGGGGTTTACCCCGGAGAAAAGTGTGCAGGCCCTGGTGCGGGACGGGCGTCTGGTCTTTCAGGCCCAGGAAGGCTGGTCCTTTGCTTTCTCCAACGATACCTCGGGGCTTCTGGCCTCTACCGGAATAAACACCTTTTTCGGAGGAGTGGATGCCGCAAGCATCGAGGTGAACCCTCTTCTTTCGGTACATCCGGAATATGTAGCCGCGGCCCGTCTCGATCGCGAGGCCTGGCGCAGCGAGGTCCCTCTTGCGGGTATCTATCGCAGCCGCCTTCCCGTCGAAAATCCCGACTCTGTGGTCTTTAACGATCACCCTCACCGTCTCTATGTCCGTTTCTTTGATGCCCGGGGCAATCAGATCCTCCATGAAACGGAAAACGGATTTAAGGTTCGGGAACTCTCGGTGGATATCGAGCCGGGAGATAGTCTCACGGAAATCCTTAACAAACTCGATGCTCTCGAAGGCCTACGGGCCTACCTCGACAACGAAGGGCACATCGTGCTGGAACTGGATCCTAATTCCTCTAAAGACTATGCTTATTTTGAGCTGGGGGCAGAGGACCCTCCTCCGGCGGATTCTTTCCTGGCCTATCTTCGGGATCAGGGGGTCTGGGTTCCGGAATATGTTCCTGCCCGGGGCCGGAAACAAAGTACCCTCTGGTTCGACGATCCTTCATCGGTGAATTTAAACGAAGGTTCGGAGGTTACGCTCACTTTGGTTTTCTACGACGCTGAAGGACGGGAAACCGGGCGAACGAGCCTTACGGTTGATGGAAGCACTTCTCTTTCCGATCTGGTGGCGAAACTTAACGCCCTCCCTGAGATCAGGGCCGGCTTCACCGAGGGCGATCATGGTCTCGTCTATCTCGCCCTGGATCAGGCCCCGGAGGGTTCGGTATCCTTTGAGATGAGTGTCACTGGCGGTGATGGAGACGGAAAGCTTGACCTTTCATCCGGGAAGGAACTCGACTTTTCCTCCCTAACGGATCGTCAGATCTTTTCGGGGCTTGAACCCTGGGTAAAACCCTCGCAATATACTGCGAACCTTGAGGGTATTTCTCCGGAAGATCTTAGTTTTTCCGGAAATCTTACGGTGCGCTTTTTCGATACCGAGGGGAACGAGCTGGCTTCAAAGAGTCTTGCCACTTACGGAACTCCGGATGTCCTCCTTTCGGATCACAACGGAAACGGACGGATAGATCTTGAGGATCTGGTGCAGGATCTGGACGGCCTTCAGGGGATCAAGGCCTATCTTGATAACGGCGAATTGGTTATAGCCCTTGATCAGGATGCTCCTGCAGGGGTGGCTTATTTCGCGATCGAAGGGAACGACCCCCTTCGTTCCTGGGGTTCCCTTAGGCTGGTGAACACCGGAGGCACTTCGGACACCTCTGATGATCGGTATTATCACCTTTACTTTCATCTGGGGGACCTTGAGAACTGGCTTTACGATGAGTGGGGTAACCCTATTGATGCGGATCCGGAAAACGATACTGTTGATCCCTTTCGGGTGGAACTGGGGACCGATCAGGGGGCAGTGCAGATTCTGAAGAAATATAACGCCGAGGAAAACGCCCGTTTTGGCCTTTCTGCGGAACTTGACTCCCAGGGACGCCTGGTGCTGAAGCTCTCCGGTCTTTACGATACGCGCAGTTTCATCCTCACCGAGGGCTTCGCCCGGGAGGCCTTCTCGCGCTTGGTTTCGGCCAATCGTTTTCAGGCTTCCGAAAACCGGTGGTACTTTCTTACCGACAGTCCGGTCTCGGATGAGGCCCTCTTTTTCTCCGCTCCTGATGACAGCAGTACTTCTCCGGGAGATCTTCAGTTTTTGACCCTCTCCTATCAGGATGTGGATCAGAACAAGGTCGGCGAGGAGCACATTTTTGTACGTCGGTCGGATGCGAGTTTTACCAGCGCCGATTCCTTCACCCTGACCGATTCTTCGGCCACGGTAGAGATTACCTTTTACGACGCTCTAGGGAACGCCCTTGGAAGCCCGGTAAACTTAACCCTTGCCTCGGGAACCACCCTTGGCAGTGCGGCTGCGGCCCTTGACGGACTTCAGGGAATACACGCCGAATTTACCGATGATGGACATCTTCTCCTTTCTCTCCGGGACACGGAATTTTCCGATTCCGACCCCCGGCGCGGGGCATCCTTTTTTACCGTCTCGGTAAACGACGGAGGGGGGGACAACAAACTTACTTTTTCCGACGGTGCTACCACTTCCAGTATAACCTTTAATGGAGCGGTGCGTTTTCAAGATTACCGCCAGGAAATAGAGGCCCTGGATGCCGACCGGGACGGAACACCGGATTTAGTCACGTCTATTGATCCCTCCGGGCGTTTTTCCGTCCAGATAAATGATCCGGATCTTGATGGCGACGGGGCCGCAGACTGGGTCCGTTTTACGCTCGAAAGCTCTCTCACCCGGGAGGAGGGTAATCTGGGGGTTTATCTTTCGCGAAGGCTCTATTTTCCGCGGGAAGGGAAAGGGATTTTGCGGGAACTTGGGGGGTTCGATCTTGAGCCCGGGGACAACCGAAACGCCTTGAGGCTTTCCGGGCTTTCCGATGAGCCCCGTGAGGATCTGGGGCAGGCCAGCCTTCCGGACTATTATGCCTCGGTGGTAGCCGAGGTAGGGGTAGCCGGAAAGCGGGTCTCCGAGGCCAAAAGTTTTACTGAGGATCTGCTCAAACAGCTTCAGCTCCTTCGAGATTCCATCTCCGCGGTATCCCTGGATGAGGAGATGGCCAATCTTATGAAGTATCAGCAGGCCTTTGCCGCGGCGGCCAAGGTCCTTACCGCCTCAGATGAGATGCTTATGACCCTTATTGAGGCCAAGCGTTAGGGGGTGATGGGAAATGCGCATCAGCATGCGCACCATGTATGAGGGCCTCCTTACGGACCTTGAGCATCTTACGGATGACATCCATAAGTATCAGGTTCAGATTGCCTCCGGCAAACTTTACGACCGTCCCTCCCAGGCCCCGGTAAAACTGAATTATGCTCTGGGCTACCGTAAGGCCCTTCAGGAAGTAGATCGGTACCAAACCTCCATTCGTGAAGCCAAGGCCTTTCTGCGCACCACCGAAGGGGCCCTTTCGGGTCTTGAAGATGTGGTCATGCGGGCCAAGGAGCTTGCCCTTCAGGCGGCAAACGATACCCAGAGTCCCGAGAGCCGGAAAGCCATAGCCAAAGAAGTGGACAACCTCCTTGAAGAGGCCCTGTCGCTGGCCAATACCACCCATGCCGGCCGTTATGTCTTTGCCGGGAATCACCCTACGGGTTACTCCGCGGGAAAGAAACCTTTTGAGCTAGTGAAAAAGGCGCTTCCCGGAGGAGAGGTGGTGGAACGGGTGGTCTATCATGGAGGGCGAGAGGATTTTTACCAGGGATACGCTAAAGGAAGCAAGATCCTGGTGGGCCGCAACGGGGAGGAGGCCATTATGGCCTCCGGGATCTTTGAGACGCTTATCGGTCTTAAGAAGACCCTTTTGAACAATAACGAGGTTGATCCTCATCAGGAAGTGGAGGACATACAGCGACATATTGCTCGATTGGATAAGGTTCTTCAACATCTGGTTCAGGAACGCACCGATCTGGGAGCCCGCATGGATCACTTAGAAGTTAAGGAAAACCTTTATCAGGATCTTCAGAACACCCTCAAAGAGAATCTTTCAGATGTGGAGGATACGGACCTTCTTGAGGCGGTTTCCAAACTCAGTGCCAAGCAGACCGCTTATGAGGCGGCGCTTAAGGCCGCGGCTCGCACCATGCAACTGAGTCTGGTCAACTTCCTGTAAGGAGAAAGAGTTGCTGGTTCTTACCAGAAAACCCGGGGAAGCCCTTCTCGTAAACGGGAGTATAGAGATCCAGGTGCTTGAGGTGAAGGGTAAACAGGTGAAGCTCGGGATAGTAGCTCCTCCGGAAGTGCACATCCTGCGCAAGGAGCTTTTTGAGCGTATTCGGGAAGAGAATCT
>DRMH01000128.1 GCA_011322625.1 Thermosulfurimonas dismutans | reverse complement strand
TTATATGTTTTTGCAAAGCAATCTCGGCTTTCCTGGCCTCAGAGCCGAAAGATCCAATTTAACGATATCACTAAGCTAGGGGTTCCTCAGGCCGAATTTTTGGATAAAGTAAGGTTAAAGGACATGATGAAAAAACTTCCCGTCGGTATCCAGAGCTTTGAGGTCATCCGCTCCGAAAACTACTACTATGTGGATAAAACCCCCTTCGTAAAAAAACTCGTCGATGAGGGGAAATTCTACTTCCTCGCCCGCCCCAGACGCTTCGGAAAATCCCTCTTCCTCGACACCCTCCGCCAGGCCTTCCTCGCCCGCCGCGAGCTCTTCGAAGGACTTTATCTCGAAAACCACTGGGACTGGTCCACACGCTACCCCGTCATCCATATCTCCTTCGGTGCCGGGGTTCATAAATCCGTAGAAGAATTAACAGAAACCCAAAACATTCTCCTCAAGGATCATGCTGAAAATTACGGCATAAAACTGGAAAACCGTTTTGTGAAGGATCGGTTTTTGGAGCTTATTAAGAAATTGTATCATAAATATAACTGTCCGGTGGTGATTCTAATCGACGAATACGATAAACCCATCCTTGACAACATCGAAAACCGGGAACTGGCCATCGAAATCCGCGAAAACCTCAAAAACCTCTACTCCGTCCTTAAAGACGCCGACCCCTTCCTCAAACTGGTCTTCATCACCGGAGTCTCCAAGTTCTCCAAGGTCTCCCTCTTCTCCGGCCTGAACAACCTCGAAGACCTCACTCTTCACCCCGATTACTCCACCATCTGCGGATACACCCAGGAGGAACTCGAATCCATCTTCGCCGACCGCCTCAAAGACTTTAACCTCGAAGAAATCCGCCGCTGGTATAACGGCTATAACTTCCTCGGCCCACCGGTCTATAACCCCTTCGACATCCTCCTTTGCCTCAAATCCAAACTCTTCCGCCCCTACTGGTTCGAAACCGGTACCCCCTCCTTCCTCATCAAACTCCTCTACGAAAAACGCTTCTTCCTCCCTGAACTCGAAGACCTTGAGGTCGGCGAATCCCTTATCGCTTCCTTCGATGTGGACTACATCGAACCCGAACCCCTCCTCTTCCAGACCGGATACCTCACCATAAAAGAGGTCCGCCGCCGCGGCCCTCGCACCGTCTATCGCCTCTCCTACCCCAATCTCGAGGTAAAAATGAGCTTTAACGATCACCTCCTGAACTGGTACACCCGGGTGCCGGCGGAAAAGGAACGCCTCCTCGACCGGGTTTTTCTTTCCCTGGAAAAAAACGACCTTGAAGGACTACACCGGGCCTTTCACTCCTTCTTCGCCTCCATCCCGCACGACTGGTATCGCAAGAGCGAAATCCAGAACTACGAGGGCTACTACGCCTCCATCTTCTACGCCTACTTCTCCGCCCTGGGACTTGAAGTGAAAGTGGAAGAACCCACCAGCCACGGACGCCTGGATATGGCCGTCACCTTCGAAGACCGCTGCTACCTTTTCGAGTTCAAGGTGGTGGAGCTTGAACCCGATGGCCGGGCCCTTGAAACCTTAAAGGCCCGCCGCTATCACGAAAAATACCTCGACCGCTTCCGGGAAGTCTATCTCATCGGGGTGGAATTCAGCCGCACCGACCGCAACATCGTAAGTTTTGCATGGGAAAAGGTGAAATAATCCCTCCGGGCGGCCCCGGTGAAGGCAAGAAATCTGGCTAGCGGGCAGGCGAAAACAAAGGAATCCTGCGACTAAAACGGGAAAAACGCAAATAAAGTTCACGACCGGAAAATTTTAAGAGAACGGTGGTTGGACCGGTGGGGGAACGGAAACCAGAGACACGAAGTTTGCCGAAAAGCCCCTGCGGGTGACGATAGGTAAGAGTTCCGGAGACCTTCTCGAAATCGTCGCGACCGGTACAGTGGGCGCGGAAATCTTTGAAAACGAGGCGTAGGTTTTGCGGAGGAAGATAAGAAATCCTCAAATAGCCATTCGGGGCACAGGGGATCTCCAGGCCGCGCCAGTCCAGCCTTGCCTCCGGAATCGTTACACGAAAACCTTTGAGCGCAAAGTAAATACGGTAAAAGCGGGTGGAAAACAGGTCCTCTTTTATGGCTTCGGGATAAACCAAAAGCCCGTTCTTTTCCAGGAATTTTAGCAGGAAATAACCCCGCGGAAGGATCACCCAGACCATAATCAAACTTATCAGAACCAGAACCAAAAAGTTGAAAATTATCCTCAGGATGCGCATAGACTCATGAATCCCTTATGGCCCTTCCTAAATTTAATCAGGTGGTTCCCTTCTTGCGGTGGTTTTCAAGTCTTTTAAATTCCAGAAGGGTTTTTAAGTCCTCGGAAAGCATCCGGTGTTCCTCGGTTATGCGCTTCAATTCCTCGGGACTGGAGATGATATAAGGGGTAATAAAAACAAAAAGCGTGGTGCGCTCGTGTCGGGTTTGCGAACGCCGGAAGAGGTGTCCGAAAAGGGGAATCCCGGAAAAACCCGGCACCCGGGAGAAACTTTCCTGATTTTTTCGGGAGACCAGGCCTCCCAGGATCACGGTCTGACCATTATCCACAATAACCTCGGAGGAGATCTCACGTTTGGAGGTTACCGGGGCCACAAAATCTATGGTACCCTGCTGGGCCCGGTAAACCCGGGTGACCTCCTGAATGGTCTGATGGATCTCAAGCCGCACGGTGTTGCCCACGATGTGGGGAGTAATAGTGAGGTTGAGACCCACGTCCTTGTATTCGAAAGACACCGTGGGAAGGGTGTTGGTCTGGTAAGTGATACCGGTGGTATAAGGTACGGACTGACCTACCTTGATAAGGGCTTTGCGATTGTCGAGCGTGAGGATACGAGGGTTGGAAAGGATGCGAAAGGAAGAATCCTCCTCCGAAAGAGTAAAAAGAAAGAGGAGCTCCGGAAAGAAAAATTCTGTTCCCCCAACAGAGACGGTTTTTCCGCTTTTACTCAGAGCCCCCATAATGAACTTTCCCTGAGCTACCGCGGAATAAAGGTCGCTTTCGGAAACCCCTCCGAAAGCTGCTCCCCCGTGAGTGCCGAGAATCTGCCACTTAACTCCGAGATCCCGAAGCTTTGAGAGCGAGATCTCCACCACGGTGGTGGCCAACAGCACCTGCTTGCGGCGAACATCGAGCCGGGCCACGAGATCCTTAACTTTTTCGAACTCCGCGGGTGTAGCGTAAACTATCAGGGCGTTGGAGGACTTGTCTGCAGCTATGTGAAGACCGGCTCCAGGGAAAAAGGGTCTTCTGGTCTTTTGGTGACCGAGCCTTATTCGTTCCAGGTTAAGGGAACGCAAAACCTTGGCCAGCTCTTCGGCTGAAGAATACTTGAGGTGAAGTACATAGAAACGCCGTCCCTGGCTCTCCACCGGAATGTCAAGTTCCCTGAGGAGATTCCCGATTTCTTTGAAAACCTCGCGGTTGCCGTAAACGATCAAAGCGTTAGTACGTTCGTCCTTGACTATCCGAAAAGTGAGCCCCTTTTCTGCAACCAGGGTCTGGATCATGGGAGAGAGGTTTCGATAGAGATCCTCCACTGAGGCATACTTCAGGCGGAAGACTCGCACCTCCGGGAGTTCCGGCCTTCTTTCGAGGGTCTCGAGAAGTTTTTTCACCCGGGCGAGGTTTAGGGCATAATCCTTAAGGATGAGAATGGGTGTTCCGGGAAGATGCAATACCAGGGCCCGAGGAGAAAGAAGGGGTTTGAGCATGGTTAAAACCCGGGCGGGATTAAGGCGGGTGAGGGCATAAACCAGGATGCAGGGTTCGTGATCCGAAGGAGGGCGGGAGGATAAGCGGGGAGTCTCCTCCCGCAAATGACGAGAGGAAACGATCTTCACATATCCATCCTCCTTATAAACCGTGGCTCCAATAAGGCCCAGAGCCTCGGTGATCATGCGCCAGGCAGTTTCCGGAGAAACCGGTTTTTTGGAAATGACCGTGATCTTTCCCTTCAGATTCTCGTCATAGACCACATTTTTACCGAGTTCCTTGGCCAGGAACTGAACCAGGGTCTTTACCTCTACCTGATCAAAGTTGAGATAGACTCCGGATTCGGCTCCGAAAGCGGATATGCCCCAGAAAAAGAGCACGAACAGTACCGGCCACGCCCTTCTCATCTCACCTCCGCCTTTAAGGTTAAGATTTTATCGGCCCTCCGGACTCTTACCGAAAGGGAGGAAGCGGTCTTGATGGTTTCAAAAATCCGGAAGGCGTCTTCGTTTTTACGCACCGGAATCCCATTTATGGTAAGAATAACGTCCCCGGCCCGAAGTCCGGCCCGGAAAAAGAGAGACCTCGGATCTACATATTCCACCCGAACCCCTATTATCTGCCCCCTTCGAAAATGGGGACGCAGACGAATTCTGGAAAATAGAGAACCTATGTCCGCAGTGAGTCTTTCGAGTTCTTCCCTGGAGATTACGAGCATCCTTCGGGAAGATCCCGAGGGGCTCCTCCCGAAAGATTCCCTTTCCGAAGCCCTGGCCCCCGATTCAAAAAGTTTTTGCACCACCTGATAATCTTTAAAAGAAAGGCTTACGGACTCAGGCTGGATCCCGGCTACCCGCCAGCCTTTTACTTTATCCCCTTCCTTAACCCAGTAGCTCTCCTTTCCGAATTTTAAAAGGGCCAGTTTGGTTTCCTTTCCGAAATAAATGGCCCGAAGTTCCGGAGCCTTAATCCTAATGGACTCCGAGGAAGCGGGGGAACTTTCTTCCGAAGGGAGGTAAAAACGGGCCCAGAGTTTTTCCCAATTAAAACGAACCCGCGGTACACGGTCTGAAACCGCAAAAGAGACCTTATTAGTTTTGATGCGGGAAATTTCGCTCAACCTGAGTTGAAAATATCCGAAGATAAGAAAGGTGCTCATCGAACAAACCAGGAGCAGGATCGATAAAGCCCGGGCCCAGAAAAACATCAGGAAAACCTCCAGTAAAGCACCTTAAAGCCGGAACCCGTTCTCCGAACAACCGTTTTAAGCTCCCCCTCCACCTCCCCTACCCTCACCTCAATCGTTACCCGAAAGTTCTCGCTTTTTACCGTAGCCCAGGGGCGCAGGTCATGTAAAATCTCAAAATTGAAACCTTCTATCAGGATAACATCCTCGATTTTTTTTAGAGGATGCGTTCGCCGGTATTCTACCAGTTTTTCGGCCAGGGCTCTATCAATCCTGGGGCTTAAGGCCATGATAACTTCGGGAGGAGCAGTATTGAGATTGACCCGGCCGTTACTCCATACCGTAGTAAGCATGGAAAGCCCCGGGTAAAAGGTAAGGCCCTCGGCCTTGCCGTAAAAATCCTCCCGGGACATTCCCAGGAAGAGGAGTTCCTCGAGACTATCCAGCGGAGCCCTTTTGGGAGGATAAGTCCGATCCCAGAACCCAGCTCCCCCAACCCATACTCGAAGGAGTTCCGGAGAAAGAGAGGTAACCCGGATCTCCCGGAAAAGCCTCTCTATCAGCTTAAACCCCGCCTCGGTGCGCACCAGGTTAAGATTGAGATAGCGTTCCTCGTCTTCTATTCGAACCCTTATCTCCCCTTCGGGAACCGGAAACTCAAGGGGATAAGCCCACCGATCGTTAAGTGTGTCGTAAGAGGGATCATCTTCTTTAAAATAAAGAGTTAAGAATTTTAGGGCTGAAACGGCTTCATGATAGGCCTGTTGTTTGAGGTAAAACCTGCGGACCATGACCTCGGTCTGACGAACAGTAAGAAACTCTTCGGAAATTACTCCGGATAAAACCAGAAAAAATCCAAGAACCACCAGAATAATCATTTCCAGACCCGGCCCACTCTTACGGGAACGATCATCCTGGTGTCCTCCAGATCCACCTCAACCTTTTCGGGGGTGCCGAAAAAACCTTCCTCTTCGGACCACCACCGGCCTCCGTGAAAAACCATGACCTTGAAGTTCTCAAAGGTCCCCAGAGAAATTTCCCGGCTTTCGTCACAGGAAAGAATTTCTCCGTAAGGGTAAGGTTTCTCGCAATAAAATAGTTCCTTCCCCTTGTACCGATACCTCACCTGAACCACTCCCGGATAGGTTTCCCCCACAGAGGTAACAAATCCCATATAAAGAACATCCTCCCTCCTCTCCAGCCGAAAAGAACGCAGGAGCCCTTCGAGCTGATACCGCAGGCGGTAGGAGAGGAGGGTCCTCCGAGAGAGTCGCTCGGCATCCCGCTGAAGGGTAAGGGCTCCGCGGCCGGCGGTGCGGAAAACCGTGATCACCGCTCCGAAGATCAGCGCAAGAAGAAGGAGCACTACCAGGACTTCAAGGAGGGTAAAACCCCTATTTCCTTTCATAAAGGCGGAAGTAGGCCGTTTCACTGCCCTCCGAAACCCGATAAATCTCCTCCTGAATTGCAAACCCTTTCACCTTAAAGGTATGTCTCTCTACCTTTACCCCTTCCACCGGCTCCCCGGCCAGAAAAAGCTCCAGCCTTGAGACCCCCGAAAACAGATTTTCGGAACGGACCAGGGTATGTAAAGCCAGGGCGTGAAGGTGAAGAAGGGCGGAATAGGCCACTACTAGAATAACCAAAGCCACGAGGACTTCGATAAGAGTAAAGCCCGATCTTTTCACCTTATAACCATCCTGACCCTAAAATTCCCTTCGCCGGATGGATCCTCGGCATGAAAGGCCCTCACCCGAAGGTCCTGCGAACTAAGCCAGGAAAGCAGCCGCGCGAGATCCCTCCAGGAAAGCTCCATCTCCACCTCCACCCCGAAATAACTCCCCCGAATGGTCTCGGGCTTAAACCCCTCAGAAACCAGTTTCTCCTTGAGAACCTCGGCGGAAAGGGGGGCCTTTCGGGGGGAGGCTTCGGTCTCTAGGAGATAGGCCAGGTATCGAAGCCGACTCCATTCCGTAAGAAGAAGGCTTTCGGCTTTTTTGACCTCCGGTATCAGGACCCCAAGGACCATAATTCCCAGCACCATCAAAAGCCCCAGAAAAAACAGGGGATGATGTCTCAGGTTAAAGCCCTTCACCGCCGAATTCCAGGGTTACGATTTCGGTGCCTCCGGGGATCTTTTTAACCTCGGAGAGTCTTCCCGGAAGATCCCCGGCCTTCTTTTCAGGAATCTCCGCCTTGATCCTCAGCTTCCCCTCCTCAAAGGTGAGGACCATGATCCTGGCCTCTTTCGGGAGCCCCTCCAGGGCTTGTTTTAAAAGGCTCTGAAAGTCCGGCCTTTTAGCCTCTTCAATCATGGCCTTGAGCTGTTTAAGAGGAGCTACCACCGGAGTTCCAGGATAATATTTACGGAAAAGGGCTCTTTCCCGGGCCTTCAACTCCCGGTGTATCATGGGAACCCAAAATTTCAGACCTCCCCAGAGAAGGGAGGAAAGGACGAGCCCCACAAGCAGGGTCCCGGAAATCCTACGGACTTTTTCGGGTTCGATCTCGAGAAAATAAGAATGAAAAGTCGGAAGGTTGCGGCCCAGAACCCCCCATAGAGCCGCCCCGAAGGCGCTCACCTTCTCCGGAGGCACGGCGGGGACCCTCTTTATTTCCTTCCCGGCCAAAAACCCTTCCACCTCCGGAGAAAGACTCCCCCCTCCGGAGACCACCAAAGGCCCGGAGGAATCCTCCCCTTCGAGCCCGCGGTAGCCGTTGAGAAAACATCGGAACCCGGCCAGCTTTCCCTCTCGAACCCTCACCAGGGTTACCTTTCGACGACCGAAATCCACCAGGGTCCCGTTCCTCAACCCCGTAGTCAGAAAAGCCCTTACCAGGGCTACCGGTTCAGCATCCCAGAAAGCCCCCTTTTCGAGTCTCCCTTCAGGCTCGGCCACCAGGACCCTGGCCCGCCCCTCCTCCCACCACAATTTCCAGAGAATATCCCGCTCCTTCAAAAAGGATAAGATCTCCTCCTGGAGATAATTCTCGGCCTCCTCGGGACGGGTTATTTCCTGAGGAAGATTCCTCAGCAACACGCGATGAGAGGGGATAAGATATATCTTCCGGCCGCGCGGAGATGAAGCAAGAATACGGTAATAGGAAAGAAGCGGGAAAACCAACAGGGTAACCCTCTTGGTGCCGGAGGCTCCCTGATCTATCCCCGTCTGAATGATCAAATTTTCACTCCCCTTTGACCAGATTCCAGACCGATAGATCGTCTTCCGTGCCCTCTAGCCCGTCCGGCCCCACGGAGAAAAGTTCGTAAGGGTGCCCGTCTTCACCCGGGGAAAGATAAACAAATTCGTTCCCCCACCCATCCCGGGGAAGCTCGTCAAGATACCGATGCCAGCGCTTGGGAATGGGCGGAATCTCGGGCTTTTCCACCAGGGCTCGGAGCCCCTGTTCCGTGGTGGGGTAAAAACCGTTGTCCATGCGAAACTGCTCCAGGGCGCCCTTGAGAGCCTTGAGCTGAATCCGGGTACTTTCACGTCGAGCCTGATCCACTCTACCCACTACCCGAGGAATAACAATCCCGGCCAGTAACCCCAGAATGATAATCACCACCAGGAGTTCAATAAGCGTAAAACCTAGACTATTTTTCCTTCTTCCCTTCATTCTTCCCCCTCCCCGGGAAAATCACTTTTATCGATAAGGGTAAACTCTCGTGTCCCGCTCCGTCCAGAGCTTTTATATTATAAATGACCGTCCCTTCCAGGACGGCGCGTTCCTGGAATATGTTCTTCTTGACCTTAAACACCCTGCCCTTCCTTTCCACCACATAACCCACCACATCCCTTGAGGGACTGGGATCCCATACCAGGACCAGGGTATCTCCCCTCAAAAAATATCCTCCTCCGGAGGGCGGCAGAGGTGGCTCCGTGTCTTCCATTTTGACCTCCAGGGGTTGAGAAAGGGGGCCGTAAAGATCCGGGCCGAAGATTACGGCCGCCGAAAGGAGATAGGTCTTTCCCAAAGAAAGCCCGCGTAACGAATGGACCCCCGGAGAAATCGAACGGGGCTTACCGAAGTCGGGTTCTTTTCCCTTTTCCCAGACGAAAAGGACCAGCCTCGGGAATAGACTGAGCACCCTGAGATCCAGAGCATAAGAATCCACCCGGAGGACCTTCAGGTGGGGATAAACCGGAGGAACCGCCCTCACACAGATACGCTTCGGATTTTCCCTGGCGAATACCTTCAGACATCCCTTTTCGGGCTCGATCAACCACCCTCCGGACACCCTCTTAACCCTTTTCGTGCCCTCGAAGTGGAGGGGCTCCCTATCGACATCCCTCACCAGGATCCAGGAACCGAACTGAACATAGCGTACCTCACCGGAACCTCCGGGAAGATATACCCGGGGTCTTGAACTACACCCTGAAAAGAGCGTAAGCACAAGGATGAGAAAAAGATACCTCTTGAATCCTGAATTCATAATTTCACAGAGGAGGAAATCTCCATAATAGGTAAAATAACCGAAATTACTATGTAAGCCACCACCAGGCCTATAATAAGAATGGTGAGGGGCTCGAGCCATTTCAAAGTGCGTTCTATGAGGTAGTCCGCCTCCTTCATCATGATCTCGGAGGCGTTGTGCAGCATTTCCGGAAGGGTTCCGGTTTCCTCCCCGATGGCCACCAGTTCCGAGAGGAATTCCGGTACGAATCCATACCTCCGGAGATGTCCGCTAAGGGATTGCCCCTCCTCAAGATGTTTAATGACCTCCCCCAGGGATTCCCTCACATAAAGGTTCTGACAACTATTACCTCCGGTGGCCACAGCCCGGGGAAGAACCACTCCGGATTCAAGAAGGAGGGCGGTAGTGTAACTCCACCTGGAAAGGTCGAAGTAAAGCCAGAGGGTCCCTGCTACCGGTATTTTCAGGATAAGGCGATGAATTGCGCGCCAGCCCCTTTTCTTAACCCACCATACCCCCAAAAGCAGCCCCACCGGAAGCCCCAGCAAGAGAAACCACCATAAAAATTTGGCCCCCCAGAGAAGGACCTTGGTGAGAAGAGGTAAATCCCTTCCGAAACTAAGAAGGATCTTCCTCAATTTGGGCACGATAAATTCCAGAACCACGATCACCGATAAGACGCTGAACCCTATGACTATGGCGGGATAGATAAGGGCCCCGGTAACCCGGGCTCCGAATTCCTCCATACGGGCCAGGAGATCCGAAGCCCTGGAGAAAATTCTCTCCAGATTTTCTCCGGTTTGAGCCGCAATCAACATTTCGCAAACGAATTCCGGAAAAAGTTTACTCCCCCGAAAGGCCCGCACCAGATCCTCGCCCCCCTCTATCCTTTTTTTGATTTCAAGGATCTTCCGGGAGTCCCCGGATTTACGGCGCGAAAGGAGTTCCAGGGCCCGGGGTAAGGGAAGACCGCTCTTAAGAAGCACGGAAAGTTCTTTTAAAAGGAGGTGAGAACCCGAGGGCCTCATTCTCTCTCCGTAACCGCCAG
>DRMH01000127.1 GCA_011322625.1 Thermosulfurimonas dismutans | reverse complement strand
TTTGATGCGCAAGATCGGTCCGCGTTACCGCCGTATTTTCAAGGAGATCTCCGAATATACGGTTTATGATCAGGGGGAACTCGAACCCACCGACAATCCCCTGGATCTGGCCATCGTAGGGGAGGGTTTTTTCAAGGTGCAGACCCCGGAGGGGGTGGCCTATACCCGGGCGGGGAACTTCATGCTGGATGCCCGGCATAGACTGGTTACCCCGCAGGGGTATCCGGTGCTGGCCAACGGAGCGCCGGTGATCCTGGACCCGGGGCTGGCCCGCGGTGGGCTCATTACCCTGCCGGAGCAGCGGATCCTCATTCATGACGATGGCACCATCTCCGTGGATGGTACCACCGTGGCCCGGCTGGATGTGGTGACCTTCGATGATCTCTCCAAGCTTCGGAAGATAGGGGAAAACCTTTTTCGGGCTCAGGGGGTCGAGGAACGTCCGGCCCGGAATTTTCAGATCCGACAGGGGTATCTGGAGAAATCCAATGTCAATCCCTTGACGGAAATAGTGCAGCTTATCCAGATCCATCGGGAATTCGAGGCGGTGCAAAGGGCCCTCCGGGCCTCGGACGAGGCCACCGGACGGCTGATTGCCACCGCAGGAAGACTGTAAACGGAGGTCGAGGATGATTAGAGGACTCTGGAGCGCGGCCACCGGTATGCAGGGCCAGCAACTTCGGCTGGACACCATCGCCAACAATCTGGCCAATGTGAACACCCCCGGATTCAAGAAGAGCAGGGTGGATTTTGAGGACCTCTTTTATCAGAAATTGAAGATGGCCGGAGCGGTTACCGCGGAGGGGAATCAGATCCCGGTGGGGATGGAGATCGGTCTGGGGGTTCGGCCGGTGGCCATCCATAAGGTCTTCACCCAGGGCGAATACCAGCAGACCAACCAGGAACTGGACTGGGCCATCGAGGGGAGGGGGTTCTTCAAGGTCCTGGTCAACGGAGAGGAGCTCTATACCCGGGCCGGTAATTTCAAGATCGACCGCGACGGCTATATTGTGACCGCCGACGGGGCCCGGCTGCAACCCGAATTCGTGGTGCCTACCGGAACGGTGCGGATCGAGGTCACCCCGGACGGGATGATCTCGGCCCTGGATGCCAACGGAAACATCCTGGCCCAGACCCAGCTCCTCATCTACGATTTTGTCAATCCCGCCGGACTCGATCCCATCGGACGCAATCTCTATCGGGCCACGGATGCAGCCGGGGATCCCATCGAGGGCAATCCCGGCAGCCAGGGCCTGGGGACCATCGCCCAGGGATACCTGGAGATGTCCAATGTGGATGTGGTGGAGGAGATGGTAAAGATGATCATCACCCAGCGGGCCTACGAGGCCAATTCCAAAGGGATCCTCACCGCGGATCAGATGCTGGAGATAGCCAATAATCTGAAAAGGTAAGGAGCCATGAGCCGAGCCGGAGAAAGGCTTAAGACGTTTCTTTTCCTGCTTTTTCTGATGCTCTGGAGTCTTCTGGTCCTGCTCTGGACCGGCACCCTGGTGCGGGCTCAGTCTCTGGGCAGGGAACACTTCGAGAAGCTCTTCCGGCAATGGGTGGTCCGGGCCCTTCCCTGGCCGGAGAAGGAGGTGGAGATCGTGCGTCTTTCCGCCGAACCCCTTCCGGTGAAGATACCGGAAGGGGCGGTGGAAAGGGTAAAGGTGATAGGGATCCCCCGTCCGGGATCCAACACCCTTCTGGTGGACTACCTTCGGGATGGGCGTCTTCTGGTGCGGGTGCGGGTCCTGGGTTATGTGGAGGTTCGGGTGCCGGTGGTGGTATTGACCCGGCCGGTTCCCCGGGGGGCCTGTCTCACCCGGGAGGACCTCACCGTGGTGCGTCGGCCCCTTACCCGTCTGCCCCAGGATGTAATCAGTGATATGCGGGAGGCCCTGGGCAAATGCGCCCGCTACGGACTTTCTCCCGGGCGTCCCCTGCGGGCCTCTCAGATCGAAATCCCTCCCATCGTAAGACGCAACCAGATCGTAAACATCGTGGCCCGGGGGCGGTTTATCACCGTGATGACCAAGGGCCAGGCCCGGGAGGACGGTCGTCCCGGGGAGATTATCCGGGTGCGGAACCTCGCCAGTAAACGGGAGATCTACGCCCGGGTGGTGGATGCCCATACCGTGGAGGTGAGTTTCTGATGCGCAGGGTGATG
>DRMH01000126.1 GCA_011322625.1 Thermosulfurimonas dismutans | reverse complement strand
GTGAAGTCTGCTGCGATAAAAGGTGAGGCCTTCCACGCGAAAGGTCTCGTGAGGAACGTGAAGTTCTGCGGCTCGGCGCCGGAGCTTCTCCCCCTGACGGGGATCCTTCACCCGAGCAAGCGTAAGATGGGGGTGGAAAGGCCTCCTTTCCGGCGGAAACCCCGTCTTTTTGAAGGCCTTCTCGAGTCTGCGGTGAAGCTCCGTGAGGGTTTTAATTTCTCCGGAAAGACCCACCCAGATCACCCGCGGCGCCCCCCTCTCCGGAAAAAATCCTATTTCCGATAGAGTGAGTTCAAAGGGCTCAAAATCCCGGGCGGCCTTCTCCGCGGCCCGCACCAGGGCCGGAAGTTTTCCCTCCGGGATCTCCCCGAAAAACTTAAGCGTGAGGTGAAACCCTTCGGGCCGCACCCAGCGCACCCCCGTCCCCACGGGACGCAACTCCTCCTGAAGCCCGCGGAGGATCTCCTTGATTTCTTCCGGAAGAGCTACGGCCAGAAAACAGCGCATCAGGCCTCCTCCAGGATCCTCACATCCGCGAGATCCCGCGGACGCCCGGAGGCCCTCTTGGACCGGATAAGATCTTTAAATACCACAATCTCGTGCCTTAAAAGCTCCTCCGGAGAAATCAGGGCCGCAGTTCCCATCTGAGCCTCCTCAAGGGCCTTAAGAAGGCGCGAAGCATTTTCCGGTGTGGCCTCTATCAGAATATCCAAATCGAATGTCGCCCGCGGGACACCGTGATACACCGCGGCAATCCCTCCTATGACGAGGTACTTAACCCGATTCCTTTCTAAGGATGAGAATATCTCGCGATAACGATTGAGCATTCCGCACCTTGCTTTTAAAAAGTTCGGGATTGAGACTCAAAATGAGTTCCATAAATTCGTCGAAGGCCTCAAGTCTTTCCTCCGGAGAGAGTTTTCGGAACCACTCGGCCTTGATTTCCAGAGTTTCAAGCTCTTTAAGGGTTCCGGTTTTCATGGGGTTTTCGCGAAACGATAGGCCGGGTAGAGGTTTCCGGTGAGAAGATAACGACGCAGCCAGTCAAGGGCGGTATAGGCGGAAAGGGTCTGGATCTCGTGTCGGGTTCCGGGAAAGTGGAATTTCCGGGCCACGGTCTCCCCCGGGGTGGAGAGCCCGATCCAGACCGTGCCCACGGGTTTTTCGGGCGTCCCTCCGGCGGGGCCGGCGATCCCGGTGGCCGAGAGGGCGAAATCCGCCCCGAAACGCCTCCTTGCCCCTTCGGCCATGGCGCAGGCCACCTCCCGGCTTACGGCCCCGAAAAGCCGGATGAACCTTTCCGGAACCCCCAGCACCTCCACCTTGGCCCGGTTGGCATAGGTCACGGCGCCTCCCACGAAATAATCCGAGGAGCCGGGAATGCGGGTTATGAGGGAGGCCATGAGGCCCCCGGTGCAGGATTCGGCCACCGAAAGAGTCGCCCCGCGCGCACGAAGCATCCGCCCCAGGACCAGGGGAAGTTCCTCCTCGTCCTCCCCGAAAAGGTGCTCCGGAAAGCGTTCCTTAAGGGCCCTTACCGCCTTTTCAAGAAGCTCTCGGACCTTACGGTCTTCCCTTCCGCGGGCGGTGAGAACCACCTGGACCTCCGGAAAAACCGGATAAAACCCTACCTCAAGTTCCTGAGGCACGGTTTCCTTTACCACCTGGTTGATTTCCGCCTCCCGCAGATCAAAAAAACGCAGGGTGCGTGTGCAGAGGGTTTCCCGCGGAGGAAAGGTTTCCAGCAGCACCGGGAGCACCCGATCTATCAACAGACGCTGGAATTGTTCCGGTACCCCGGGCAGAAAGAAAAGGAGCCGGTCTTTTTCCCGCAGCAGGTACCCGGCCACGGAAAGATCCCCCGAGAGGGGGCGAGCCCCCCGGGGGAGATAGGCCATCTTTTCCCGCAGGGGATGGGCCGGAAGCCCCTGTCGCTTTTCCGTTTCCCGGATACGGGCCAGGATCTCGGGGTTGAGCTCCAGAGGGAGGCCCAGGGCCTCGGCCGCGGCTTCGTTGGTGAGGTCGTCCTCCGTGGGGCCGAGACCCCCGCTAATCAAAAGAAAATGGGCCTTGGAAAGCAGATGCCGGAGGTAAAAGACGATTTCTTCCTTTTCGTCACCCACGGTAACGATTTCGCGCACCCGATAGCCGTAACGGGAAAGACGTTCCGCGGCCCAGAAACTGGTAACATTGGGAACCCGGCCGGAGACGAGTTCATTGCCTATGGCCAGAATCGCACCTTCCATCCCTTCCTATGTATCACAAAACCGGGGTCAATTCCATTCCAGAAGTTTCTGGCGCAAGGAAAAGAGGCGGTCGCGAAGGGCCGCGGCCCGCTCAAACTCAAGATTCTTGGCCGCCTTTTTCATCTCCTTTTCCACCCGCCGGATCTCCCGTTTGAGCTCCTCAAGGCTCGAAAATTTTTCTTCGTCTTCCACCTCAAGGAGTTTGGGAAGATCCACATAGTCGGCCTCGGCGATGCGGGCGAGCGTGTCCTCCACCTCTTTGCTCACGGTTCTGGGCGTGATGCCATGCCGGCGGTTGTATTCCTCCTGGATGCGCCGCCGGCGATTAGTCTCCTCAATGGCCCGCTTCATGGAGGGGGTTATTTCGTCCGCATAAAGGATGACCGTTCCGTTTGCGTTCCGGGCCGCACGACCCATCATCTGGATGAGCGAACGCTCGGAGCGCAAAAACCCTTCCTTATCGGCATCCAGAATGGCCACAAGCGAGACCTCCGGTATATCAAGCCCCTCACGCAAAAGGTTGATCCCCACCAGCACATCAAAGACCCCGCGCCTAAGGTCCCTTATGATCCTTGCCCGCTCAAGGGTCTTAATGTCCGAGTGAAGATACTTCACCCTGATCCCGAGATCCGCGTAATACTCGGTTAACTCCTCGGCCATGCGCTTGGTCAGGGTGCAGACCAGGACCCGCTCGCCCCGGGCCACCCGCTTGCGGATCTCGGAAAGGAGGTCGTCCACCTGGTTCTGTGCGGGGCGCACCTCAACCCGCGGGTCAAGAAGCCCGGTGGGCCGGATGATCTGTTCGATCACCCGGCCTTCGGCCTTCTCAAGCTCGTAGGGACCGGGGGTGGCCGAGACATAGATCACCTGGTTCACCCGGGCCTCAAACTCCTCAAAGGTGAGCGGTCGGTTGTCAAGGGCCGAGGGGAGCCTGAAACCGTATTCCACCAGGGTCTCCTTCCGAGAGCGATCCCCCCGATACATCCCGGCAAGCTGCGGAATGGTGATGTGACTTTCGTCGATGAAGATCAAAAAGTCGTCCGGAAAGTAGTCAAGCAGGGTGTAAGGGGGCTCCCCGGGGCGGCGGCCATCGAGATGGCGGCTGTAGTTCTCGATCCCGTGACAGTAGCCCACCTCCTCAAGCATCTCCAGGTCATAAAGGGTGCGTTTCTTGAGACGCTCGGCGTAAAGATGCTCTCCTCGTTCCTCAAAGTAGCGCACGCGCTCCTCAAGTTCCTTTTTGATCTCCTCGATGGCCCGGCGCAGGCGGTCCTCCTCGGTCACGTAGTGGGTGGCCGGAAAGACCACCGTCTCCCTGAGTCTTCCCAGGACCTTTCCCCGGAAGGGATCGATGACCTTGAGGGCCTCGATTTCGTCTCCGAAAAGCTCAACGCGCAGGGCCCGTTTTTCCTCGCTTGCCGGAAAGATCTCCACCACATCCCCGCGCACACGAAAGGTCCCGCGGCGGAAATCGTAGTCGTTTCGCTCGTAGTGCATGGTGACAAGGCGCCTTATGAGCCGATCCCGGGGGAGGGTGTCTCCCACCCTGAGGTAGAGGTGCATACGGGCATAGTCCTCCGGGGAGCCCAGGCCGTAGATGCAGGAGACGCTTGCCACCACGATCACGTCCCGGCGGGAGAGCACCGCGGAGGTGGCCGCATGCCGCAGGCGATCAATAAGATCGTTTATGGAGGCGTCTTTTTCGATGTAGGTGTCCGTGGCCGGGATGTAGGCCTCGGGCTGGTAGTAATCGTAGTAGGAGACGAAGTATTCCACGGCGTTATCCGGGAAAAAGCGGCGGAATTCGTTATAGAGCTGGGCGGCAAGGGTCTTGTTCGGGGCGATGATGAGGGTGGGGCGATTCACCCGGGCGATGACATTGGCCATGGTGAAGGTCTTCCCCGAGCCGGTGACTCCGAGGAGAACCTGGTGTTTGACCCCGGAAAGGACCCCTTCGGTGAGGGCCTCTATGGCCTGCGGCTGGTCCCCGGTGGGCTTAAGGTCCGTGGCCAGGCGAAAGCGTTCCTCACGGGGTTTCGGGCCGTAAAACATGACCTTTAGAAGCGAAAAAGCCTTCCGAAGTCAAAGTTAAGGCGGCAGGGGCCGGGGTCAAAGGTGTAAGACCCTTCGGAAAAGATTCCCTCCCGAAGGTAGCGTCCTTCCTTTAACCGGAAGACCTCGGCCTCGTTCCGGTCGGGGTCCACCAGGACGTAGTACTTCACCCCGGCCTCCTCATAAAGGGCGAACTTGAGGATGCGGTCCTTCCGGGCGGTGCTCGGGGAGAGGACCTCAAAGATCACCACCGGAGGTTCGGTGATAAAATCCTCCTCCGGGAGGTCCCCGCAGTAAACCAGGTTGTCGGGCTGGACCACGGTGTCCTCGGAGATCTTCCAGTCCACCGGAAGGAGGGCCACGCACTCCGGACAACCGACCTCCTCAAAGGCTTTCTCGAGGAGGTAGGCGATACGCCCGCTCAGGCGCTGGTGTTTCGGGTGGGGAAGGGGGGTCATGGCGTAGGGCACACCCCGGATTAGTTCCCAGCGCCCCTCCCAGCTCCGATAATCCTCGTAGGTGTAATGGGGATAAAGACCGAAAGCCGCGGCCTTACTCATTTTGCTGCTCCTTTACGGGGCTAATTTCCATTTTAAACCCCTTTAAGGCCGCTTTCACCTCCTCGGAGAGTCTCCTTAAGGGGATTCCGGTTCCCTCGGAGAGGCGGGCAAGGTCCCGGTATTCGGGTTTGATCTTTTCCGCCCCGGAGGGGGTACGGGATATCTTGACCCGCACCGGCCCGTAAGGGGTTTCCACGGTCTCCACCCTGCGGGGGAGGACGCGTCTTTCCGTCCGCCGGAGCCTTACCCCCAGGGTGGAGGTCTCCTCAAGGATCAGGGCGGAAAGCCTTTCTACGTCCTCGGGCCGGGCCAGGGCCTCGAGGCGCACCCCGGGGCGCCCCTTTTTCATGGTGCGGGGAAGAAATCCGGCATCAAGCGCCCCCTCGGAAAGAAGCCTTTCGGCCACCCGCGCGAGTACCTCCGGGCTTTCGTCGTCAAGATCACAGACGATTTCCACCACCTCGTCGGAGGAGATCGCAGGCTCAGGAGCCCCGACAAAAAGCCTCAGGATATTGGGACGACTTTTTAAGGTAAAGGTCCCGGCCCCAACGCCCACGGCCTCAAGGCGAAGGGGAGGCATAGGGCCGAAGCCCCGGGCGAGCACCCGGACCAGGGCCGCCCCGGTGGGGGTCACGGTTTCGACCTCCTCCGGGACGCCATAGACCGGGACCCCGCGGAGGATTTCGGCTGCCGCCGGGGCCGGATGCGGAAGCCGGCCGTGAACGGTCTCAAGGAGTCCGGAGCCCAGGGGAAGGGGCGAGGCATAGAGTTCGGAGAGCCCGAGATGGTGAAGTCCGTAAAGCACCCCCAGGACGTCCCCCAGGGTGTCGTAGGCCGAAAGCTCATGGAGGTTGACCTCCGAGGGGTCCTTTCCGTGCACCCGGGCCTCGGCCGAAAAGATGAGCTCAAAGATCTCCCGGGCCTTCTCCCGGAGCTTCGCCTCTAGCTCCAGCCGGTCGAGCAGGGCCATGAATTCCGGAAAACGCGGGGGAAGGGCCCCGGGATCCTCAGCGGAAAGCCTCACCCGCAAGGCCGAAAGGCCGGAAACCGTGACGCGTTCCGTCCGGAGAATCAACTTTCCGGGAAGACCGGCCAGGAAGTTCGCCAGTTCGGCTTCCGGGGCGCCGGCGGAAATGACGGCCGCAAGCAACATGTCTCCGGCCACACCCCCTACAGCCTGAAGATAAGCCCGCCTCATGCCTCTACTTCCAGTCGTTTCTTCAATTTAAGAAACAGCAGAAGAGAAAGACCGGCCGCAAGTCCCACCCAGAGGAGGAGATCCCAGTCCTCCCGAAAGGCGGCGTCTCCTTCAAGAGTTAAGGCCAGAGTGGCCGGGGCCCGGCCAAGGAGCATCACCGGAAAGAAGACCCGGAAGGGAAAGGGAAGAAGCCCCAGAGCGTAGCAGAGATAGTCCTTGGGGAAACCCGGAAAGAGGAAGAGGAGAAAGGCCGCGGTGGGGCCGTGTCTGCGGGTGAAGGTCTTTACCCGCAGATAGAAGGGGCGGCGTCCGAGGTGTCTTTCGAAGGGGGGACGGAAGGCCCGGGCCAGGAAGAAGGCCCCTGCCGAACCCAGGGAGAGCCCGAGCATGGCCAGGATAAAGCCCTTAAAAGGCCCGAAGATGAAGCCTGCGGCAAAACCCGTGGCCTCCCCGGGAAGCGGGGCCAGGATTACCTGCAAGGCCTGGAGGGAAACGAAGACCAGCGGCCCTAGGGCCCCCCGCGATTCCACCAGGGTCCGGAGCGCTTCCCGACTCTCCCAGATCCGTGCTAAAGTTTCCAGTATGGGGCTTCCTCCGGAGTTGAGTTCCGCCTTAAAAGCTTACTTTAAGGAAAAAAGGGATGTCAAAAAGGTCATCCTTTTCGGCTCCCGGGCAAGCTCTGAGGAGAGCCGGAGGAGCGACGTGGATCTTTTGATCGTTATAGATCACCCCCGGCCTTATCTCGAGCGTCTGGAGGAGTTCCGGGATCTCCTTCTGCGTTTTCCGCGCTTTGAATGGGACCTTTTGGTATGGACGGAGGAGGAACTTTCGGTCCACGGTGAAAGGCCTTTCATGCGAGAGATCCTCCGGAAGGGAAGGATCATCTATGAGCGTGCGGAAGACCCTTGAAGAAGCCCGAAGGTGGCTTAAGACCGCGGAGATGGACCTGCGGGCCGCGCGTCTTCTTCTGCGGGAGGGGGAATACGCCCTTTCCTGCTTCCACGCCCATCAGGCCGCAGAAAAGGCCCTGAAGGCCCTCTGGTACGCCCTGGAAAGCTCCCCCTGGGGTCACTCCCTGGTGAAACTCCTCCGGGAGCTTGAGGAGGTGGCTCCGGAAATTTTCAATAAACTGCGCGACCTTCTTGAGCCTGCGGCCCTCCTTGACAAGTACTATATCCCCACCCGGTATCCCAACGGGCTTCCGGATTTGACGCCGGATGAGGTTTACACCCGCCGGGAGGCCGAGGAGGCCGTAAGGCTTGCCGAACAATTCCGGCAAAGGGCAAGGGAGGTTCTCACTCCTTAAAGACCGGGCAGGGGCGTTTCGGGGGCCAGTTGCGCATCACCGGGTCGGAAAAATCCCGGTGGCAGGGAAGACAGAGCCCCACCCGGAGGATCCGCCGGATCTCCGAGCCGGAAAAGGCCGAGACTCCGGGCCTAAGGTTCACTAAGGGTTTTCCGGAAAGGTCTATCAGCGCCGAAAGCCCGTGTTTCAGGCCCAGGAGTTCCGCGGGGGCCTCGGCCGGGGTGAAACGCCATCTTCCCCCGCCGAGATAGGTAAGGGAGCCGTAGCCCAGGCCCACGGTCTTTCCCGACTGGTGGCAATCCTTGCAGGTTCTCGCCTTTCCGGTTCCGTGGGGATACATGTGGGACCAGGTTATGCGCCGGAACTCCCGTTCAACCTTCCCCTCCGGGGAAAGAAAGGTCACGAAGTCCTGTCAGCCCGGGACCAGCACCGTAACCCGCCTCCGGTAAAAGCCCAGAGTGGGGCTCTCAAGCCGCATGTAGCTCCGGAATTCCTCCCAGAGGCCGGGGGTCTCGCGAAAGGAGAGCTTGTCGAGCTGTTTTTCCCCGGCGTTTCGGCGCACATGACAGCCGAAACACTGGGGCACCCTCCGGTCGTGGCAGGCCCAGCAGGCAAGCCTCCGGTGCACCGGGTGCCGGCAGGCCACCGGATCCGGCCTTTTCACGGCAAGGAGTTTCCCCGTAAGTTTGGCCTGCCAAAAGATTTTTCCGTTTTTTACTATCAGATTCGGAAGCGGGGTTCCCTTTTTCGTGCGCCCGAGGCCCTCGTGGCAGGCCTCGCAGGTGATCTCCAGGCTCTCCTCAAGGTGGGCGTAGGCCTTTCCGTCACCCATGGTCTCGTTCTGCACGTGGCAGTCCACGCAGCTCATCCCGGCCTTAAAATGCACATCCGGCGGGATACGTTCCACGAAACGGCCGTCGGGAAGCTCCTCGGCCCCGAAGGTTCCGTCCCGGATGGGGGTCCCGTACTGTTCGTCCTCGTAGAGCCCCTGGTAGGTAAGAGCGATACGGCCGCTTCGGTTATGGCAGCGGGCGCAGTTTCGGACCGGGATCTTACGGGTAAGGATCGGATGAGCTTTGGCAGAGACCGGAAGCCCCGGGAAGGAGGGCTTTTCGGCCTTGGGTTTTTTACCGGGCACAAGATGGCAGGCCGCACAGCCTCCGCCCTTTTCGCGAAGAAAACCCGGAAGTTTTCCCCGGGGAAGCCAGAGATGACAGGTCCCGCAGAGCTTGCGGAAGTAATCCAGGGCCGGGGAGTCTTTTCCGGTTTTTATCAGTTCCTCAACCGAGATCTTTTCCCGGAAATCCGGGGTTTCCCCCCAGTAGTAACGCAGGGTGGTGATGATGCCGCGGTTGGTGGCCATGAGGCTCTTTTTGACCCTTTCCGGGTAGCCAGGGTGGCACTCCGGCCGGCCGCAGCTCCGGTCCGCATAACGAAGATCCGCAGGATTTTTCACCATGCCCCGATGGGCCCGGGCCTTTTCCACGGTAAGGGGGTCTCCTCCGTGACAGTCCGCGCAACCCACCACGCCCCGGGCATGGGCCTTTCCGGGGGTCTCCTTATGGCAGGCAAGGCACATGTCCACCCGCCCCGAGGTGAGGGTATAGACCCGGGGGGCGCGGGTGCGGGAATGTTCGCGCCAGAGGAGCACCAGCAGGAGAAGAAGGCAGAAAAGAAGCAAAGTTCTTCTCATCGCAGAAGCCCCCAGAGGGTTAACATCCCGTAGCCTGCGGACCAGAGAATAAGGCCGAAGAGAGAGAGTCGGCGCAAGGAGGGCACTCGTACAAGAAAGTAAAAGGTCGGGCCGAGGGAGGGGAGAAGGATCCCGGCCAGAAAGGGAGGGGCGTGTCGCAGGGCCTCCTGCACTCCCACGAAAAACCAGGGACCTTTCACCAGAAGGTGAGGGCCCGGGGCGTGAAGCCCTACCGGAAGGAAGAGGGCCAGGGCCCCGCACACGGCAAAGACCAGGAGGAAGGGTTCGGCCGGCCAGCGACGGGCCCGGAAGTGCCAGATTCCGTAAAGTCCCAGCAATACCAGAGAGGCCCAGAAATGGAAGAGATAGGGTCGGTGTATGCCCCCCTCCCTTACCGTAAAGAGCAGGGCATTGAGATAAGGTCCTATCACCGGTAGTTTGAGGCTCAGGCTCTCGGCGATAAAGCCGGCCAGTTTTCCGGTTTCATCCCAGCGGATGACATATCCGGTGAAAGCCGCCAGGAAAATGAGCGGAAGGGAAAGGGAGAGAGCCAGCCAGGGAAGGGGTCTTCGGCGCTCCTCGGCCCGGGCCCACAGGGCTTCGCCCGCATGCCACAGGAGAAGAATCAGGGTGGCCCAGGAGGAAAAATAATGCAGACGCCTCAAAAACCAGCCGTAAGGGACCACCGTATCTATCCCCACCGTGGAGACAAAGGGGGCCTTTTCGTGAAAGGGATAGGCCAGGAGGATGCCTGAGATTACGGCCAGGAGAAAGGCCGAGGAGAGGGCCCAGGACAGGAAAGGGTTAACCCGGTATTTCAAGGATGATACCTCCCTCGGTCCTTTCCCATTTCAGGGGGTAGAGCCCGCGGGGGGCCGGCCCGGCCAGTTTAGCCCCGAGAAGAGAGAATCTACTCTGATGACAGGGACAGAGGAAAATACCCAGGCGGGGCTGATAGTTCACCACACAGCCCAGGTGGGGACAGCGCCGGGAAAAGGCCCGGATCTCTCCCCCGGGAAGGCGTACCAGGAAATATTCCGCTCCCACCTTTACCTTCTGGGCCCGGGGCCAGTCGGCCTCCCGGATCAGGACCCGGCGCGGCGGCGGGGGAAGAAAATACCGCACCGCCGAAAGCCCGGCCCAGCAAAATCCGGAGAAGACCCCGGCCCCGGCCAAGAAACCCAGAAAATCCCGTCGTTTCATGCTCCCTAATATTACCCCTTTGCCTTGCCAAAGTAAAAGAATGGGTTATAAAACTCCCATAAACCCCAAGAATGGACCGGACGGGGGCTTGGGATGCGGGCGCTCATCGTGATCGACATGTTGAACGATTTTCTGGATCCGAAAGGGACCCTTTATTGCGGAGAAGCGGCCCGGAGGGTTATTCCCGCCATTAAGAAACTCCTTGAGGAGTTCCGCGCCCGGGGCGAGCCGGTGATCTATGTCTGCGACGCACATGAGCCGGACGACAGGGAATTTCAGGCCTTCCCCGCCCACTGCGTGAAAGGGAGCTGGGGGGCGGAGATCATCCCGGAGATCTCCCCGGCCCCTGGGGAAAAGGTCATTGAAAAGACCCGTTTTGACGCCTTCTTCCGCACGGAGCTTGAGGAGGTCCTGCGGGAACTCGGGGTGGACGAGGTCTGGCTCTGCGGGGTCTGTACCAGCATCTGCGTCATGGATACCGCGGCCGGAGCTTTCTTCCGGGGCTTTAAGGTGGTGGTTCCCTCCTCCGCGGTGGGCGACTTCGACCCCGAGGCCCACGAATTCGCCCTAAAAAGAATGGAGCGGATCTATAAGGCTAGGATTGTTTAGGAGGATTACTGAAATGGTGAGCTTAAATTTCATTATAGATGAAAAGGGAAACAAGAAAGCCGTCATTTTACCTATAGAAGTTTACAAGGAAATTCTGGAAAAGCTTGAAGAACTTGAGGAAATAAAAGCTTATGACGAAGCCAAAGCTTCAACAGATGAAGTTGTCCCTTTTGAACTTGCTGTAAAAGAGATCGAAGATTCCCGTAAATTTTAAAGTGTATCAAATTTTTATCCTTAGAAGAGCACAAAAAGAATTAGGTAGCCTTCCCCTTTCAGACTATGAGCGTCTCAAGGAAGCAATCTTAAAATTGGCCGAAAATCCCAGACCGACAGGTTGCAAGAAATTAATCGGTCGTGATGGCTGGCGAATAAGGGTGGAAATTACCGTGTAATCTATGAAATTGACGATAGGGAAAAGAAAATTCTCATCCTGCACATAGGGCATCGCAAAGATGTTTACCGCTAAATGGTTCAACCCCTCGGCCCTTCTTACGGATCTTTACGAGCTCACTATGAGCCAGGTCTATGTGGAGCGGGAGATGCTCGCTCCGGCCACCTTTTCCCTTTTCGTGCGCAAACTTCCCCGGCAAAGAAGCTTTCTCCTTTTTGCCGGGCTCTGGCCCCTCCTTGAGGCCCTGCAGGAACTTCGCTTTAGTGAAGAAGACCTGGCCTACCTCGAATCCCTGAAGCTCTTTAAACCCGCCTTCCTGGATTATCTTAAAAATTTCCGGTTTACCGGGGAGGTCTGGGCCCTTCCCGAGGGGGCGGTCTTTTTCGAGAACGAACCGGTGGTGGAGATCACCGCTCCTCTTCCCGAGGCCCAGATCGTGGAGACCCTGGTCATCAACCTCATCAACATTGAGACGGCCATCGCCACCAAGGCCGCGCTCTGTGTGCTTGCGGCGCGCGGCCGGCCCTGTGTGGATTTCGGGGCCCGACGCACCCAGGGACTTGAGGCCAGC
>DRMH01000125.1 GCA_011322625.1 Thermosulfurimonas dismutans | reverse complement strand
TGAAGGCGGACAAGGTGGTGGATGCACGAGGAACGGCCTGCCCCGGGCCTCTGCTGGAGGCCAAAAAGGCCATGGCCGAGGTGCCTCCGGGTGGTATCCTGGAGGTTCTTTCTTCGGACGAGGGCACCAAGGATGATCTGCCTGTCTGGGCGGAAAACGCAGGGCATGAGTTTCTGGGGGTGATCGAGGAGGCCGGGTACTGGCGTCTTTTTGTGCGTAAGGCAGAGGAATGAGCGTTAAAATTCTGGTCTTTTCCACCCAGAATATTTCTGATCCCGGGGTGGATCTGGCGGGGTCCTCCCACCTGCCTTACTCCCCGGGGGTGGTGGTGATTCCGGTACCCTGTTCCAGCGGGATAGATCCCCGCTGGATAATTTACGCGCTGGAAAAGGGCTTCGACGGAGTCTTCATTGCTGCCGACGGTACGGATTGTCCGTATCTCGAGGATTGCACCACCCGCACCGGGCAGGTGGTGGCCCGGGCGCAGGAGATGGCCCGGGAGAAGGGGCTGGACCCGCGGCGCATAAGGATGGCGGCCATATGTTCGGTCTGTGCCGAGGCCTTTGTCAATCATATGCGCAATTTCGAGAAAGCCCTGCAGGAGCTCGAGCATGGGAAATGAGCTTTCCTCCCGCTACGACTGCGTGGTGATCGGCGGGGGAATAGCCGGCATGGAGACGGCTCTCCTCCTGGGAGACATGGGCTTTGAATGTCTCCTGGTGGAAAAGGAGGCCAGCATCGGGGGGAAGATGATTCTCCTGAGTAAGGTCTTCCCTACCCTGGACTGCGCCAGTTGTATCGCCACCCCCAAGATGGCCGCGGTCCAGAACCATCCCCGGGTGACCCTTCTTACCTATGCCACGGTGGAGAGCATTGCGCCCAGGGAGGATGGCCGACTGGAGGTGGAGATCACCCGTCGGCCCACCTTTGTGGATCCCTCCCGATGTACGGGGTGTGGTCAGTGCGAGAAGGTATGTACGGTGGCCCGTCCGGATCAGTTTAATCAGGGGCTGGTGGCCCGCCGGGCCATTTACATACCTTTTCCTCAGGCGGTGCCCAAAAAGGCGGTCATCGAAAGACGGGGGCTTTCTCCCTGTTCGGCCGCCTGTCCGGCCGGGCTCAAGCCCCACGGCTATGTGGCCTTGATTCGCAAAGGGCGTTTGGAGCGGGCCTTGCATTCTATTCTGCGCGAGGCTCCTCTGCCCGGGGTGCTGGGGCGGGTATGTTACGCCCCCTGTGAAACCCGATGCACCCGGGGAAAGAAGGGGCAATCCATCCCCCTGCGGGCCTTAAAACGCTTCGTGGCCGAGAATCTTCCGCGGGAAGAACGTTTTCTCCCCGAAAAAAAGATTCCCAAAAAGGTGGCGGTGGTGGGGTCCGGTCCCTCGGGGCTTTCCTGTGCCTATTTTCTGGCCCGCAAGGGACTGGAGGTGGTCATATTCGAAAGGGATGAGGCCCCCGGAGGGCTTCTGCGCTACGGAATTCCCACCTGGAGGCTCCCTCGTGAGATCCTGGATCAGGACCTGGAGGATATAAAGGCCCTAGGAGTGAAGATAGTCACCGGAAAGGAAATTCGTTCTCTTCGGTCCCTAAGGGAGGAGGGGTTTGAGGCCGTATATCTGGCCACCGGGAGCCTGAAACCCAGGACTCTGGGTATTCCCGGAGAGGATCTCCCCGGGGTCTATGCCGCTCTTTCCTTCCTCAGGAGTTACAACACCGGGAAGCCCCCGGAGCTTTCCGGAAAGAAGGTAGCGGTGATCGGCGGTGGCAACGTGGCCCTGGATTGTGCCCGCACCGCTCTGCGGTGCGGTGCGGGGGAGGTTACGGTGATATATCGGCGCGATCGGGAGCACATGCCGGCCCATTCCTTCGAGGTGGAGGAGGCCCTGGCCGAGGGAGTAAAATTCCTTTTCCGGCGGGCTCCGCTCGAATTCAGGGGAAGGGAGAGGCTGGAGGAGATTCTCCTGGCCGAGGTCCGACTGGGAGAAAAGGACGAGACCGGGCGAGCCCGTCCGGTGGTGGACCCTTCCCGGACGGAAACCTTTCGGGCGGATGCGGTTATCCTGGCCATAGGATTTCAGCCGGAGGCCATCTTCCGGGATGAAGGATTTTCCTATCATCCCGACGGGCGCCTGAAGGTGGATCCGGAGACCCTGGCCACGAATGTGGAGGGAGTCTTTGCCGGAGGAGACTGTGTAACCGGGCCTTACATGGTGGCCAATGCGGTGGGAGCAGGCAAAAGGGCGGCCTATCATATTTATCGCTATCTTACCGGGGAGGAACCGCGGGACATTGATCTTGCCCCGGAGGTGGGGCGGGGGGATAAGGCGGCCCGGGTCAGGTTGAAGGCGCCGGTGGCTTATTCCTCGGTTTTCGGGGAAAACCCTGTTCCTGAACAGGCCATTGAGGCCGCCGGGCGCTGTCTGGATTGTGCGGTATGTTCCAGTTGTAAGGAGTGTGTGGAGACCTGTCCGGCCGGGGCCATAGACCTGAACATGAAGCCTCAGAAGATCCGGCTTAAGGCCGGAGCGGTGCTTATAGCCACCGGATTTCGACTCTTCGACCCCTCCTCCCGTCCTCTCACCGGGTATGCCCATTATCCCAATGTGATCACCGCCATGCAGATGGAAAGGCTTCTTGCTCCTACCCGTCCCTACAATGCGGTGTTGCGTCCGGGCGACGGTAAGGTGCCCGGGAATATAGGAATAGTGTTGTGTGCGGGGTCTCGCGACCAGGCGGCGGGTAATCCCTGGTGTTCGCGTATCTGTTGCATGTATTCCCTGAAACAGGCCCAGCTTATCCTGGGAGCCATTCCCATCGCCGAGGTCACCATCTATTACATAGATCTGCGGGCCTTCGGAAAGGGCTACGAGGAGTTTCTCCAGCAGGCCGCGGGGATGGGGGTGCATCTGGTGAAGGGTCGGGTGGCTCGAATTGATGAACTCGAAAACGGGGATCTGGTGGTCTATTACGAAGATATGGAGGGCCGGGGCGGGGTGCGCAAGGCCCGTCACGAACTGGTCATCCTGGCGGTAGGGGCCCTGGCCAATCCGGAACTGCGGAAATGTGTTCGCGAGGATCTTCAGCTGGATGAAGCCGGGTTCTTCCGGGAGATCGAACCCGTTCGGGAGCCGTGTGTCACCAGTGTTCCGGGGCTTTTTGTGGCGGGTGCAGCCTCCGGCCCTAAGGACATTCCGGACTGTGTCCTTCATGCCGGAGCGGCGGCGGCCCAGATCGCCGCGTACCTTAGATCTCTGGGGAGTGAGGGGGCATGAAAGAGCCGCGCCTGGGGGTCTTCATCTGTCATTGCGGAGGGAATATTTCCGATGTGGTGGATGTAGAGAAGGTGCGCCAGGCGGTGGAGGGGGCCCCCGGGGTAAAGGTGGCGCAGACCCATATGTTCACCTGCTCGGAGGCCGCCCAGCAGGAGATGATTCGTCTGATCCGGGAACATGATCTCAACGGCCTGGTCATTGCCTCCTGTTCCCCGCGCCTGCATCAGGAGACCTTTCGCCAGATGGCCCGCCGGGCCGGCCTTAACCCCTATCGTTACGTGCAGGTGAATATACGCGAGCAGTGTTCCTGGGCCCATCCCCATCATCCAGGGGAAGCCACCCGTAAGGCGGTGGCCCTGGTAAAGGGGGGTATAGCCCGGGCTCTGAGGGCCCGTTCCCTGGAACCCATCGTGATAAAGACGCGGCCGGAGGCGATGGTCATCGGTGCCGGGATCGCCGGGCTTGAAGCCGCCCTGGGCCTTTCCCGGATGGGAATAAAGGTCCATCTGGTGGAAAAGGAGGACCGTCCCGGAGGACTTCTCCGGGATCGCGGCCCCATCTTTCCCACCGATCAGAAGGGCCGCGAGCTGGTGGAACACCTGTGGAGGGAGATACACCGGGACGCGAACATCCGGACCTATTTTCGATCCCATCTGTGCGGAAAGGAGGGGGTGGTCGGCGATTTTCGTTTGAAGATCTGCCGGGACGGAGAGGAAAAAGAGATCCGGGCCGGGGCCATCGTGGTGGCCACCGGGGCCCGTCCCCATACCCCTCAACCCGGAGAATGGGGTTACGGTTCGGAAGGGGTGTGTACCCTTTATGAATTTCTTCTCCATCTGGCCGAACATCCGGAGGAAAAACCCCTTTTTTACCGGGGAAGGCGGGTGAGGCGTCTGGTTTATGTCTATTGCGTGGGGTCCCGTGAGCCGGCCGGGGAGAAGGCCCGCACCTACTGTTCTCGATATTGCTGTACCGCAGCCCTTTACACCGCCTGTCTGGTCCACTCCCGGTGGCCGGAGGTGACCCAGGTCCATCTCTACCGGGATATAAGAAGCTACGGAAAATACGAAAAGTATTATCGTCGGGCCCTGGGTTACGGGTCGGTTTTCGTGCGTTATTCTCCGCAATCCCCTCCGGAGATCCATCCCGGAGGCCGCCTCAGGGTCCGGGTGAGGGATCTTTTGACCGCCAAGCAAGAGATCGAACTGGAGGCGGATCTGGTATGTCTGGTGACCGGTCTTGAACCCGTCCATTCCCCCGAACTTCTGGAACATTTAAAGCTTCCGGTGGGGAAGGAGGGTTTCTTCCAGGAGGTGCATCCCAAACTGCGGCCGGTGGAGACCATGGCCGATGGGGTCTTCATCTGCGGATGCGCTCAGGGGCCCAGAACGGCGGAGGAGAGTGCCGCCAGCGGTCTTGCCGCGGCGGCCAAGGTGGGGGCCCTTCTTCTGGCAGGGGAGGTGAAGAGGGAACCGCTGGTGGCCGAGGTGATCGAGGAACGGTGCGACGGCTGCGGAGAATGTGTGGCCGCCTGTCCCTACGGAGCGCTTGAACTTTCCGGAGATCGGGTCCGGGTGCGGGAGTCCCTGTGCAAGGGAGAGGGAGCCTGTGTGCCGGTGTGTCCTCAAGAGGCGCTGCAGGTCCGGGGCTACGAACACGAGACGATAAAGGCCCTTATTGACTCCCTGGCGGAGGGGTTGGCCGATGCTTGAACGGCCTAAAGGGGCACTGGAAAGATATCGGGAAGAGATGAAATATCACACCGCCATCGCGGAACTCCTACGACGGGAGGGGCCCAAGAACATTCCGGAGATAGCCGAGGCTCTGGGGATCCACCCGGCGGAAGCCATGCTTTACGTGATGGGTATGTGGCGCTACGGGAAGGTGGAGGCCCTTCCCAAGGGGCGACGGGAACGCTATTTCCAATACGGACTTCGGGAGGAAGGGTGATTCGACTCCGGCCGGAATGGCGCAGAATATTCGAGGCCCGGGAGAGGGACCTGGATGCCCGCCGCTGTTTTAACTGCGGTACCTGCACCACCCTCTGTCCTCTGGGCTTAAAGGTGCTCCCGCGGGAGATCTTTCGTTATGCCCTGCTGGGAGCCGAGGAAAAACTCCGGGAAAACCGGGAAGCTGTTTATGCCTGTCTTTTGTGTCGGCTCTGCGAGGTCAATTGTCCGCAGGGAGTGAAGATAACCGAGGTCATAAGACTCCTTCGGGTCTATCTGGCGGAAGAGGATCTGGAGGTAAGACCCTAGAGGAGGTGAATCCCTTGGCCGAGATCAGGAGCAGATTGGCCCTTCTTTCCCAGAACCTGCGGTACAGAGCCCATGTCTTCCCTTTACCGGTAAAAAGTCTGGTTTCCTGGGCGGAGGGGCTGGGGCTTGCCCGGGGCGGAAAGACCATTCTCTATACCGGACACCTCTATCAACTTTTGCCTTATCTTCGGGTCCTGAGGGAAAGGGAGCAGGGGTTCGTTCGGGGGCGGGACTGGCTTTCCAGGCTGGCTCCGGTCCTGAATCCCTGGATAAACGTCTCCCGTCTGGCGATACTCGGACGGGAGGAGCGGAGGCTGCAGGAATATTATACGGGTGTCCTGCGGAGGGTGGTAAAGCTTCTGCGCAAATGCGGGGTCGAGCCCGGTTATCTTTATGAAAAGGAATACTACCCGGGGACGCTGGCTTATGACTTGGGGCTGGAGGGGGTGTTTGAGCTTCAGGCCCGGCGGGTGGTGAGGGCCTTTCGTGAGGCCGGGGTACGGACCATCATTACCGTGGATCCCCACTCCACGGCTCTGTTGAGGGAGGTCTATCCCCAGCTTTTTCCGGACTGGGATTTCGAGGTGCGAAGTTATCTGGAGATCCTTTTTCAAGAGAGCCGGCACCTTTCCCTGCGGGGCGAGGAGGGGGTCTATCTCTGGCACGATTCCTGTGTATATGTCCGGTATCTGAGGATGGTGGAGGAACCCAGAGAGATCCTGAAGAGGGCCGGGATGGAGATAAGGGAACCCCGTTTCAGCCGTGAGATCACCCGATGTTGCGGAGGTCCGGCGGAGACCCTGTTTCCGGAAAAGGCCGGCGAGCTTGCCCGCGCCCGGATGGAGGAGCTCTCCGCCCTGGGGCCGGGGACGGTGATAACCCTCTGTCCCATCTGTCACTTTAATCTCATGGCCGTGTCCGGGCCGGATCAAAGGGTGGAGGACTTCGTCCGGGTGTTAAGGCTTGAGGAATAAAACTCGGGGAGGTGAGAGAAATGGCCGAGACCATTGCTGGAAAGAAGCTCGTGGTGGTGGTTACCCATGGTCTGGACGATCCCGAAAAGGCCACCCTGGCCCTGGTGGTGGCCAATGCCGCCCTTACCATGGACGTGGAGGTTACGGTGGTTTTTCAGGGTAAGGGGGTAATGTGCTGCACCAAGGGCATGTACGAACATATCGTCGCCCCGGGGCTCAAGCCTCTCAAGGAACTGGTGGACGGGTTGCCCGCCCTGGGGGCCAAGATGTTTGTATGTATCCCCTGTATCGAGGAACGTAAGATCACCAAGGAACAGCTGGTGGAGGGGTGCGAACTGGTCAAGGCGGGGAAGCTGGTGAACGAGGTTATGCGTGCGGATCAGGTAATGGTGTACTGAGTCTTTTCGATCTCCGGGGAAGAGGTTTATTTTATAGTTCATGGAAGTTGAGACCGAGGAATTAGTCCGGGGGGCACGGGATTTTGTCCTTTCCCGTCGAAAGGAAAGTGGGGGGTTCGGGGCTACTCCGGCCCTTCCCCCCACGGTGGAGGATACCTATTTCGCCCTGGCGGCCCTGCGGGTGTGCGGGGCGCTGAAATCCGATCCTTCCACCCTGCATTTTCTCGAGGGGTTGAATTTTCACCGGATGTCTCCGGAGGTTCGGGTAAGGTGGCTCAAGGGTCTTCTTTGGCTGGGAGGGGCCTCTCCGGAGGAGGTGAAGCTTCTGGTGCAGGAGGAACTAAGCCATCCCCCGGAGAGGCTTTCGGGGCTGGCCGCTTTAAGGGAGATGGCGGACCTTCTGGGGGTGAATTCCGCGAAGGTTCGAAGACTGAAAGAACTGGGACGCGCTCGGTCCTTTCGTACCCTCAAGGATCTGTACCATCTTTGCAAAGCTTTGGGGCCGGGGGAGTGCTCGGCCGGGGTAGCGGAGTTCATTCTCCATTCCCAGAACCCCGACGGTGGGTTCGGGTTTTTCCCGGGCACCACCTCCTATCTGGAAAACACCTATTTTGCCTGTCGTCTTATGAAAGCCCTGGGGCTTAAGCCCCGTGATCCGGAAGGACTCAGACTTTTTGTGTTAAACACCCGCCGCAAGGACGGAGGTTTTGCCCGGGCCCCCAGAGGGGTCTCCTTTCTGGAGACCACCTATTACGCCCTGTGGATCCTGCTGCGGTTCTTTTGATCATTCCCCTATCTTGGGAATGAGCCCCATTCTACGGGCATACTGATACTGTCTTTTCAGGAAGGTGAGTCCCAGACCGAGATAGACAAGGTTCAGCAGACCGGCGAAAAGGAGGTGTTTCCAGGGAAGGGTGCCCCGGGTGATCACCTCCCGCATGCCCTCAAAGACATGGGCCGAAGGGGTGAGGAGGGAGAAGGGTTTGAGCCAGGCGGGGAGCACCTCCACCGGATAGAATACCGCCGAAAGCGGCAAAAACACAAAGATTAGGGCCCAGGCCAGGATCTCGGCCTCCTGTCCGAACCTAAAAATGAATCCGATGGTTACAAAACCTATGGCCCAACCCAGGGCGAGCAGATTTACTACCAGGGGAAAGAGCACCGCTCCGAGCTTTAAGAGATTGAAACCATAGAACAGGACCGAAAGGGTGGTCATGATACCGAAGGCCAGTCCTACTTTGATCAGGCTTATCACCACCAGTCCCAGGAGATATTCCGTGAGGGTGATGGGGGCCACCAGCACGTTAAGGAGGTTGCGCGACCATATATCCTCAAGGAAGGACACCGAGACCGCGAGCTGGGAACGATAGAGGATGTGCCACAGGATAAGGGCCCCCAGAAAAAAGGAGACGAAACGGGGGAGGTGGAGGGCCCCGCGTTCCAGATAGAGGGTGAGGAAGCCCCACAGGAGAAGGTCCATGGTGGGCCAGTAGAAGAGATCCAGGAGGCGGCTCACACTTCGCCGATAAAGGAACATCTGACGGGCCACCACTCCGAGGATGCGTCGTGGTCTAGGCATCTTCAGCCTCCGCCAGGGCCCGAAAGAAGACCTCCTCCAGATCCTCGGCCCCGAAACGCCGACAGAGGACCTCCGGCGGCCCCTCGGCCAGGATCCTTCCCTCGTGGAGCAGGATCACCCGGTCGGAAAGGTCTTCCATTTCGTAAAGATTATGGGAGGTAAAGATGATCGCAAGTCCTCGCTCTTTTTGATATTCCTTAATTAGACGGCGAACCCTTTCGGCCATCTCGGGGTCAAGCCCGGCGGTGGGTTCATCGAGAAGCAGTATTTCCGGGTCGTTGATCAGGGCTTTGGCCAGGCACAGACGCATCATCTGGCCGGAGGAGAGATGGCGGGTCTTTTCCTGGCGCATCTCCCAGAGTCCCAGAAGCCTTAAGAGTCGCTCGGCCCGAGGTTTGATGTTTCTGACCCCGTAAAGGAGGCCATAGACCAGCAGGTTCTCCATTACCGTGAGCGAGAGCGGAAGCCCCACATAGTTGGAGGCGAAGTTCAGACGGGCAAGGATCTCGGTGCGATGAGTGGTAAGATCCAGGCCGAAAAAACGTATTTCACCCTGGCTGGGGGTTACGAGCCCCAGAAGACAGTTAAGGAGGGTGGTTTTTCCGGCTCCGTTAGGGCCGATGATTCCCAGGAACTCCCCCCGGCGCAGGATGAAACTTATCCCGGAAAGGACCCTTTTTCCTTCGAATTCCTTGACCAGGTCTCGGACCCGGAGCACCTCTTCCATACCGGGAGGCAAAATAAGCAGGTTCGGGGAGGATCTCAAGATTCCCGGGTTCTAACCTACCCGGATCTCTAAGACCCTGCGCTCGGCGGGGTCGAAGGAAACCCCCACGCCTATCACCGAAAGCCCCCGGGCCCGGAAGCGATCGGCATAGCCCCGGGCCTCGATCTGTTTTAGCGCCTCCTCCGCACTCACCCCGGCCTTAAACTCAAAGACGAAGACCCGGTTCTCCCCCTCGTAGCGTACGGCCATATCCAGTCGGCCCCGGTGGGTGAGCACCTCGCTTTCGGCCCGATAGCCGGATAACGCCAGCGCCAGATAGAACACGGTGTGAAAGAAGCGCTCGTCGGCACGAAGATAGAGGGTGTGGGGGATATAGGAGAGGATGTCGTTCAGGATCTCGCGCACCGCGTCCCAGTCGGTGCGTCTTATGGCCTCGCCCAGTTCCTGGGCCAGGATCCTCGGCGTGGTTTCGCCTCCGGAAAGTCCCTGGAGGAGGACCTCCTGGAAGCTTTCGCGTACCTCCTGATTGGGGTATCCCAGGGTCAGGGTGCGGCCTTTGACCTCGTTAATGGTGAGGTAGCCTGCCTGATACATCACCGCTTCCACGGTAAGGTTTTCCAGGTCGAAGGCCTGAAGGAAGTTGTCGGAGACCCGGAAGTGTTCGAGTTCGGGGATACGCCAGGGTTTTTCCTTGAGCCAGTTCACCAGGAAGGTGGGGGTTCCGGTCCTGAACCAGAAGTTTTCAAACCTTCCCTTGGTCAGGGCGTACATGACCGAGATGGGGTTATAGACCCGTAGGTCCCTCCAGGGGCTGA
>DRMH01000124.1 GCA_011322625.1 Thermosulfurimonas dismutans | reverse complement strand
GGAACCATGGTGGAGAGACGCTATCGGGCCTTTGTGGCCGGTTTCAACCTGGAAAAGGGCGTCTCCTATCTGGCGCGATTTCCGGTATGGGTAACCTTCGGAGGAACCCGTTTCGATCTTCCCTTTCTCCGGGCCCGGTTCCCGGAGTTATCCACACCTCTTCTACACCTGGATCTGTGTCAGATTTACCGGCATCTGGGATATCGGGGAGGGCTGAAGAAGCTGGAGGTCCTCTTCGGCCTGTCCCGCAGGACGCAGGGCCTTTCCGGCTACGATGCGGTTAAGCTCTGGCAAAGGTGGGTCCAGCGAAGGGATCGTCGGGCCCTGCGCACCTTATTGCTTTACAATCGAGAGGATGTAACCAATCTCTGGTTTTTGTTAAAGAAGGCCTGCGCCCTGTTCCGGCAAGGCGAGCTCGGGGAGGCGGCCTGTGGAGGATAGAAAAGACCATCAACGGGTGGCGATTACGGAAAAGTTTTTGTACTACGCGGCGGATCTGAGCGAAGCCCTTCCCTCCAGTGCCATCCTGGTATATGCCGACGTTTTCCCCACCGGGGAGGAGCTGGGGAGGTTTCTTCAGCACATCCACGGACATAGACTGGTCCTGGTCACCCGGGAGGAGAATTATTCCCCTCCGGAGGGGGCGGAGGTGATCCAGGTGCCGGAGATCAAACTCACCCGATTGGGACAGGTCAAGGTGGCGGTGCTCATCGGAGTGGCCCGGGGGTTATTTACGCACCGGGATCTGTTGATCTGTCTTTCCGGGGTGGCGGAAAGCGGGCATCTGGATAGCCTCTTTATCTTGGATCTGGAGAGCGAGTTTGAGATCTTCGCCATTTCCCAACTGGAGGATCTCAAGGAGATTGTAAAACCGGAGGTCTTCCAGAGGGTGCTATCGCTGGCCATCATCCTGGCCACCCAGGGGCGAGAGGGCAAACCCGTGGGAACCTGTTTTATCCTGGGAGACACGGATCAGGTTCTTCAACACTGTGATCAGATGGTCATCAATCCCTTCCGGGGCTATCCGGAAAATGAACGCAACGTTCTGGATCCTCACCTGGAGGAGACGGTTAAGGAATTTGCCCTCCTGGATGGTGCCTTTGTCATTCGTGGTGATGGGGTAATCGAGAGCGCCGGGGCCTATATTCGCACCGGGGTGGTAAGCGAGGAGATCCCGAGCGGTCTGGGGGCGCGGCATCGTTCGGCGGCGGCCATTACCGCGCTTACCCGGGCGGTGGCGATTACCGTGAGCGAATCCACCGGGACGGTAACCGTATTTCGCAACGGAAAGATAGTGATGGAGATCGAGAAACCCCATCCTCTGGGGCCGGAGACCGAGTGGCGCCGGGCCTTCTATGCCGGCCCGCGGGCCCCTTCGGAATGGCCCCATGAACCCAAAACCCTGAAAGGAGGAGTTTGATGTACCGGATAAGAATCCAGATATATGCCCTGAGTCTTTTGTTTTTCTTCATGTTGGGGCTTCCGGCCTCGGCTGCTCCGGGGCTATGGGATAGCCTCTTCCGGGTCAAAAGGGTAGAACCCGGTACCAAGGTCCAGAAGAAGACGCTTCCCCCTGTTTCTTCGCGCGATCTGGAGATCGCCGAGGCGGTATCCCGGGCTTTTGCCGCGGTGGTGAAGAGGGCCGCTCCGGCGGTGGTCTTCATCCAGGTGGAGAAGACCGTAATCCGGAAGGAACCGCTGCCTTTTCCTTTCGGCCCCTTTCCTTTTGACTTTTTCGGAGACGATTTTTTGCACCGTTTTTTCCCGCAGGTTCCCCGAAAGTTTAAGGAACGGGGGGCCGGTTCGGGGTTTATTGTGAGTGCTGACGGGATCATTTTCACCAACAACCACGTCGTAGCCGGGGCGGATAAGGTCATAGTGCAACTGGCGGATGGGCGCACCTATCGGGGTAAGGTCCTGGGGCGGGATCCGCAATCCGATGTGGCGGTGCTCAAGATAAACGGGAAGAACCTCCCCACCATTCCTCTGGGAGATTCGGACAAGATCCAGGTAGGGGAATGGGTGATCGCTATCGGTAATCCCTTCGGGCTAAGTCACACGGTTACGGTGGGGATAGTGAGTGCCAAAGGGCGAAGCGGGCTGGGAATCACCGATTACGAAGATTTCATTCAGACCGATGCGGCCATCAACCCCGGCAATTCCGGGGGCCCATTGATCAATCTCCGGGGCCAGGTGGTGGGGATGAACACCGCCATCCTTACCCGGTCCGGCGGATACATGGGAATAGGTTTTGCCATACCCATCAATATTGTTAAAGCGGTGGCGGAGCAGTTGATCAAAAAGGGTAAGGTGGTCCGGGGATGGCTGGGAGTGGTGGTGCAGGATCTTACTCCGGCTCTGGCCGAGGAATTCGGGCTCAAGAGTACGGAAGGGGCTCTGGTGGCCCAGGTCATGAAGGGGTCGCCGGCGGCCAAGGGCGGTCTTAAACGGGGAGACGTGATTGTCAGTTATAACGGTAAGCCGGTGCGGAATTCCTCGGAACTGCGCACCTTTGTAGGGCTTACCCATCCCGGGACCCGGGTGTCTATCGGGGTTATCCGTGAGGGACACCGAATCACCCTGGAGGTGACCATCGGGGAGTTCCCGCGGGCCGAGGAGGTGGCTTCGGCTCCGGCGGTAGAAAAATTTCTGGATGAAATGGGCTTCCGGGTCCGGGAACTCACCCCGGATCTGGCTCGGGAACTGGGGTACAGGGTGCGGAAGGGGGTGATCATTTCCGCGGTGGCCCCGGGTAGCCCGGCGGCTATGGCCGGCCTTCGCCCCGGGCAGCTTATCGAAGAGGTCAACCGCAAGCCGGTTAAGACCCTGGGAGAGTTTTATGAGGCCCTCCGGCCTTCCCTGAGGTCCGGACGGGTTCTCCTGCTGGTAAGAGACCAGCGTTTTCGCCGCTTCGTGGTCCTTTCTCGCTAGCTAGGGCGGGCCTTCGGGCCCGTCCTCTCATCCGAAGCTTTAATCTTTGTTCGGTTTATTTATTGGATTTTTCGATTTGATTTATGGAAAATATCCAATAACTTAAAGATAAGATCCGGTAGAGGGTTCGGGTTATGCGGGAGATAGATTGCCGGGGTTTGGCCTGTCCGCAGCCGGTTCTGGAGACCAAGGAAGCCCTGGAGGGGCTTTCCGAGGGAGAGGTGTTGCGGGTCCTGGTGGATAACGAAGCGGCGGTCCAGAATGTCTCCCGGTTTGTTTCTTCGCAGGGTTATCCTTTGCAGGTAAGGGAGGAGGCGGGGTATTTTATTCTGGAGGTGGTCAAGAAGGGCCGCGGTCGCCCGGTGGAGGGGGTTTCGTGTGAACGTCCGGAGGGGATATTTCGGGTAATCCTGGTGGATTCGGACCGTATGGGAGAGGGGGATGAGGAGCTGGGACGGAAGCTTATGGTCAATTTTTTGCAGACTCTCCCCCAGGTTTCCCCGCTCCCCCAGGCTTTGATCTTTTATAATCGGGGAGTTTTTCTTACTGTAGAGGGTTCCCCGGTCCTTTCTGCCTTAAGAGAGCTTGAGGGAAAGGGGGTAAAGATCCTCTCCTGCTGGACCTGTCTTTCCCATTATGATCTCGAGGACAAACTGCGGGTGGGGCAGGCCAGCAACATGTACGAGATATTATCTTTGTTAATGCGGGCCGATCGGGTGCTCCGGCCTTAGTTGTCCGTAGCCTTTCTTCCCGCTCCGTGTTAAGTTACTTTCTGGGTGAGGAGATGGAGAAGACCGTAGCCACCAATAAAAAGGCCCGCTATCTTTATCACATAG
>DRMH01000123.1 GCA_011322625.1 Thermosulfurimonas dismutans | reverse complement strand
TCAGCCCCTGGAGGGACCTACGGGTCTATAACCCCATCTCGGTCATGTACGCCCTGACCAAGGGAAGGTTTGAAAACTTCTGGTTCAGGACCGGAACCCCCACCTTCCTGGTGAACTGGCTCAAGGAAAAACCCTGGCGTATCCCGGAGCTTGAACGCTTTCCGGTGGGGGCAGAGTTCCTTGAGGCCTTCGATCTGGAAAACCTTCGGGTGGAGGCCGTGCTTTATCAGGCCGGGTATCTTACCATCGGAGAGGTCCGGGATGAGGAATGGGTCCTTACTTATCCCAATCGCGAGGTGCGCCGGAGTTTCCAGGGGATTCTGCTGCAGGGGCTTTGTGACTGGGAGACGAGACCCCGGGTGCTGGCCGATGAACTCGGACGGGCCATAAGACACCTGGACTGGGACGCGGTGCGCGAGATCCTGAACGACATCCTCTCCTATATCCCCCACACCCTCTATCTTCGTGCCGACGAGCGCTTCTTTCACACCGTGTTCTATCTGGCGCTGGCTCTTTCGGGCTATCGGGCCGAAAGCGAGGTGCTCACCCACCGGGGCCGACTGGATATGGCCGTGCGCTACGAGGGGGAGAATCGGGTCTTCGTCTTTGAGTTTAAGGCCGGGATAAGTGCGGAGGAGGCCCTAAAACAGATCGAGGCCCGGGGCTATGCCGATCGCTTCCGGTCCCGGGGGCTTTCGGTGATAAGCGTGGGGGTTTCCTTCGACCCCGCCGAACGAAGGGTTTCGGAAATAGTGGTTAGAATTAATAAAGGATAACCGCCCAAAGGAAGAGAAACTCCGCCATTTCATTCAGGGCTCCCAGAAGGTCGCCGGTGAGACCGCCGAAGATCCTCCGGAAGTAAAGGCAAAGTGCCCAGAGAAAAACCAGCACCCCCAGGCTTTCCCCGGGAAAGAACCAGAAGAGAAGGAAAAAGAGGAGCAGGAAGACCGGAAGGGCCCTTCTTTTAGCCCCGGTAGAGAAAAAAAGGACCCCCAGACCCTCCTTTTTGGCCGGGGTTCCGAGGACCATTCCGGCCAGAAGCCCCAGGCGACCGAAGAGGGGTTTCACCAGGACCACCACGGATAGAGAGGCCGCAAGGGCTTCTTTTAAGGCCAGCCACTCTCCCAGGAGAAAAAGCACCCCGAAAAGCAATCCCAGGGCTCCGATTTCCGGGGTCTTAAGGATCCGGAGCCTTTTTTCTCGCGGCCCTCCGGCAAAAAGGGCATCCAGGGTGTCCAGCATTCCGTCGAAATGGAAGTAGTTGGCCAGGAAATACTGGGTCAGCAGGATCAGGAAAGCCGTAATATCCGGCCCGAAGCGGGGGGAAAGGAACCTCCAGAGGAGGAGATTGATCCCCCCCAGGAAGACGCCCACCAGAGGTAGATAGGTCACGGCCTCGGCCGGCCGAAAATCCGGGGCCTTTACCGGAACCCGGGTGAAAAAGGAAAAGGCGGTCCGCAGGGCGGAGAGCTCAGTCCTGAGACTCAAATTCGCGCCCCTTGCTCACCCCGGCTCCCTCGAAAGTGGCCATTTCCCGGTAGATCCGGAGGGCGGTCTCTATGATCATACTGGCGAGCGCCGCTCCGGTGCCCTCGCCGAGACGCATATCCAGATCCACGATGGGCCGGAGTCCTAGTCGCATCAGGGCCGGCCGCGCCCCGTTTTCCGCAGAAACGTGCCCGCAGAAAACAAACTGTTCCAGCCCCGGGGCCAGGGCCCGGGCCACCAGAAAACCCGCCAGCGAGATGAATCCGTCCATCACCACCGGGATGCGGTTTTTCGCCCCGCCCAGGAAAAGACCGGCAATGGCCCCGATCTCCGCCCCGCCGAAGGCGGCAAGGGCCTCGAGCGGACTTTCCGGCCGGTGAAGCTCAAGGGCCCGGCGTACCACCTCGATCTTACGCTTAAGACCCTTCTCATCCACCCCGGTTCCCCGGCCCACAATACGCTCCGGGGGCTCCCCGAGAAAATGACAGATCAGGCAGGCCGAAGGGGTGGTGTTCCCGATGCCCATGTCGCCGGGAATGAGAAGCGTTACGCCTTCCCTTGCCGCCGCCTCGGCCAGCTCCATCCCCACACGGATGGCCTCCTCGGCCTCGTTAAGAGTCATGGCTGGTTCCCGGGAAAGATTACGGGTGCCGGAGACCACCTTGCGCCGGATAAGCCCCGGGGCCTCCACCTCCCCGGCCACCCCCACATCCACCACGAAGACCTCGGCCCCGGCCTGTCGCGCGATGACATTGATCCCGGCCCCGCCGGAAAGAAAATTATAAATCATCTGCCGGGTCACCTCCTGGGGATAGGTGCTCACCCCCTCCTCCACCACGCCGTGATCTCCGGCAAAGACATAGACCCGTTTCCTCAAGGGCAGTTCCGGCTCCGGATTCCCGGTAATCATCACGTAACGCCGGGCGATCTCCTCCAGATAACCCAGGCTCCCCCGGGGTTTGGTCTTCTGGTCTAGACGCTGAGCCGCCAGCCGATAAAGACCCGGATCAAGTTCGGGTAACCGAATTTCCATAGCATCACCTCCGTTAGACCTAGAATGACCCAGCTCAGAAGGCCGGCCGCCTGCACCAGGCGGATCGATCTTTTTATGTCTCCGATTTTCACCTCCCGCAAGGGGGGACCCAGCCAGGGACGTTCCTGCACCCCTCCGGGATAGGGAATCGGCCCTCCCAGGGCCACCCCCAGGGCCCCGGCCAGGGCCCCTTCGGGCCAGCCCCCGTTGGGGGAAACATGTTTATGCGCCTCCCGCAGGGCGGTGACCAGGGCCCTTCTTCCCGAAAGCCCCGGGAACAGGCTTGCCGCCAGCGCCAGCACCAGGGCCGAAATCCGGGCCGGGATCAGATTGAGCAGATCATCGGCCCGGGCGATGAAGAAACCGAACTCCCGATAGGGTCCGTACCGGTATCCGAACATGGAATCCAGGATCTCCACGGTCTTGTAAAGGGCGGCCCCTTCTATTCCCCCGGCCAGATACCAGAAAAGAGGCCCCCAGAAGGCATCGTTAAAGTTCTCGGAAAGGGTCTCCAGAGCCCCGCGCAGCACCCCCTGCTCGTCCAGAAGCTCGGTGCGCCGGGAAACCAGAAAGGAAAGCCTTTGCCGGGCGGCGGAAAGCCCCCTTTCCTCCAGAGCCCGCCCCACCTCCTTTACCTCCTGCTCCAGAGACCGCAGGGCCAGAAAATAAAACAGCCACCCCACCTCCAGGGGAGGAAAAAATCGCACTGTAAAATGCACCAGGGATACGAAGATCCCGGCGGTAAGGATCAGGGTAAGCAGCCCTCCCCGGCGCCCCGCCCTTCCCAGAAAACGAAACCCCAGGTTCCCGAGAAGGCCGATCCATCTTACCGGGTGCAGAAAAGAAGGGTCACCCAGCAGGCGATCCAGGAGCAGGGCCAGGGTGAGGGTCGCAAACGGCGGCAGAGGGTTCACTCACAAAATACCCCGCCTGAGGTAATAGGAATCCGGCACCCGGCGATAATATTCCTGCAGGGACTTGACCCCGAAGGTCCTGGTTCCCCGAAGCCTTCTTATGGCACAGGCCATGGCCCGGGCCCCGGAAATGGTGGTGGCATAGGGGATATTCAGCTCCATGGCGTAACGTCGGATGAGATAGGCATCCTCCCGGCTCACCTTGCCCTCGGCGGTATTGATGACCAGGTGAACCTCCCCGTTTTTGAGGAGATCCACCGCATTGGGACGCAACCCCTCGGAGATCTTGGGAACCACCCGGGCCGAAAGACCGCACTGGCGTAAATATTCCGCGGTTCCCCGGGTGGCGAGCAACTCAAAACCGCACTCGGCAAGGGTTCGGGCCACCTGAACCACCTTGTCCTTGTCCCGATCGCGAACGGAGATGAAGACCCGTCCCTCCAGAGGAAGGGGCATGCCCGCCGCAAACTGGGCCTTGGCATAGGCCAGGGGAAAATCCATGTCTATCCCCATAACCTCCCCGGTGGACTTCATCTCCGGACCGAGCATGACATCCACCCCGGGAAAACGCCGGAAGGGAAAGACAGCCTCCTTCACCGAGACGTGCGGGGGCTCGATCTCCCGGGTAAACCCCAGGCTCTTGAGACTCTCCCCGAGCATGATCCAGGTGGCAAGACGGGCCAGCGGCACCCCGATGGCCTTGGAGACGAAGGGCACGGTGCGGCTGGCCCGGGGATTCACCTCCAGCACATAAAGCTCGTCGTCCTTGATGGCGTACTGCACATTCATGAGCCCCACCACGTTGAGTTCCCGGGAAAGGGCCTTGGTGGCTTCCCGGATCTCCTCCATGAGGGCGCGGGGAATATGGACCGGGGGGAGCACACAGGCCGAGTCCCCGGAATGCACCCCGGCCTCCTCGATATGTTCCATGATCCCGGCCACCACGGTGATCTCCCCGTCGGAGATGGCATCCACATCCACCTCCGTGGCGTCCTCCAGGAACTTGTCAATAAGGACCGGGTGCTCCGGATTCACCTCCGCGGCCTCGGCCATGTAGCGTCGCAGCTCCGCCTCGGAATAGACGATCTGCATGGCCCGGCCCCCGAGCACATAGGAGGGCCGCACCAGGACCGGATATCCGATCCGGGAGGCGATCTCCACCGCTTCCTCCACGGTGAAGGCCGTTCCGGCAGGCGGTTTCTTGAGCCCCAGTTTGTCCAGCAGCTCCACGAAGCGTTCCCGGTCCTCGGCCCGGTCGATGCTCTCCGGTGAGGTACCGAGGATCCTGACCCCGGCTCTTTCGAGCGGCACGGCGAGATTGAGCGGGGTCTGACCCCCGAACTGAACGATCACCCCCTCGGGTTTCTCCTCCTCATAAATATTGAGCACATCCTCAAGGGTAAGCGGCTCGAAATAAAGCCGGTCGGAGGTGTCGTAGTCGGTGGAGACCGTCTCCGGGTTGGAGTTAACCATGATGGACTCAATCCCTCGCTCGCGCAGGGCGAAGGAGGCGTGCACGCAGCAGTAGTCGAACTCGATCCCCTGCCCGATGCGGTTCGGCCCCCCGCCGATGATCATCACCTTGCGTTTCTTCGAGGGCCGGGCCTCGTTTTCCACCTCGTAGGTGGAGTAATAATAGGGGGTATAGGCCTCAAACTCCGCGGCACAGGTGTCAACCAGTTTATAGGTGGCCCGCACCGAAAGCGAAAGCCTCCTTTTTCGCACCTCCTCCTCGGTGGAGCCGGTGAGGAAGGCGATCTGGCGGTCGGAAAAACCGGCCTGTTTCAGCTCCCGGAAATCCTCCTCCGAAAGCTCGGAGAGATCCTTTCCGCGAAAACGGTCCTCCACCTCAAGGATCTCGGCGAGCTGCCAGAGGAACCAGCGATCAATCCTGGTGAGTTCATAGATCTCGTCCACGGAGAAACCGGCCCGCAGGGCCTCGCGCAGGAAGAAAATGCGCTGGCTATTCGGGCGGGCAAGCTTTTCCACGATGAGTTCCCGGGGTAAGGTCTCGCCCCGGTCCGAGGGGCTCTTTCCGTCGGCCCCGAAACCGAAGCGCCCGATCTCAAGCCCCCGCAGGGCCTTCTGCAGGGCCTCCTTGAAGGTGCGCCCGATGGCCATGGTCTCGCCCACCGAGCGCATGGAGGTGGTGATCTCGTCCCGGGTCTCCGGGAACTTCTCAAAGGTGAACCGCGGACACTTCACCACCACGTAGTCGATGGTGGGCTCAAAGGCGGCCCTGGTCTCGCGGGTAATGTCGTTGGGAAGCTCATCTAAGGTGTAGCCCACGGCAAGCTTGGCCGCGATCTTGGCGATGGGGAACCCGGTGGCCTTGGAGGCCAGGGCCGAGGAACGCGAGACCCGGGGGTTCATCTCGATGACCACCATCTCCCCGGTCTCCGGATGGATGGCGAACTGGATGTTTGAGCCCCCGGTCTCCACCCCGATCTCCCGGATGACGGCAATGGCCGCAGTCCGCATGCGCTGGTATTCGCGATCGGTGAGCGTCTGGGCCGGGGCCACGGTGATGGAATCCCCGGTATGCACCCCCATGGGGTCGAAGTTTTCAATGGAGCAGATGATGACCACCGAGTCCTTGCGATCGCGCATGACCTCAAGCTCAAATTCCTTCCAGCCGAGGACCGACTCCTCAAGCATGACCTGATGGATCAGGGAGAGTTCCAGTCCCTGCTCCACGATCTCCCGCAACTCTTCAATGTTATAGGCCACCCCGCCCCCGGTCCCCCCGAGGGTGAAACTGGGACGCACGATGATGGGAAAGCCGATACGCCGGGCCGCGGCCTCGGCCTCGGAGACCGAGCGCACGATCTCGCTCCGGGGGACCTTGAGCCCGATCCGGGCCATGGCCTCCCGGAACTTCTCCCGGTTTTCGGCCTTCTCGATGACCTCGGCCCGGGCGGCAAGAAGCTCCACCCCGTAGCGTTCGAGCACCCCGCGGCGGGAAAGCTCAAAGGCCAGATTGAGCCCGGTCTGGCCCCCCAGGGTGGGAAGAAGGGCGTCCGGACGCTCCTCCTTGATGATCTCGGTAAGGACCTCGGGGGTTAAGGGCTCAATATAGGTGCGATGGGCCATCTCC
>DRMH01000122.1 GCA_011322625.1 Thermosulfurimonas dismutans | reverse complement strand
GAGGGGACCCAGTCCAGGATAACCCCGATCCCCTGCTGATGCAGATAATCCACCAGATACATGAAATCCTGAGGGGTTCCGTAGCGGCTGGTGGGAGAGAAGAACCCCAGTACCTGATAACCCCAGGAACCGTAAAAGGGGTGTTCCATCACCGGGAGGAATTCCACGTGGGTAAAACCCATTTCCTTCACATATTCCGCCAGAAGCGGGGCCAGTTCGCGATAGGTGAGGAAACGGTTCCCTTCCTCCGGCACCCGGCGCCACGAGCCCAGATGCACCTCGTAGATGAGCCAGGGTGCCGAAAGGGCGTTCCTGCGGCTCCGTTCCTCCCTCCAGTTCCGGTCATTCCAGTTATAGGAAAGGTCCCAGACCCGGGAGGCCGTGCCCGGAGGAGCTTCCCCGAAAAAAGCCAGGGGATCGGCCTTCTCCAGATGATAACCGTTTCGGGTATGAAGATAGTATTTGTAGAGAGTACCGGGTTTCACCCCCGGAATGAAACCCTCCCATATCCCGGAGCCATCCTCCCGGCGGAAAAGGGGATGCGAGGAACGATCCCATCCGTTGAAGTCTCCGATCACCGAGACATAAGCCGCATTGGGGGCCCAGACCGCAAAATAAACCCCCTTTTCCCCTTCCACCTCCTCTGGATGGGCCCCCAGTTTCTCGTAAAGCCTCAGATGGGTGCCCTCGCGAAACAGATAGACATCCAGCTCGGTTAAACGGGTATGGGGACGAACACGATTCATCGTTTCCTGCGAAGGAGGAGTTGACGATAAAGTTTGAGATATTCCCGGGCCGAGCGGTTCCAGGAAAAATCGAGTTTCATAACCTTTTGCCGCAAGCGCATAAAATACTTGGGGTGTTCGAAAAGTTCCGCCGCCCGTTTGACGCCGCAGAGGAGATCCTCCGGCGTGGGATCCGGGAAGAGGAACCCGTAGCCTCCGGGATAGGAAACATCCACCAGGGTATCGGCCAGCCCCCCGGTCTTGCGGGCCACCACCAGGGTACCGTACCGCATGGCAATGAGCTGGGTAATCCCGCAGGGTTCAAAAAGGGAGGGGACCAGGATGAAATCCGAGGCCGCATAAACCTTGTGTGACCACCCCTCGTTGAAGATGATCCGGGCGTACATGTTGGGATAGCGTCGATCAATATTCTCAAAAAGCGGGGCATATTCGCCCTCGCCCAGGAAGATGAAAAAGCCGTTTATCCGGGAGAGCCTCTCCAGGGCCGAAAGGAGTATCTCCACTCCCTTCTGCTGGGAAAATCGATTGATAAAGCAGAAAAGGGGTTTTTCGGCGAAAAATTCCGCCACCCCCAACTCTCGTAACATGGCCTGTTTATTTTCCTCCTTGGGGGCGGGATCTTCCAGGGAATAACGTACATAGAGGTGGGGATCTTGCGCCGGATTCCACAGGTCGTAGTCTATCCCGTTGAGGATCCCCACCAGCTTGTGTCGATGGTGATAGAGCACCCCTTCCAGGCCATAGGCATATTCGTAGGTGAGGATCTCCCGGGCGTAGGTGCGACTCACCGTGGTTACCGCATCGGAAAAGATGATCCCTCCCTTCATCAGATTGATCTTCCCCCAGAACTCCAGCGCTTCGATGTGATAGAGGGACCAGGGGAGTTCCAGGCGCTCCAGGCTTTCCTTTTCGAACATCCCCTGAAAGGCCATATTATGGATGGTGAAGACCACCTTTTGGG
>DRMH01000121.1 GCA_011322625.1 Thermosulfurimonas dismutans | reverse complement strand
GAGAATACGTTGCAGGGCCGTAAAATGGGTAAGCAGACTCAAGAGGACCAGGATCGGGATCAGCCCTCCGAAGACCAGGCCTACGGTAAGAACCAGCAGGCGTTCAAAACGGGTAAAAAGCCCCACCTTACAGGAAAGACCCAGGCCTTCGGCCCGGGCCCGGGTATAACTGACCATAAGGGAACCGGTAAGGGTAAGGAGGCAGAGGATTACCCCCCACTGGTTTCCTAGGCGGAGAAAATAGTATATGAGCCCCAGGAAAAGAGCGATTTCCGCGTAGCGGTCCAGGGTGGAATCCAGAAAGGCCCCGAAGGTGGAAACCTGATTGGTCTTCCGGGCCAGCATACCATCCACGGCATCCAGAGGCCCGAATAGGGCCAATAAAAGCCCCCCCATGCGAAGATGCCCCAGGGCCAGGATCACCCCGGTAAGGACTACCCCGATGAACCCCACCACGGAAACCGTGGAAGGATGAACCCGCAGACGACTCAATAGCCGTACCAGGGGAAGAAAAAAAGGTTCGCTTCTGGCCTTAACCCTTTCGGTGAAGGTCATAAAATTTATTTTACCTCAAACCTCTCTCTCAGGGCAGGGCCCGATCCAGACTTCGATACTGGATGGCCTCCGAGATATGACGTACCGAAATCCTCTCTTCCTCCTCGAGATCGGCGATGGTACGGGCCACCCGGAGGATCCGATGATAGGCCCGGGCCGAAAGCCCCAGTTTGTCCCCGGCTTTCTCCAAGAGCTGGCGTCCCTCCCGGTCCGGACGGCACCATTCCTGCACCTCCCGGACGGTGAGGCCGGCATTGGTCTTCCCGGGGATGCCGTAGCGTTCCTCCTGACGTTTACGGGCCCGGATTACCCGCCGGCGCACCACCTCCGAGGGTTCCCCCCGCCTTTCCGCCGCAAGCTCCCGATGATCCACCGCCGGCACCTCCAGCTGGAGATCGATACGATCCAGGAGCGGACCCGAGAGTCGGGATCGGTAGCGTCTTATTTCCTGAGGGGTGCATCGGCAGGGTCGCCGGGGATCCCCGTAATATCCGCAGCGGCAGGGGTTCATGGCGCACACCAGCAGAAAACGCGCCGGGAAGGTAACGCTACCCGTAGCCCGGGTAATGGTGACCCGACCCTCCTCCAGCGGCTCTCGCAGGGCCTCAAGAGCCCGACGATTGAACTCCGGGAGCTCGTCCAGGAAAAGCACCCCATGGTGGGCCAGGGAAATTTCTCCGGGGCGAAGCTGAGACCCCCCGCCGATAAGCCCCACCTCGGAGATGGTATGGTGCGGACTGCGGAAGGGGCGCGAAAGAACCAGGGGATTTTCCGGGGAAAGAAGTCCGGCCACACTATAAATCCGCGTGGTCTCCAGGGCCTCCTCCCAGCTCATCTCCGGCAAAATGGTGGGAAGCCTGCGGGCCAGCATGGTCTTCCCGGCTCCGGGAGGCCCTACCAGAAGCAGGTTGTGCCCTCCGGCTGCGGCTATTTCCAGAGCACGACGGGCGGTTTCCTGCCCTACTATATCCGAAAGGTCCTCGGAATAGGAATAGGTGGACGGAGAGGGCGGAGATACGGAGGGTATTTCCGCCCGTCCATGGAAATATTCCACCAGCTGTGCAAGATGTTCCACGGCCAGAACCCGAATCCCGGGAGCCAGGGCTGCCTCGGATCCGTTCTCGCGGGGCACCACCAGGGTCTCAAACCCGAATCTTCCCGCCGCTAGCGCCACCGGAAGCACACCCCGGGTGGCTTTTAAGCGACCGTCAAGGGCCAGTTCCCCCAGGAAAAGATGCCCTTCCACGGCCTCCGGGGGAAGGACCCCGGTGGCAGAAAGCAACCCCACGGCCATAGGTAAATCGAAGCCGGCACCCTCCTTTTTGACATCCGCCGGGGAAAGATTGATGGTGATACGTCGATCGGGATATTCATAACCGGAATTTTTTATCGCCGCCCGGATCCTTTCCCGGCTTTCCCGCACGGTGCTATCCGGGAGCCCTACGATGGTAGTCCCGGGCAGCCCGAAGGCCAGATCCACCTCCACCTCTACCGGAAAGGCCTCCACCCCGGAAAGGGCGGCGGTAAACACCCGAACCGGCATGTCCTAAGGATAACTTAAAGGAAAAGGGCCGTGAAGGACTCCCCCCACGGCCCTCAAGAAATCGAATTTTCCTGCGATTAACCGCCCAGACCGGCCAGAGCCATGAAGCTTCCGAGCTTGGCGAAGATGAGATAGAAGCCAAGCACCAGGGCATAGAGGGTCAGGGCCTCGATGAAGGCCAGACCCAGAATCATGGTCACGGTAAGCTTTCCGGCCAGTTCCGGATTACGGGCGATACCTTCACAGGCTCCGCGGGTAGCATGTCCCATGCCCACGCCGCATCCGCTGGCCGCTACTCCTACCCCCAGACAGGCCCCGAGGACCACAGCCCCCAGGAACCCGAAGCCCAGAGAACCGGCTCCACCCTCAGCCGCCAGAGCCAGACTGGCTCCTACCAGAAGGAAAAACACCGTAAGACTCAGTACTTTCTTCATCCTCCCCAACCTCCTTTCATTTTTTAAATATTTTTATATCCTTCCCCGGGGATACAGGGAGAACCCGCATCCCCCTGCGAGCCTTTAATGGGCCTCCTCCACCGCTCCGGCAAAGTAAGCAATGGAAAGAGCTATGAAAATGAGCATCTGCACAAAGGCCACTATCACTCCCAAAAGCAAGATGGGAAGAGGGGCCATGTATTTACCGGCCAGAAAGAGAAGGATGGCCACCAGAAGCTCCTTGGAATACATGTTGGCAAAGAGTCGTACGGAAAGAGAAATGATTCGCCCCAGGTGACTGAAAACCTCAATGAAGAACATCAGCGGAGCCAGCCACTTAATGGGCCCAAAAAAATGTTTGATGTATCCCAGGCCGTGGAACCAGAAACCCAGGATATGGTAATAAACAATGGTTATCAGAGTGAGCCCCAGGGTGACGTTAATATTGGCCGTAGGGCAGGCAAACCCCGGAATGAGACTCATGAAATTGGAGACCCCGATAAAGAGAGCAAACATCACGATGAGCGGGAACACCAGCGGGAAGACATCGCGCTTCAGATGTTTGGGATCCGGCAGGTTATCCCGGGTGAAATTGTAAAGGGTCTCGATCACCAGCTCCCAAAAGTTCTGAAGCCCGGAGGGAATGAACTCCCCTCTGCGGGCTCCGATCAGGGCCAACACCAGGATAAGCAACATGGCCAGGTATCCATAGACCATATGCGGAGCCAGGAAATACTCCAGCTTAAACTGAAAGAGACCCCCCACCAGACTGCCCTCCGGATGGGCATGATAATAAAACTCCTCTCCGGAAGGCAACCCCAGTTTCTGCAAAAGTAAACACAGCAAAAAGATAGGTTCTTCCATAACCCTCCCTCCTTATCTGGCCTGAGCCAATATTTTTCTCATACCCAGTTCCAAAAGGGTCCAGAAAAGCTGGATTACCCCCACCGAAAGCCCCAGAGTAAGGGGCACCGGATGGATCAGCCGTAGATAAAAAAGGATCCCCAGAAAGATCCCTACAACCAGGAGACGCAGGTAATACTTAACCAGAAAGGAACGCAGAATCTTACCGTGCGGCACCCCGGCCAGAGCCCGCGCGGCTATCTCGCGACCATCCCGCTTGAGATACTGGAAAAGCAGCAAACTCAACCCCACCCCCAGGAGCACACTAAAGACCGCCCTGGGTTGCCGAAAAAGAGGAATCGAAATTAACACCAGAAATATACCCATCAAGAGGTTTCGAAATTCAAAATCGCGCAGAATCTTTTCCGGAGGCGCGGAAAAATTCATTTTTCTTCCCTGTCTTTACTCATACGTTTCTGAAAATAAAATACGTTCTTTATTCCCCCGGCGGCTCCCAGGGCAAACCCTATAATAGTGAACCAGGGAGAGGTCTTCCCGTGGAAGATCTTCTCGTCCACCAGCCAGCCCGAAAGGGCCCCGGCCAGCACCGCACCCACCATAGCCAGCCCTACGCCCAGGGCCTCGCCTACCAGCTCCCAAAAATAATCCCACACACCTTTTCCCATTCACGTCCTCTAGCCTTAGCAAAAAAGAAGCACAAAGTCAACCGAAACCAAAACCGATTTTTCCCGAAAAGCCAAAAATCTTCCCTTCCCAGAGGCCAATTCTGTAGTTTCGCTCCTTTTATTGTCTCCTGTGAAGGAGTCTTTCCTCAAAGTGTTCCCTTACCTGGTACATGAAGGCCTCGATACGCATGCGTGTACCCATGGAACGCTGACCATCGCAGGGCACGGTGAGCACCGGCACATAACCCCGCTCCTCACGCACCCTTTTGAGCATCATGGAGACCACGGTGCCGGGCATACAGGTAAAGGGAATCACGTTGATGATGCCGTTCACCCCGTGGCGGAGATAATCCAGGGCCTTGCCCACGGAAAGAATGGCCTCCCCCTCGAATTCATCACTCATGTACTCGCGGGCCAGTCTGATGATCTCCTCCACCGTGGGTTCCTCGGCGGTGCGCAGGAGATCCCGCACCAGCTTCACGAACCGGTGTTCATCCTCCAGCTGCACCCGGTTCTCAATCACCAGCTTGATCAGGTTTCGCCAGAGACGCATCCGCTTGGCCCAGCGTTTAGAGGTGTAATTGATGTAATAGAACCACTCGGCGATGGTGGGGAGCCACACCTCGGCTCCCAGGGATTCCAGAACCCGGACTATGTCCTCGTTGGCGTAACGGTTGGAACGCACGTAGATCTCACCCACGATCCCCACCACCGGTTTAAGTCCCTTGTCCCTGACCGGAATGCGCACGAATTTTTCCCGAATCTCCGCCATAACCGGCAGGAGATCCTCCCGCGATTCTATGGCCCGCTCCAGCCGTTCCACCGCTTCCCAGTAAACACGCTCCGTCTCCCCGGGATTCACCTCATAGGGACGGGTCTCGCGCAGGAACTTGTCCAGAAGATCCATACAGATGAGTCCCTTCCAGGTAAGGCGGGTGAAGTCTCCCCCCACCATGCCCAGGTCCTCGTAAAGCTTCACGTCCTGCTGAGGGGAATAGATCGGGACCTCCGGGAACCCCAGTTCGTCCAGGATCTTGCGATGCAGGCGATTGTACTGCCCGAATCGGCAGGGACCGGCTCCGGAGGGCATGAAGAAGGCCACCCGGGAGGGATCGAAGTCCGGGCTTTTAATCAGTTTAATCATGTCTCCGGTGGTCAAGATGGTGGGGTAACATTCCTTACCGCTGGTGTAACGGCGCCCGTAAAAGAGGGCCTGATCGTCGGGTTCGGGAAGGACCTCGGCCTTTACCCCGCAGGCCCGGAAGGCCGCCGCCAGCACCCGGGCGTGATCCGCCATGTAGGGGATGTAAAGGGTGCGTCCGTCGGTGGGACGGATACGGGGCCTGGAGGGACGCTGCGGCGGAGGCACCGAACGGAATTTCCCCTTGATGCTGTCCAGGAAGGCCTCGATGCGGGTAACCACCCCGGCATCGGCGCTGTGTTCGTCGATCTCGATCTGAAGATAGGGTTTCCCGGCCAGGAGTTCCTCGAAGAAATGTTCTATAAAAGAATCCGGACCGCAGGAGAAATTGGTGATAAAGACCGGAAAAAGGCGGGGATGTTCCCGGCAGAAATGGGCCGCCAGAAGGATCCTCTGGCCGTAACGCCAGTACATCCCCTCCAGCCCATCCAGGGTCTTCACCTTATCCAGGGGCAGCATATCCACGGGTATCCCCACCACTCCCAGGCTCCGGATCTTGTTATGAATGGCCAGATTGGCCCCGGGATCAAAGGCATTGTAAGGCCGACCCACGATGACCAGGGCCGGCTCGCCGGGGGCAAGGCCTTCAAGGATCTCCTCCCCCCGGGTTCTCAACCAGCGATAAAAATCCTCCTGCGCCTTCTCGGCCCGGGAAAGGGCCCTTTTCATCTCCGACCAGGAGACCCCCAGCTGCCGCGCCAGCTGGCGGAACTCCTCCCGCAGGAGACCTCCCCCGGTGCCGAAATGAAAGACCGGGGTCACGAGCTCGGCCCCGTATTCTTCCAACCGAATGGAAGAGGGCAGGGCCCAGGGAAATCCCTGCACATAGGGACAGATCTTTCCGCTTTTCAGCTGCGGATGATCCGAGGGAAGATCGGTAATCTGGGGCACGAAGATACGCTTCACTCCCTGTCGAAGGAGATCCAGCACATGACCGTGGGCCAGCTTCACCGGAAAACAGGTTTCCGCAGCCACGATCTCGCACCCCAGTTTGATGAGTTCCTTGCTGGTGGGAGAGGAGAGCACCACCCGAAAACCCAGTTCCTGAAACAGGGTCACGAAAAAGGGAAGCCTCTCCCAGAAGAAGAGGGTGCGCGGGATCCCAATCTCTCCCCGGGGGAAGTCTCCCTCTTTGTGCCAGTAAGAAAGCAGTCGGGCCTCCCTTTCCCGCACCGGATTGGGTAGATCGGCCGGGGGTCTGCGATGCTCCACCTCGTAGCGCTCACAGCGCCCTCCGTAATAGTAAGGCTGCTGTCCCTCTATGGAGACCTTATGAATCTCGCAACGGTTGGGGCAGGCCTTGCACTCGAAGGTGGAAATTTGATACCGGACCCGGCTGAGATCAAAACCCCGGAAGCGACTCCGATCCCAGGTACGTTCCTTTTTGGCCAGAAGGGCCACCCCCATGGCCCCGGTCACCTCGTGATGGGGGGGCACGGTAATGGGCCGGCCGAGCACCTTTTCAAAGGCCGCCACCATACCCTGATTAAAGGCCGTAGCCCCCTGGAAGAAGATCTTGCGACCGATCTTGCGGTCCTCCACCACCTTATGGAGATAGTTGTAAACAATGGCGTAACAGAGCCCGGCGATGAGATCCTCTTTGGGAAGCCCCTGCTGTTGATAGTGCAAGAGATCCGATTGCATGAACACCGTGCAGCGTTCTCCCATCTCCAGAGGGGCCTGGCTTTTGAGGGCCAGCTCCCCGAATTTCTCGATGGGCACCCCCAGACGCACCGCCTGTTCTTCCAGAAAAGAGCCCGTTCCGGCGGCACAGGCCTTGTTCATGGTAAAATCCACGATGGTTCCGCCTTCCAGACGGATATATTTGGAATCCTGGCCCCCGATCTCAAAGATGGTATCCACCTCCGGATCCAGAAGGAGGGCTCCCAGGGCCTGAGCGGTGATCTCGTTCCGGATCACGTCCGCCCCCACGAAATCCCCCACCAGATAACGGCCGGAACCCGTGGTCCCCACCCCCAGGACCTCCACCCCGGGGGGAAGCTTCTCCGCCAGCCGCTGAAGGCCTTCTTTCACACTCTCCAGCGGTTTTCCGTGGTGGAGCATATAAATCTTGGCTACCAGATGTCCCTCCTCGTCCAGAGCCACCAGTTTGGTACTTACCGACCCCACATCTATTCCCAGATAGATCCGTCGGGCCTGGCCCCGAGGGGATTCGGCGGGAAGATATTGCGAACGAAAGGGAGTGAGCGGAGGGAAACGCTTGGGAGCGGGTTTCCGTTCCCGGAGATAGGCCCGCAGAATCTCCGCTCCCCGATAGGGAGAGGCCGCCTTTCCGTCCAGCCCGTAAAGGGCCGCACCGATGGCCCCCATAATTCCGTGATATTCGGGGATGATGAGTTCCTCCTCGGAGAGACCGAACACCTCCCGGATCGCCCGGCGTACCCCCAGATTGGCCGCTACTCCCCCCTGAAAGACCACTGGGGGTTCCACCTTCCGTCCTTTGGCCAGGTTACTCTTGAGGTTGCGCACAATGGCAAAACACAATCCGGCGATGATCTCATGATCCGGTACCGCGGCCTGCTGGAGATGGATCATGTCTGACTTGGCGAACACCGTACAGCGCCCGGCGATGCGTGGAATATTTTCCGCCTTAAGGGCCAGACGGCTGAACTCCTCAATGGAATACCCCAGACGGGCCGCCTGCTGTTCCAGGAAGGCCCCGGTCCCCGCGGCACACAGGGTGTTCAGGGCAAAATCCCCGATCCGAAAACGCCCTTCCTCGTGCTTGATGAAGATGAGTTTGGAATCCTCTCCCCCGATATCTATGATGGTCCGGGCCTCGGGATGAAAATGCTCCACCGCCCGGGCGTGAGCCATGACCTCGTTGACAAAAGCCACCCCCAGGATCTGGGAGATAAATTTCCCGGCGGTCCCGGTACAGGTAATTCCGGTGAGTTCCGAACCGAAACGTTCCTCCACTTCCGAAAGCAGTCTTTCGGCGGTCTCCACCGGTTGACCGTGGGTCTTTTGATAAACCCTGTGGATCAGATGACGATCCTGGTCCAGCACAGCCACCTTGGCTGTACCTGAACCTACATCCAAACCCACGTAAAAACCCATGAGACCCCTCCCCTTCTTTCCATGGAATTGCTAGAACCTTTTCGGGTCGTTCTATCTAAAGGTAGTTTTAAAAGATTCCTCCGACAAGATTTGAAGGAGTTTTCGGTAAAGGTCTTCTCCCCGATCCTCCGCGGAGACCCGAAGGGTTAGCACGGATATCCCCCGGGCCCGGTAAAAATCTTTGAGGGGCAGGGTGCGTTTTCTATACCAGTCCAGCTTCCGGAGGATCAGTTCCTCGGTATCGTCCTCGCGCCTGCGCCGGTCGCCGGCCGGATCGCGGGCCAACCGCTCCCTCAGGGTATTCTCGTCCACCGCAAGCTCCACCGCCAGACGCAGATCCACCCTGGTTAAAAGATCCCGGGCCTGCCCTTCGTGACGGGGGAGACCGTTGAGAAGGAGGAGATCCTCCGCCCGAGCCCCCTTTCGCCCCAGAAAGGCCTTCAGGATCTTTTCCGCCAGATAAAAGTGTTCATTCTCCAGGAGCAATCCTTCGGAAAGTACCCGCCGGATGAAATCCACCTCTCCGGGGGTGATCTCCGGAGGCACCCGCCCCTGAGCGATACGTCTCAGTTCGGCTCCGAAGTCGAAGTGCCACACCCGGAAGCCGTAAAGACCGCGTCGCTCCAGAATTTCCCCCAGAGGGGTCTTACCGGCCCCGGTAGGACCTAAAAGATGAAGGGCCTTCATGGCATAAGGGCCTGGACAAAAGCCCGGGGTTCAAAGGGCGCGAGATCTTCCATCTTCTCCCCCAGCCCCACAAAGCGGATGGGGAGGCGGAAGAGATGGGCCACGGTGATGGCGATCCCTCCCTTGGCGGTCCCGTCCATCTTGGTAAGGATGAGGGAATCCAGACGCACCGCCTGTCCGAAGAGCTTGGCCTGACTCACCGCGTTCTGGCCGGTGGTGGCATCCAGGACCAGGATATTCTCATGCGGTGCCTCCGGGACCACCTTCCCGGCTACCCGGACCATCTTTTTGAGTTCCTCCATGAGATTGTATTTGGTATGGAGACGACCGGCGGTATCCACCAGGACCACATCCACTCCCCGGGCCTTGGCGGCCTCAAGCCCCTGATAGACTACCGCCCCGGGATCGGCTCCCTGGGCCTGGCGGATCACCTCGAAGCCCACCCGTTCCCCCCAGGTCACCAGCTGTTCTATAGCCGCGGCCCGAAAGGTGTCCGCCGCCACGGCCAGAACGGAAAAACCCCGTTCCTTAAGGTGCCAGGCCACCTTGGCCAGGGTGGTGGTCTTACCCACACCGTTTACTCCGATGAAAAAGACCACCGCCGGAGAGGCCTCAGGAGGGAAAGGAGGGGTGGGAAGATCGAGCATACGCAGGATCTCTTCCCGAAGACTCCGCTTGAGTTCACTTACTTTCAGAGGTTCACCCAGGAGAAGCTTCCGGCGCGAGGGTTCGAGCAGACGATTCACCGTTTCGATACCTATATCCGCGGTGATCAGCAGCTCCTCAAGTTCCTCGAGGAAGGCCTGATCCACCAGACGGTCCACCTCAAAAAGCTCGGCCAGGCCTTCCCTGAGCCGCTCGCGGGTCTTGGTAAGTCCTTTTTTGAACCTGTCCCAGAGCTTCTTTTCCTCGGCCGCCTCTTCCGCCGACGGAGCCACGGATTCGGTCACAGGGGTCGCAAGCGAAGGGGTCTCCGGCGGCGGGGGCTCCGGCGATGAAGTCTCCTGCACCGGGGTCTCCGGAGAGGTTCCCTCCGCGGAAGGAGTCTCCTCGGTCTTTTTCTTAAATTTACGCCGAAACCACTTGAGCATACGGATTCTCCGGGCTAAAAGTTGGTTCCATAACTTTATTACCTCTCCGAGCCGGTGGCAAGAAAGGTCCTCCGGGGGCTTGGAGAGAAGAGATTTTAGGAGTAAATAAAGACGGACGAGGGCTAAGATGGACCTGGAACTAAAACTCCTACCCGCAGAGAAGCGACGGCCGGTTCCGGAGCTCAAAAATCTGGTCTTTGGCCGGCTCTTTACCGATCACATGTTTGTAATGGAGTACGATTGTGAAAGAAGATGGCACGCGGCCCGGATCGAACCCTATGCCCCCATCAGTCTGGACCCGGCGGCCATCGTGTTGCATTACGCTCAAACCATCTTCGAGGGGCTCAAGGCCTACTGGGGGGTGGATGGAAGGATTCGCCTTTTTCGGCCCTGGGAAAACATGCAGCGTCTCAATCGGGGGGCCGAACGCATGTGCATGCCCCGGGTGGACGAGGAATTCGTCCTTTCAGCCATAAAGAAACTGGTCTGGATAGATCGGGCCTGGATCCCCCGGGAAAAGGGAGCCGCTCTTTACATCCGTCCTTTCATGTTCGGTACCGAACCCTCTCTGGGGGTCAAACCCAGCCATACCTATCTTTTCATGGTTATCCTCTCTCCGGTAAGTTCCTATTATCAGGAGGGATTCAATCCGGTAAAGATTTACGTCACCGACGAATTCGTCCGGGCTGCTCCCGGAGGAACCGGAGAGGTAAAGGCCGGAGGCAACTACGCCGCCAGTCTTAAAGCCGCTGAAGTGGCCAAAAAGAAAGGCTATACCCAGGTTCTCTGGCTGGACGCTGTGGAACGGCGGTATGTAGAGGAAGTGGGGACCATGAATATCTTCTTTTATTTCGACGACGAACTGGTTACCCCGGCCCTTTCCGGAAGCATTCTCCCCGGAATCACCCGGGACTCGGTCCTTCAACTGGCTCGCCACTGGGGGCTCCGGGTTTCGGAAAGGCGCATAAGTATCGACGAGGTGATTGAGGGCATCGAGACCGGAAGGTTGAGAGAGTGCTTTGGGACCGGTACCGCGGCGGTGATCTCCCCGGTGGGGGCCCTTTACTACCGGGGAAAGGAGTATCTAATAAACCAGGGGCAAACCGGGCCTCTGGCCCAGAAACTATTCGACGAACTTACCGCCATTCAATACGGAGAAAAGGAAGATCCCTTCGGCTGGGTTACCCTGGTAGAAGGCTAAAAATCCACGATCTTTCGGGCCTTGGCCAGTTCCCGTTGCACGGCCGCGGCTTTATCCAGATCGAAATCGGCCAGTTCCTCCTCTCCCAGATCCCGATATACCTGACTGCGGGCCATAAAGGCCGCAGCATACATGGGTTCAAGGTCTATGGCCCGGTTGAAAAACTCCAGGGCCCTTTCCAGAAGACCCCTCTTGTCCTCCTCCTTCTGCGCCAGTTGACTGCGTCGATAAAAGATCTGACCCATTCGAAAATAAAGACGCGGGTTTTCGGGGTCCAGATCCAGAGCCTTGTTGAGATCGGCCTCGGCCTCATCTAGACGTTCCAGCTGCAGATAGGCCGCAGCCCGGGCCTGATAGGCCTTGGCCATACCGGGATCGGCTTCAATGGCCCGGGTGAGCCATTCGATGGCCTCGGTGAACTGTTTTTTGACCAGGAGAAAAGCCCCTTCTTCGAAAAGCTCCTCCGGGGTCATACCGACCTCCGCCGAAAGATTTTTCCACAGAATATCCTCTCCTGCGGCTTTCCACAAGCTTGAGTTTTGCCGATCTTTAGGTAAGTTTGGAAATAGGGAGGGGTGCCCGAGCGGTCGAAGGGGGCGGCCTTGAAAGCCGCTGAGGGCCTCAGCGCCCTCCGGGGGTTCGAATCCCTCCCCCTCCGCTGGACTTGATCTCTGAAAGAAGAACCGCTAAACTGGAAGAACCCCGGGAGGGGTGGCCGAGTGGTCGAAGGCGCTCGCCTGCTAAGCGAGTGTGCCGGCAAAACCGGCACCGTGGGTTCGAATCCCACCCCCTCCGCCAGTTTATTTCCCCGCCGGCGTAGCTCAACTGGCAGAGCATGGGATTTGTAATCCCAGGGTTGTGGGTTCAAGTCCCACCGCCGGCTCTTAGAGCCTCGTTTATCCCAAAACCCTAACGTGGCCCCCCTATGGCTTGATTGTTCATTGCAAGCCGGTTTTGGAAAAATTGCAGGATAAACTTAGACAGTTGCAAGATAAGTTTGGACTAGTTAACAAATAGCGGGACTTGGCGGGATTTAGCGGGACGTTGAAAATCAAAGGGTTCGGAGGGGCATGGGTGTTTTCGCAGGATAACTTTAGACTGTTTTGCAAGGGGCTACCCGAAGCCTGGAAAGGCTGCGGCCAGAAAGAT
>DRMH01000120.1 GCA_011322625.1 Thermosulfurimonas dismutans | reverse complement strand
TACGGACTACGAGTGGGCTGCAGGTTACCGCGCCCCGGGATTCAATCTCTTTGCCGGGATAAAAATTAAGGGATTTTAAAGACGGAAACATGGCCTCCCCCGTAAAGCACCAACCCCCTTCATACCCGGGGCGGGCTTCCTCCCCGCCCCGGAGTTTAATTCTCTACTATACTACCACCGGAACGGAGCTGGGAGCGCTGGAGGAGGCGGTAAAGGACCTTGCACGGCAGGGAACACACGTGCCCCTGCGGGTCTTTTTCCGCGAAACGGCTCCCGGCGCAAGAGAGCTTTCCGCACTCTCCCGTTCGGCCCGGGCCCTGGTACTTCTTCCCCACGGAGGGCCCGAGAGCCTCCCCGGACTCGAGGCGCTCCTTGAAAACTTCTCCGGCGAGATCGTTCACGTTCAGCCGGTCTCCGGGAGCCCGGCGGATCTCTCCCTGGTGGAGGAACACGCCCGGCCCAGGAACGAGGCCTTTGAAAAACGGGTGAAATATCTCTCCTACGGAGGGCCGGAAAATCTCAAGAACTTCTTCCTTCAGATCCTCTCGGAGCTGGGGGAGGAGGTGCCGCCTCCCTCCCCTCCGAAAAGGCCTCCCTCGGAAGGAATCTGGCATCCCCGGGGCGGCTTTTTCCCGGATCTGGATAGTTATCTCTCCTGGCTCGAGAAACATCTCGGCGGAAAGCGCTCCCTTGCGGGGATCTGGTTCTATCAGGGATACTTCGTAAACGGGGATCTCGCTCCGATCTCCGCTCTGGTAGAGGAATTAGAAAACCAGGGACTCGCGGCGCTTCCGGTCTTCCATAGGCGTTTCGTGGCCGAGGGCGAGGGGCTTTCGCCCAACCGGGTGGCCGAAACCTTCTTTAAAAAGGAGGGCCGGACGGTAATCTCCGTCCTTATCAACCTTCAGCCTTTTTCTCACCGGCTCCTCTGGCCGGAAACCGAGGAGATTTACCCTTTCCTCGATGTGCCCGTGGTCCACGGAATCCTGAGTTTTTCCGCCCCCGAGGCCTGGAGGGACTCTCCCGCGGGGCTCTCTCCGCTTGAGGTCTCGATTTCCGTGGCCCAGCCGGAGTTTGACGGAGTAATCATCACCTATCCGGTGGCTGGAAGGGCTCAGGAGGAAATCTCCGAGATCCTGGGGACCCCCATACCGCGCCTGAAAACTATACCGGAGGGGGTGCGGAGGCTGGCCAGGCTTGCCGCAAACTGGGCCCGCCTCAAGCTCCTTCCCAACCGTAAAAAGCGTGTGGCCATCGTCTTTCATCATTATCCTCCCCGTGAGGATCGCATGGGCTGCGCCTTCGGACTGGATAGTTTCGAATCCGTGGCCCGCCTGATAAGGCGCCTGGCCGAGGAGGGCTACACCGTGGAGAGGGTTTATCCATCGGGTGAAGAGATCGCCCGCGAGTTTCGGGCCCGCCAGATCTATGATCAACGTTATCTCCCCCCGGAGGAACTCCTCCGCCGAAAACCCATTCTCTGGCCGGTGGAACGCTTCCGTACCCACCTGGAAAGATATCCGGAGAGAATACGACAGGATCTTCGCCGGACCTGGGGAGAATTTCCCGGAGACTTTCTGGTCCTGAAAACCCCCTCCGGAGAGGACCATTTCCTTTTCTTCGGTCTCAGGAACGGAAACCTCCTCCTCACTCTCCAGCCTCCGCGGGGAAAGATCGAAAAACTCTCCGCCGGGGACATCCATCGTCCGGATCTGCCCCCGCCCTACCACTATCTGGCCTTTTACACCTGGCTGAGGGAGGAATTCGGAGCTCACGCGGTGATCCATGTGGGGAAACACGGAACCCTGGAATGGCTTCCGGGAAAGAGCGTGGGACTTTCCGAGGGGTGCTTCCCGGAACTGGCTATCGCCGACCTTCCCAACCTTTATCCTTATATCGTGAATGACCCGGGCGAGGGCACCCAGGCCAAACGCCGGAGCTACGCCGTGATTCTGGATCACATGATTCCTCCGCAGATGCAGGCCGGTCTTTCCGGAGATCTGGCCGAAATCTCCGATCTCCTGGAGGAGTATCGAACCCTCAAACGGGAAAATCCGGACCTGGCCCTGGGGACACGCCGGAAGATTCTGGAAAGAGCCCGGGAAAGCGAACTCTTTGAGGAGTTACCCTTAACCCCGGAAGAAGCCGAGAAGGATCCGGAGGCCTTCCTTTCGGCCCTTCATGCCTATCTGGAAGAGGTGGCCGGAACCCATGTCAACCGGGGGCTTCACATCCTGGGAAAGGTTCCGGAAGGGCGTGACCTTGAGGAGACCGTAAGGGCCATTCGTCGCCAGAGCACCCTTCCGGAGACCGAGATCCGGCAACTCCTTTCCGGAGTAACCCTGGAGATGGATAATCTGCTCGCAGGGCTTGCGGGAGGATTTGTTCCGCCCGGTCCTTCCGGGGCCCCCACCCGGGGAGCGGTGGAGGTTTTACCCACCGGACGCAACTTCTACAGCGTGGATCCCCTGAGGGTTCCCTCCCGGGTGGCCTTCGAGCGGGGAAAGCGCCAGGCCGAGGCCCTGCTCGAGCGTCACCTTCGGGATCACGGCCACTCCCCTCGAACACTCTCCATGGTGCTCTGGGGTTCCCCCACCATGCGCACCCGGGGAGAGGATTTCGCCTGCGCTCTGTGGCTCCTGGGGGTGGAACCCCGCTGGCGGGAGGACGGACGGGTGTCCGGAATCCGGGTGATCCCCCTCACCGAACTCGGACGGCCCCGGGTGGATGTATGTCTCACGGTAAGCGGCTTTTTCCGGGACGCCTTTCGCAACCTGATGGAGCTCTTCGACCGGGCGGTGGCGGAGGTGGCCTCGCTTCCCGAACCCCCGGAGATGAATCCCCTGGCGGAAAACTTTCGCCGGGATCTCGAAAGGCTCCTTGCGCAGGGTCTTTCCAAAGGAGAGGCCCGGCGCAGGGCCCGCTTTCGGGTCTTTTCCGAGCCTCCGGGGGCTTACGGCACCGGAGTGGAAAGTGTGCTTGAGGCCGGGGCCTGGAAGGAACGCCGGGATCTCGCCGAGGTCTTCCTCACCACTATGGGTTACGCCTACGGAGAAGACCTTTACGGAAGCGCCGCCGGGGATACCCTGCGGCAGGTACTTTCTCGCACCGAAGTAACCTATAAAAACGAGGACACCCGGGAGATAGACATCCTTTCCTGCGACTGTTTTAACGCCTATCACGGGGGGCTTAATGTGGCGGTAGAGGCCCTTTCCGGGCGGAAACCCATCTC
>DRMH01000119.1 GCA_011322625.1 Thermosulfurimonas dismutans | reverse complement strand
CCTCCGGGTTTAATAGGGAGGCACGATACTGTGGCCCAGGAAACCCTTGGAGGTATAACGCAGACCCACATAGATGGCCAGGAGGACAAACAGACGCTTGAGCCAGATATCGGGGATATACTTCTGGGTTCGGGGGCCGATCATGGACCCGATGAAGATACCCACCAGTTCGGTGCCGATAAGGGGCCACCACACCCGCACCCCTTTGATCAGCATATAGGTGGCTATACCGATGATCATCTTGATCATCACCACGAAGGCCGAGGTCCCGGCCACGATAAACATGGGCAATTTGACGACATCGGTCATGAACGGCACCAGCAGGAAACCGCCCCCTATCCCCAGGAACACGGCGATAATGGCGATGTAGAAGCCTCCCAGGGCGGCCACCAGGGGATTGAACTGGAACTCCACCCCGTAGAAGGTGAACCGACAGCGGGTAAGACCCAGCTCCAGGACCCTGACCCCCTCGGCGGCCTCGCCTCCCTCTCGGGCCGCCTTCTCGAACCGTTTGGCCGCTTCCCGGGCGGCCTTTCTCTTGGCCAGGGCCCGCTGGGTGGTGCCATAGAACATGAACCCGGCCACCAGAAAGACCGCCAGCCCGAAATAACCGATATATTCCCGCAGGGAGATCTTGCCCGCGGTCAGCTCGGCGATACCGAAGGCCCCTCCCACCGCCCCGATGGCCATGGCCACGGCCAGGGGCGCCACGATGCGTTTCATGCGCCAGTAGTTGGCGGTGGAGACCAGGGCGCTGAGCCCCACCAGAAACATGTTGGAGACCCGGATGCTGTCGGTGAGAAACTCGTTAAGGGCCAGATTGGTCTTTTTGAACCCCTTGGCGTAGTTGGCCAGGCCGAAGATGGTGATGTGCCCCACCCCGGCCATGATACCCCCGAAGGCCCCCACGGTGGAAAAGATCCAGCCCACCCAGAGGGCCCAGAGGAGTCCGATCAGGAGGTGAGGCCTGGGGCCTCCGGGAAGGCCCAGATAGCCCCGCGGAGCCGAGGGATCGATGCATCCCCGGGTGCACCCCGGGCCGCAGATAGGAGTTTCGGCAATGATCCGCCCCAGTTTGCCGGAGAGCCCCAGGGAACTCTTAACCGGCACCTTACAGGCAGCTACCGGGGAAACCGGGCCGGAGGCCCCCTTCCCCGAAGCCACCACCCCGCTTTGCAGACCCATCACCTACACCGAAAAAGCCACCAGCAAAAGAAACATTAAAACATGCCTCCATGCCTTCATCTCTTCCCCTCGGTAATAAATTCGTAATTCCTCATCAAATTTTCGTTTTAAAAACAGAGAGTCTTGTCGCTATCCTTAATGCTTTCATAAAGGAACTTTTGGGACCCTTTTTGGAGATATTCGTCTTCATCCACTCCGTGGATTTCCATAAGCTTCCCTCAGCCCTTGAGGATGCCCCCGTTCGAGACGAATTTCCTGGCCAGATCAAGGATAGGAAATCTTTCGGAGTGAAGCCTTCGGTAATTTACGGAGGGGCCGTTTAAGAAAATCACCACCTCATCGTTTTGGCTGAGAATCAAATTGGCCAGACGAAAGGCGTTCCAAACGATCTCGGGATGATCCTGGGAAACGATGATCGTAAATTTCATACCTCGCCCTCCTGCTTAAGGATCTGAAAAGTAGGGGCAACGGACCTCTCGATCTTTTCCTTACATCAACATATTAAAATATTTTTATTTAAAGATCAAGCTCCGTTTAAAGCCCGGTCTGAGAAGAGGAGTCTCCGGAATAAGGAAAGTGCCTGCCCTTTGGCCCGGGGTTAGTAAAAAGAGGGGCCTTATTGAAGATTCCGTTCCAGTCTCTTGCAGAGATAGGCCGTTGCTTCGGGAGAGAGTCGGAGCCGGCGAGCCAATTCCACCACGGAAAGCCCGGGCTCCTGGGAGAGGATATGGCGGGCTTCCTCTGTGAGTTCGTCAAGCCATTCTTCGAAGAGGTACTTCAGGTCCTCCGGCACCTCCTCGGGAAGACTTTCCTTTTCTCCCACCGCGGAGACTATTCCCTTGCAGACCGAACGCGGGTCCACGCCCGCGTCAAAACACTTGGCCAGTCAGTAATAGACCATGGAGGGAACTCGCCCTTCTTCTCCCCGAAAAAGTTCCAGAAAGAGTTTCTCCTGTTCCTCTTCCTCAAGGAGTTGATAGAGTTCGGCCAGCAGTTCCCGCAAAAGATCTTTCATTTCTTCCACCGAGAGGGTCTTAAAAAGATCCTTCTTCATTTCCTGCCTCCGGAAAAAGGGCTTGGGCCTGGTTCAGTAAATCAAAGATCCGAAGATTCCTGATCCTGTAAAAGACAAAAGGACCCTGTTTGCGCCGATCTACCAGGCCGGCCAGTTTGAGCTCTCGAAGATGATGGGAGACCAGGGGTTGAGAAATTCCCAGGCATTCCACCAGTTCGGTAACCGAACGCTCCCCGTGCTTTAATTCCTCCAGGATGCGCAAACGGTTTTCGTCAGCCAGGGCCTTAAAGAGGATCAGAAGGCGGCGCTGAGCTTTATTCATGTTATAGTCCATATTACCAGAAATTTTAAGTTTTAAGGAGGAGTCTCAATGGGAATAATCAAAGACCTGGGAGAGACCTATCTGGCCGCCAATTACCGGCGTTTTCCTGTGGCTTTCGTGCGGGGAAAGGGAAGCCGACTCTTTGACGAAGAGGGTCGTGAATATCTGGACTTTTGTGCCGGAATCGCGGTCTGTGCCCTGGGACATGCCCCGGATGAAGTGGTAAAGGCCATAAAGAAGCAGGCCGAAAGACTCCTTCATGTTTCTAATCTTTACTGGACCGAACCCCAGGCCCGACTGGCCCGCATCCTGGTGGAGAATTCCTTTGCCGAGCGGGTCTTTTTTTGTAATTCCGGGGCCGAGGCCGTGGAGACCGCTTTAAAATTGGCCCGCCGCTACGCCTATCTCCGCTCCGGGCCCGGAAAGACCCGGATTGTGGCCCTCGAAAACTCCTTCCATGGAAGGACCTATGGAGCCCTTTCCGCCACCGGACAGCCCGCCTACTGGGAGGGCTTCGAGCCCCTGGTCCCGGACTTTATGCATGTTCCGGCAAACGATATGGAGGCCCTGATCCAGGCGGTTGACGAGCGGACCTGCGCGGTGATCCTCGAGCCCATTCTGGGAGAAGGAGGGGTGATTCCCCTTACCCGGGAGTTCCTCGAGACCGCTCGCCGGGCCTGCGAGGAGGCCGGAGCCCTTCTTATCTTCGACGAGATCCAGACCGGAATCGGACGCACCGGCCGGCTCTTTGCCTACGAACTTTACGGGGTCGAGCCCGATATCCTCTGCCTGGCCAAGGGTCTCGCCGGTGGACTTCCCCTGGGGGCGGTGCTCGCCCGGGAGGAGGTCATGGCGGCCCTCACCCCGGGTTCCCATGCCTCCACCTTCGGAGGTAACCCGGTTTGCTGTGCCGCCGCTCTTGCCGTGCTCGAAAGGGTGCTCTCCCCGGGCTTCCTCGATGAGGTACGACTTAAGGGAGAGGCCCTGCGCAAAGGGCTCCAGGGATTGGCGGAAAAATTTCCGGAAAAAGTGAAGGGGGTTCGCGGAGCGGGACTTCTTCTGGGCCTGGAAACCCGCGTCTCTTCTTCAGAACTCATGCAGGCCCTTTTTTCCCGGGGTATTCTCACCACCGCTCCTAAACCGGATGTTTTACGTTTGAGCCCTCCTCTTATCATAGGTTATCGGGAAATAGACGCCCTCCTGGGCGCCCTGGAAGAGATCCTTCTCTTTGAATCGATTTAAAGGGAGAACTCCATGGAAGCGCCCCCGGGAGGACTCGAACCTCCGACTCCGGGATTAGGAATCCCGTGCTCTATCCGCCTGAGCTACGGGGGCAAAGGAAAATTCGTTTTTATTTTAACGGAATTCAGTTTCTGCCTCAAGGGGAGGACGCTTAGTTTAAGATTTTTCGGGGGTCTTGACAGGGAGAAGAAGCGAGTTAATGTTAAAGCCGTCCGTCGCTCTTTGGGAATCGTTAAGGGAAGCCTTCCTCACGAGGGCTTGACAGGTTTCCTTCGTTGGTTATAATTAAATTTCGGCAAGTGAAGCTGATCTTTGAAAACTGAATAGTGGCGCATGGGCAGGCCTCCGCGGTTTCAGCCTCGGCGGCCTGGAATCTCCCCTTGAGGGTGATTCCGGAGCCGGGAGGTTTGAATTCTGCTGAGGGTTTGATCCTGGCTCAGGGCGAACGCTGGCGGCGTGCCTAACACATGCAAGTCGTGGGGGAAAGGGAGGCTTCGGCCTCCCGAGTACACCGGCAGACGGGTGAGTAACACGTGGGTAACCTGCCCCCAGGTCCGGGATAACCTCGGGAAACTGGGGCTAATACCGGATAATGTGCGTGGGCGCAAGCTCACGCACCAAAGGGGGCCTCTGCATAGCAAGCTCCTGCCTGGGGAGGGGCCCGCGGCCCATCAGGTAGTTGGTGGGGTAACGGCCCACCAAGCCTACGACGGGTAGCCGGCCTGAGAGGGTGGTCGGCCACACGGGCACTGAGACACGGGCCCGACTCCTACGGGAGGCAGCAGTGGGGAATCTTGGGCAATGGGCGCAAGCCTGACCCAGCGACGCCGCGTGGGGGAAGAAGGCCTTCGGGTCGTAAACCCCTG
>DRMH01000118.1 GCA_011322625.1 Thermosulfurimonas dismutans | reverse complement strand
CTTTACTGTGGCCATGGTATAAACCGTAATGCGGGGATTGGTCTTGATTCGCCGATAATTCATCTCCAGCCCGCAGGTAGGAGGACAGAGCTTGGGAAAGTAATATCGCAGCTGAGCCACCCGCCCTCCTAGGGTAGGTTCCTTCTCCACCAGATATACATCGTATTCCATCTCGGCCGCCTCCACGGCCGCCGTAATACCGCTTATCCCTCCGCCTACCACCAAAATTTTATCGTAAGCCATAACCGCCTCCTCCCGGTTTTATAACCTTAGCTTGCACCGAAGGCCCTCACCGGACCCTCCGTACAAACTAAGGATAAAAAGAGGGGGGCCTCCCGGCCCCCCTCGGAAGACCCCTTCCGCTTACGGTCCCAGAGGATCGGGGATGATCTGGATGTAGGGGAACTTCTCCATCTTCCACTCGCCGGTCTCGGGATCCACGCTGGAGAGGGTGAAGCAGCGCCAGTTCTGGTCGTCGAGACCAGGGAAGTCGGCCCGATAGTAGTAACCCGGATACCGGCTCTCCTCACGGAAGAGGATGTGCCGGAGATGGGCCTCGGCCGTCCATACCCGGTGGATGTTCTCCCAGGCCCGCATGAGCTCGTGCAGATCCCGAGCCGCCGCAAGCTGCATGTCCTCCTTGAGCATGGTGAGGAGCTCAAGCCCCTGCTCCAGCATGACCTTGTTGGTCTGATAGTAGGTGGAGGTTCCGGCCACGTACTCGTCCATGATCTTCATCAGACGGTTCTGGATCTGCCGCGGCAGGAGGTAGTTGGGGTTGATCTCATAGACCGTGGTGGCGTTCTTGAACTCCTCAAACCGATACCACGGCGCATAGATCTCCTTCTTGTACTCCTCGGCACTGCGCTTCGGGGTGGGCTTGAAGTCCTTATTATCCAGGCAGAACTTCACCATGGCCTTGGCCGCGATACGACCCTCCACGTGGGAACCGGAGGAGAACTTGTGCCCGCAGGCCCCCACGGTGTCACCGGCACAGAACATACCCTTCACCGTGGTCATCCGGTTGTAGCGGCCGATCTCATCCCAGGGCTTCTTGTATTCCTCGGGCACCCAGTCCTCATCCGGACCGCAGCACCAGGCCCCGGCACAACCGGCGTGCGAACCCAGGAAGTAGGGCTCGGTGGGCATGATCTCGGAGGGCTTCTTCTCGGGCTCGATGTTCAAGCAGGCCCAGAGCCCGGCCTGGGTTACGCACATGTCCAGGAAGTCCTCCCAGGCCTCGGCCTCGAGCTTCTTGAACTCCTTCTTATCCATGCTCTTCATGGCCTCCTGGAGGGCCCACTCGGTGTGCATGTAAATAGGCCCACGCCCCTCTTTCATCTCAATGAGCATGGCGTGGTTACGCAGACAGGTACCCACCACGGAGGCCTCGCTGTAAGGAGCGAACTTCTTGAGCTCGTCCTTGTGCTTGGCGATGTAATCCTCATCAAAGGCGTTGGTAGCCCGGGCCTTGAAGAGGAGGAACCAGGCTCCCACCGGTCCATAACCGTCCTTGAATCGGGCGGGAACGAAACGGTTCTCCATGAGAACCAGCTTACCACCGCTCATGAGCACCATGGCATATCCGGAACCAGGGTTCCACACCGGATACCAGGTACGTCCCATTCCCTCACCGTGGGAACGAGGACGGAAGATATTCACCGCTCCGCCGGTGGCGATAAGAGTGGCATTGGCCTTGATGATATAGATCTTGTTCTCACGTACGGAAAAGCCCACGCCGCCGCAGCAACGGTTGGGCTCGTTGGCGTCCAGGAGAGGCCGCACGATGAAGACCCGCTCCAGGATGACGCCGTTGTCTCCCATCTGGTCCATGGCGTTCTTGGCCGCCTCGGCCACGATCACCTTATAGGACTCACCGTTGATCATGATCTGCCAGCGACCGGAACGCACCGGCTTGGCCCCACCCTTAAGCGTGAGCCCCTTGGCCTTGGCCTCGGCACCATCAAGGGTCTTCCCATCGTCGGTCTTCTTCCAGATGGGGAGACCCCACTCCTCAAAGCAGTGCACGGTGTCGTCCACGTGCCGGCCCACATCGAAGGAAAGGTCCTCCCGGATGATCCCCATCAGGTCGCAGCGCACCATCCGGACATAGTCATCCGGCTTGTTCTCGCCGATATAGGTGTTAATGGCCGAAAGACCCATGGCCACCGCTCCGGAACGCTCCAGAGCGGCCTTGTCGCAAAGCACGATCTTGAGACCAGCCTGTTTGGCCCAGCGAACCGCCTCCACCGCAGCCCCGCAGGCAGCCATTCCGCCACCCACGATAAGGATATCCGTCTCCATCTCTACGATTTCAGGCTCGGCCAAAGGCAACCCAGGATTGTAAGACCAAATCCTACCCATAACTCTCCCTCCTTTCTAAAATTTTTCTAAACACCCAAAAATTCTTTACCCCGCAAACTTGATCGCCACCGGATTCTCCGGGGTAGCCGGCGTCACGCCATCGGCGATCTCGGTAAAGAGACGATTGTCGCCCAGAGCGGAAAGATCCGGATCCGGCTTGCCCAGCGTGGGATCAGCAGAACCCTCGGGCGTGGTCCGAATGGGGAACTTAAAACGCTTCACCACCCCATTCCGGAACTTAATGGTCCACATAATGTCCGTGGTACCCCGCATGGGCTGACAGGACGCACCCAGAGGAGAAAAGTCCGAGTAGTGCCGCACGGAAATCGCACCCTGCGGGCAGCTCTTCACACAGCTGTAGCACTCCCAGCACTGATCCGGCTCCTGGTTATAGGCCTTCATGTTCTCGGTGTCCAGAATCATGAGGTCGTTGGGACAGATGTACATACAAACCGTCCGATCACCACCCTTGCATCCGTCACACTTTTCAGGATTTACATAGCTCGGCATACTCCCTACCTCCTTACATTATTTTTGGGCCTTCCGGCCTTACAGCCCCTAATCTTAGCTATCATAATTTCCGTTTTTATGGCAAGTTTCATATTCGCCAATCGCGGGACATTATCAGTTTTTTTAAACTTCTATCTCCGGAGGAGGCAGATATTCAGACTCCTTGGCCGCCATCTCCTTGATCTCCCCAACCTTGGCCAGCACCCCCTCTACCACCTCGGGCCCCAGAGACTTCTTCTCCACTACCTGGTTAAAGAGCTCCCGCATAAAGGCCACCGGAACATCGGTGATGGCCCCCCGGGAATCCACCCGGGCGGTCTCAAACTCGGCCAGGATCTTATTCTTGAGATCCTCGTTTACCTCCACCTCAAGGAGCCTGAGCTCTCCACCGAACATGTATTTGATATGCTCCTCAAGGCCCGTACCCTTAATCTTCTCCATCCGACTATCATCCAAAAGCACCACCATAAAGTAGGCCATTTCTCTCCCTCCTCGCTAATTTTTAATCTTTAAAGGTCCTCCAGATCGACCTCAAGCTCCTTTTCTTTATTAATTACATATTTTTCGTTACAGAACGGATAACCGAAATGCTTCCACCACTTGACCACCACCTTGTAAACCTCCGGACGCATGATAATGCTCGGGGGCTGCACACCCTCGGCCACCATGCCCCGGAGGAAGCTTCCGGAAAGCTTCTCCCGCTTGTGGCCGCAGGTCTCGGAATAGGCCATTTCCTTACAGGTGGGGCAGTAGGAGAATTCCCGCATATTCTGCGGCCGAATCTTGAGCCCATACGGAACATCGGTGGGCGGAGCCGGGAACCCGAAGCTGGGAATCCCCTTGGTCCAGAGGATCTGGGTGGCGAACTTGTCGTAATATTCACCCACCGCAGCGTGGTCACGCCCGAACATGTGATGCGTACAACCCATATTCTGACGGATAATTCCGTGAAGCAGGGACTCCAGCGGGTTACCGTAGCGCATATCCCAGAGGACGATGCTCACCAGATGCCGCTCGGGCTTAATGTAACCATATTTGTTTACCGCCTCGTGAGCCTCCACAATGGCCTCGTCCGGATAATCGCCCCGACGCTTCACCCCGATCACGGCATTGACCAGAATACCGTGACAGGGCTCCACATCGCCGGTAAAGGCCGCACACTTCATCAGGAATTCATGCCCCACGTGGGGCACATTTCGAGTCTGGTGGTTGATCACCGTGCGCCAGCCGCGCTTTTCAAACTCCTCGCGGGACTTGCGCGGCGGGAACCAGAAACGATCAAACGGGGGCTTAAGCTTGGGAGGATTAATAATAGTATATTTTCCGGCCAGCACATAGGGCTGATGACTGCGATAGATTACCCACCCCGGATGCTTCTTGTCGAACTTCTGCTGCACCACCTCCGGGTTGGTCTCCGGATCGCCGAAGGTCTTATAGGCCAGCTCCTCGGGATCGATCTCATAGATCTCTTCGATATCCAGAATGGCAAAGGGCTTGCCCTTCAGGGTAAGCCCGAGACGATCTCCCACCTCAACCCCGAGCTTATTGAGATCGTCCTTGCTGATATCGAAAATCAGGGGATAGGGGAAGATCCACTCGTTAAGCAACCGGCGCTCCTTCAGAACGCGCTCCACCTCAGCCTGCTTCATGGACCCCTCTACCGGGCTGAAGAACCCGTAACAGATGGACATGATCTCCCGATAGACATTACGAACCGGAACCCCGGTTTCATAGTGGAGCGTGGGCTTAATTTCATAGACGGCATTGCAACTCTTCCAGATCTTACGGGCCACCCTTTTGTCCTCGATAACCCGTTCGACCAGACGCCCACCGTGCGGAAGAGGCCGCTCAATCAAAAGACTGGACATCATACACCTCCTTGCTCAGACTTTTATTTAGAGATCTCGTGGAACTCCATAATCGTCCGAAGTAGTTATAGAATCAAAATAACTTCCTTGTCAAGGTTCGATTTGGCTTCTTAGAGCAAATTTTTTGAAATTTGTTAAAATTTTCCCATGCGCAGTCGAACAATCGGACTAATCCTTGCCGGGGGAGAGGCAAGAAGATTCGGAGGCGGCAAGGCCCTGGCCCATCTTCGGGGAAGACCTCTTGCCCTCTGGGTAAGGGAGGCCCTGCGTCCCTTCTGCAGGGAAATCTGGCTCTCCCTGCGCCAGCCCGAACAGGCCGAGGGTATCCTGGCCCGGGAATTCGCCCGGGTGGTGCTGGATCCCTTTCCGGGAGAAGGTCCCCTCAGCGGAATCCTGGCCGGACTCAGGGCTCTGGCCCCCGGGGAAACGCTGCTGGTGGCAAGCTGCGACCAGCCTCTGCTTAAGCCCGCCCTCCTTCAAAAACTCCAAACCGAATTCTTCGCAGGGGACTTCTGGGTCGGATTCTGCCTGAATGTCCGGGGCAAACCGGAACCCTTTCCGGGATTCTACGCCCGAAAGCTTCTTCCCTTCCTGGAGGATTACCTCCGCCGGGGGAAGAGATCCCTCCGGGAATGGTTTTGCGGCCTTCCTCCCTCGAAAATCCTTGGCTTGAGCGCCGAAGCCTGGTATCCTTTAGATGTTCAGGGCATAACCTTCTTGAATATTAATTACCGGGAGGAGCTTGAGGCTATAGAGAGGTTTCTATCTTGAAAAGGCCCCTTATCCTTTGTGTAGATGACGACCCCACCATTCTTGAGCTGCTGGGAGATTATCTGGAGGCTCTGGGTTACGGTGTATTGAAAGCCGACAACGGGGAAGAGGGCTTAGTTCTGGCCCGGGAACACCTTCCGGACCTTATCCTTCTCGACGTAATGATGCCGGGGGTATCCGGTTTTGAGGTCTGTCGGGAATTGAAGCGGGATCAGTCCACCCGGGACATCCCCGTGGTAATGGTTACCGCTCTGGGGGAGATCGAGGATCGCATCCAGGCCCTAGAGGCCGGAGCCGACGATTTTCTCACCAAACCGGTGGCTCTACCCGAGCTTAAGGCCCGGGTGAAGTCCCTCCTTGAGGTCAAGGCCTATCGGGACCACCTCAAGCAGCACAAGGAGGCCCTGGAAAGGGAGGTAGCCCTCAAGACGCAGGAGCTTCAGAAGACGCTAGAGGCCCTGAGGCGGGCCCACCAACGGATCAAGGAACTCTCCCTGGAGGTAATCCTGCGTCTGTCCAGGGCCGCGGAGTACCGAGACGAACATACCGGAGAACACATTCAGCACATGGCCCATTACTCCGCCCTTCTGGCCCGAAAACTGGGGTTGAACGAAGAGGCGGTGGAAAGCATCCTTTATGCCGCTCCCCTGCACGATATCGGGAAGATAGGCATCCCGGATCAGATCCTTCTTAAGCCCGGCCCCCTTGATGAACGGGAATGGGAGATTATGAAAAAACACACCGAAATAGGGGCCGAAATACTGCGCGGCACCAAAACGGGTTTTGTCAAGGTAGGGGAAATCGTAGCCCTCTACCATCATGAAAGATGGGACGGAAAGGGTTACCCCCGAGGGCTTAAGGGGACTGAGATCCCTCTGGCGGCCCGGATCGTGGCCGTAGCGGACGTATTCGACGCCCTGACCAGCCATCGTCCCTACCGAAAGGCCCTTTCCCCGGAGGAGGCCTTCCGGATCATCGAGGAGGGTCTGGGAACCCAGTTTGATCCCCGGGTGGGGGAAGTCTTTCTGGAAAGTCGCGAGGAGATCCTCCGGATCAAAGAAACCTTCCGGGAACACGGAGAATCCAAGCTCTACCAGCTCCTTAAGAGTCTGCGCGGGGACAGGGACTGAAATATGCACCTTCTGGCTGAGATTTGGGAGGACTTTTCCCAGCCTCCGGGGGTCTTTTTTACCCGGCTCTGTGAGATCCTGCGGCAAAAAAGTCGCTGTCTGCTGGTCTGGCTGGGATTCGTCTCCGAAGACGAGGAGATAAGACCTCGGGCCTTTTCCGGGAAACACTTCGCCTATATCCGGAATCTGCGCATAGACCTCCGTCATCCGGAGCTATCGCGGGGCCCCACCGCCCGGGCGGTACTGGAAAAAAGACCGGTGGTGGAACCGAATATCCCCTCCTCCCCCACCTATGCTCCCTGGAGGGAAAAGGCTCTCTCCTTCGGTTTCCGTTCCTCCCTCGCCCTTCCCCTCATCTGTGATCAGGAGGTCTTTGGAACCCTCAACTTCTACGCCTCCAGGGAAAACTTCTTTACCCCGGAAAAGGTAGCCCAGCTCGATCACCTGGCCCGGGAGGCTGCCCTGATCCTCAAGCTTTACGAGATTTATGAACAGCTTCGCTGGGAAAACCAGAGCCTCAGGAACAAACTTCAACGTCTGGAGGACCTCCTTCAGGAAAAGGAACTTCAGATTAGGCATGCGGAGGAGGCCCGGGATCGCTGGCTGGCCCTTATGGGGCACGAACTGCGCACTCCCCTTACCTCCATCCTGGGTTTCAGTGAGATGTTGAGTTCCGGGATCCACGGCCTTCTCAACGAAAAACAGCTCCGCTATCTTACCCACATCCAGAAGAGCGCCCGGTTTATCCTTCAACTCACCGAAGCCCTTCAGAAGGTGGTCCGGTTCAAATATCTGGAGGGCTCAACCCCCCAGAGATTCCGGGTCGAACAGGTGGTGGAGGGGGCCGTATTCCTCCTGCAACAGAAAATCAAGGAACGAAAAGCCCGGATCGAGATCCTGGGAAAAAGGAACCTCTCCTGGAAGGGGAACCAGCATCTTCTTCAGGAGATCGTCTTCAATCTCCTCTCCAATGCCCTCAAATTCGGCCCGGAAGGAGGGACCATCTGGGTCCATATAGAGGAGGAACGGGATTTACACGCCCGGCGATGGTTGAGTCTGGAGGTCTCGGATCAGGGGCCGGGGATAAGCCCTCAGGATTACGGGCGTATCTTTAAACCCTTTGTACAGGGAGGGGATCTCTATACCCAGAAACCCGAAGGGCTGGGGCTGGGATTGAGTCTGGCCCGGGAGATGGCCGAAACCCAGGGCGGTCTCCTTCTGGCCCTGCCCTCTTCCCGGGGAGCCCGTTTTCTCTGCCTCTTCCCGGAGAGAAATTATCACCTCAAGCCCTTGGCCGAGGTCCTTTTGCTGGAATCACGCCCCGAGGTGGTTTATCGCCTGGCCCTGCTTTTGGCCGGAGAGGGGTTCCGAAGCCTGGCCTTTCCCGAGAAAGAGAGCCTGATCGCCCACTTTCGGGAGGATACCTCCTGTAAAATCCCGGCCTTTGATCCCTGGGAGAATCCCCGGGAGACCCGCCGCCTGCTTCTGACCCTGAACGAGGAAGGTTTTCTGGGGCCGGTTCTCCTCTACCATGCCCGGGGGGATCGTCTCCATCTCATCCTGGGGGCCAATTTCCTTTGTCTTCGACCGCTCAATTTCGACTATCTGCGCCGGATCCAGAATATCTATCTGAAAAATTTCGATACCCTACCCTCCCGGGTTTTTCTCCGGGCCAGACCTCATATAAGCGGCGAAGCCACCCGGCTCCTTCAGGCCCTCAATGTGGAAATAACCCCGGATCCGGCCAGGGCCGAGATCCTGTCCCTGGATCTGGGACTTTCCGGCAGGGAAATTAAGGAAATTATAGATCGTTCCGGGCACATCAAGCCCCTGTTCGTGAACTTTTCGGATAGCACCCTTAAGCCCCCCGAAGGGCTCACCCCCCTTCCTCCACGGGATATCCTGCGGGAATTAAATCGTCTGTCCCTGGGACTCAAAACGAAAATAGGCGGCGCAGGATCCCTCGCTTGAAACCATACAGGGCCCCACCGGGTTTTCCGGAGTGCAGAGACGACCGAAAAGAGGACATTCCGGGGGAAGGATCCGGGCTCGCAAAACCTCCCCGCATCGGCAACCCGGTGGCTCCGGCGAGGGACGAAGACGGACCCCGAAGACCTCTTCCGCGGATAAATCCTCGTAATCCGGACCGGGGATGAGCTTGCTCTCGGGAATGTTCCCCAATCCCCTCCAGCGGCCCTCCACCGGTCGAAACACCTCTTTGAGGAGACGCTGCCCCCACGGATTCCCCTCCGGACGAACCACCCGGGAATACTGGATTTCAATGGTGGCCTTACCCTCCTTTATAAGTTTCAACAGGATGAGAAGCCCCTCCAGGATATCCCGGGGTTCAAAGCCGGTGATGACCCCGGGCAGACCGAAATCGCGAGGGATAAAAGCGTAAGGATGGCTTCCGATGACCGCACTCACGTGCCCGGGCAAAAGAAGACCGTGCAGGGAAAGAGAGGAATCGGAAAGGAGGGCCCTTAGAGCCGGAGGCATGGTCCTTAAGGCGGAGAAAAAACAGAAATTCTTAAGCCTTCGCTTGCGGGCTTCGAGCAAGGCCACCGCATGGGCCGGAGCGGTGGTCTCAAACCCCACCCCTACCAGGACCACCCTCCGGGCCGGTTCCTCCTCGGCCACCTGGACCGCCTCCAGGGGAGAGTAAATGATCCGCACCCTGGCTCCCCGGGCCCGGGCTTCCCGGAGCGAACCCCGGCTACCCGGAACCTTAATCAGGTCTCCGAACACGCACAGGGTTACTCCCGGATCCCCGACCAGTTCCACCAGGAAATCTATCTCTTCCTGGGGCATGACACAGACCGGACACCCCGGCCCTGAAAGGAGCCGTACCTCGGGGGGCAGGAGTTTACGCAGGCCGAAACGGAAGATGTTTACGGTGTGGGTTCCGCACACCTCCATGAGGACATATTCTTCAGGCATCAGTCCTTAGGCCTCCCGACGAGGATATGCCGGGCCTCCGAAGGAAGTTCCCTGGTCGGAAGGCCCAGAAGTGCCTTCAGACGCAGGGCGTTTTCCGGGGCCCAGCCCAGGGCATCGTTGTCGAAATAAACATAAACCCTGGATACCTGAAAGGACCCGATCTTACGGCTCCATTCCCTTAATTCCTCCTCAGTATAACAGGATCGATACAGGGTGCGGGAGCCGTGTAAACGAATGTAGGTAAAATCCGCGGTCAGGGCGGGAAACAGAGAAGGATACCTGCCAGCGGTATCCGAAAGGCAGAGAGCCACCCCATAGCGTCTGAGCTGGGAAAGGAACTCCGCACAGTGAAAACTGGCGTGTCTTATCTCCAGGGCCACCGGAAACTCCCGGGGAAGAAGGGCCAGGAACTCTTCCAGGATTTCGGAGCGGTAGCTCAGACCGGGGGGGAGCTGAAAAAGGATCACCCCCAGTTTGGGATAGAGGGGTTCCAGATCGGCATAGAATCGGAGCAGCGGTTCCCTCACCTCCCTCAGTTTCCGGATATGGGTTATGTATCGGCTGGCCTTTACGGCAAAGATAAAATCCTCCGGCGTCTCCTCCACCCAGGCCTTCAGGGTTCGGGGTTTAATGGTTCCATAGAAGGTGGCATTGACCTCCACGGTATCGAAATATTCGGTGTAATAACGCAGCCATTTTCGGGTGGGAAGGGTCTGGGG
>DRMH01000117.1 GCA_011322625.1 Thermosulfurimonas dismutans | reverse complement strand
GGCCGCAAATCCCGCGCCGCAGAAGGGGCTCCCCGCCGGTCAGACGCACCCTCTCCACCCCCATCTCCACCGCCACCCGCACCACCCGGGCTATCTCCTCATAGGTCAGGATCTCCTCCGGAGGAAGCCAGCGAAAACGATGCCGACCGCAATAGAGACACCGGAGATTGCAGCGATCGGTAACCGAAACCCTTAAGTAGGTTATCCGCCGGCCGTAGGAGTCGAGGAGCATCTCAAAAGTCTCTTATACTCCTCCCGCATGCGGTTGAAAAGGTCCAGGGTGTCCGGATGGGCATAATCCGGATAGGTCCAGGGAAGGGGACGAAAACTCCCGTGACGGAAGATCAGGGTAACCTCGGCAAAGACCCCCTGCCCCAGATAAAGACGGTGGGCAAAATCCTTGAAGGTGGAGAGCACCACCCGGGAAAGAAGGAGATATCCGGGATCGAGATTCACCCTCCGCTTGCCTTCCCGGGAGAATTCCTGCTCCACCGCATAGGCCCAGTGCTTGACCCGCACCAGGTCCTCCTGGGGACGCAAACCGAAGAAGAAAAAGGCTCTTACCAGGGGTTTCCCGAACTCCGGGGTGTAATAATCGGTAAAATCAAAAGGCCGCCACTCCGAGGAAAAACTCACCGGCCCCAGTTTCCGGCTTAGCGTCTTCACCGCTTCGAGGACCAGCTCCTCCTCGCGCCCGAAGGCGCTTACGAAATAAAGGGCCTCAGGGGGTGTGCCCGGATGACTCACCGCCCACCACCTCGGAATATCTCCTGGCCTCCTCGATGAGCATGACCGGGATCCCGTCCCTTATTTCGTAAAAGAGATCGCAGCGCACACATACCAGCCCCGGAGGATCTTCCCTGAGCCGGACTTCTCCTTTACACTTGGGACAGGCCAGAAGCTCTAAAAGATCGGGAGGAAGGATCTGCGCCACCGCTCACCTCCTGCGGAAAAAGGGTTCCATTAATAATCTATCATGAGCCGGCGAATTCTGGTAATCGAAGACGAAGCCCTTTTCCGGGAACAGCTGGTGGAGTATTTAAGTCTGGTCTTCCCGGACTTATCCATAGACCAGGCTTCCACCCTGGCCGAGGCTTACGATCTATGTCAACGCCATCTCTATCATCTGATCATTTCCGACTGTGTCCTTCCGGATGGAAACGCCTGTGATCTTTTGCGGACTTCCTGCACCCGGGTTCCGGTAATTGTTCTTACCGGTTACGTGCAGCCGGAGCTCTTTGCCCGGGTACTGGAACAGCGTTCCGCACCCCTGGAGGTACTTTATAAGCCGGTATCCCTGGAAAAAATCCGCACCCTGGTGGAGCGCTATCTTGCCCGGAATCCTTGAGCTTTCCCGGGATCTGGCCCGCGAGATCGGTTTGAGTCAGGAGAAGGCCCGGATCTTTCTGCGGGCTCTGCTGGAGGAGATGGCCCTGGCTCTGCGCCGGGACGGACGGCTCGGTCTTCGGGGGTTCGGGACCTTCAGGGTGCGGAAAGGCTCCCAGGGAACGCGGATAATCTTCCGTCCGTCGCGCCGGCTGCGGGCCTCTATCAACAGGTCAGGTGAAAGGCCCCGGCCACCCGGCGCCCCTGGGCCTGAAGTTGATTAAACCTCTCCACCGCCCGCGAGGTGGGATAGGCCTCGAGCTCTATACCCAGGGAGGCGGCCTTTTCCTTCACCCGGGGATCCACCCGCATGACCCCGGAGGCCCCGGTCCCCACCACCAGGATCTCCGGCCGGGCGGCCCAGACATCCTCCAGATCCTCGGGCTGGAGAAGATGTCCCTCTTTGCGCCACCAGTCCGGATGCACCCGCCCCTCGATGATCTTCAGATCGCGCCGATAGGCCCGCCCCTCAATCACCATTTCCCCGAAACGATAAGCCTCGATCATGCCGCCTGCCTCAAAAGGGTTTCCTCCTCCCTTTTCAGGGCCTCGGTCCGGAAATGGGTGATAAGGGCATCGATGATCTCATCCAGGTCCCCGTCCAGCACCTCCTCCAGGCGATAAAGGGTGAGTCCTATCCGATGGTCGGTCACCCGATTCTGGGGGAAGTTGTAGGTGCGAATGCGTTCGCTGCGGTCCCCGGTGCCCACCTGGCTGCGCCGTTCGCTCTGGATACGTTCCTCCTGTTCCCGCAGGGCCTTCTCGTAAAGACGGGCCCGCAGGATCCGCATAGCCGTGGCCCGGTTCTGATGCTGACTGCGTTCGTTAGCGCAATAAACGGTGATCCCGGTGGGTAGATGGGTGATGCGCACCGCGCTTTCGGTGCGGTTTACATGCTGGCCTCCGTGCCCCGAAGCCCGCATGGTCTCGATCCGTAAATCCTCCGGCCGGATATCCACCTCCACCTCATCGGCCTCAGGCAAAACCGCCACCGTAACCGTGGAGGTATGGATACGGCCCCCGGACTCGGTTACCGGGATGCGCTGCACCCGATGCACACCGCTCTCGTATTTGAGACGACTGTAGGCCCCCCGGGCCTCGATGCGCATGATCACCTCTTTGAACCCTCCGAGTCCGGTCTCGTTGGCCGAAAGGATCTCCGTCTTCCAGCCCCGGCGTTCGGCGTAGCGATGATACATGCGCAGGAGATCGGCCGCAAAAAGAGCCGCCTCCTCCCCACCGGCTCCGGCCCGGATCTCCACGATGACGTTCTTTTCGTCGTTGGGGTCCCTGGGCAGGAGAAGAAGCGGTATCTCCTTTTCCAGCTCCTCCAGGCGGGCCTCCAGGGTCCGGATCTCCTCCCGGGCCAGCTCCCGAAGTTCCTCGTCTCCCTCCCCGAGAAGTTCCCGGTTTTCCTCCAGTTCCTTGAGGACGCGCCGATATTCCCGATAGGCCTCCACCACCGGCTCAAGCTCCGCGTGCTCCCGCGCCACCCGCGCATAACGCTCCCGATCCGAAAAGATCTGCGGATCCGAGAGCTTTTCGGATAGCTCCTGATATCGACGTTCCACTTCTGCCAGACGGGAAAGATAGATCTCGGAAAGGGCCATGGTCAGGAGGACTGCTTCTGATAGTATTCCGCGTATTTCTTCATGAATTTCTCCACCCGTCCCTCGGTGTCCACAAAACGCTGTTCCCCGGTAAAGAAGGGATGGCACTTGGAACAGACCTCGACCCGTATCTCCGGACGGGTGGCCCCCACGGTAAACTCATTTCCGCAGGCGCAACGGACCACCGCCTCGGGATAATACTCCGGATGGATTCCCTTTTTCATTTCCGCCTCCCCTGTATCTCCGTTTTCAAGCTAAATTATTAAACCCTGTCGGGACGGTGCGCAAGCTCACTGATTCATGGAAGCCAGAAATTCGGCGTTGCTGCGGGTATCTTTCATCTTATCCAGCAAAAATTCCATGCAATCCACCGGGCTCAGCGGAGAAAGCACCTTGCGCAGGAGCCAGACCCGATGCAGGATCTCCGGAGGCAGGAGCAGTTCCTCCTTACGGGTACCGCTATGATGGATATCTATGGCCGGCCAGATACGACGGTCGGCCAGGCGCCGATCCAGATGGATCTCCAGGTTTCCGGTTCCCTTGAACTCCTCGAAGATCACCTCGTCCATACGGCTTCCGGTGTCGATCAGGCAGGTGGCGATAATGGTAAGACTTCCTCCCTCCTCGATGTTCCGCGCGGCTCCGAAAAAGCGCTTGGGTTTATGGAGGGCGTTGGCGTCGATACCCCCGGAAAGGAGCTTCCCGCTGGAGGGGACCACGGTGTTATAGGCCCGGGCCAGACGGGTGAGACTGTCGAGCAGGATCACCACATCGTAGCCGTGTTCCACCAGGCGTTTGGCCCGTTCGATCACGATCTCGGCCACCTGGGTATGCCGCTGCGGAGGTTCATCGAAGGTGGAACTGATGACCTCGGCTGCGGGGACGTTGCGCTCCATGTCCGTCACTTCCTCCGGACGCTCATCGATGAGGAGGATGATGAGATAGATGTCCGGGTAATTACGGGCGATCCCGTTGGCGATGTTCTGAAGGAGCATGGTCTTTCCGGTGCGGGGCGGGGCCACGATGAGTCCGCGCTGCCCCTTGCCGATGGGACAGAAGAGATCGATGATCCGGGTGGAAAAATTGTCCGGATCGGTCTCCAGACGCAACCACTCGTTGGGGTAGATAGGGGTAAGGCTATCGAAGGGCACCCTCAGGCGAGCCTGCTCCGGGGACTGAAAGTTGATCTTTTCGATCTTGAGCAGGGCGAAGTACTTCTCCCCTTCCTTGGGAGGACGAATGGAACCCAGGAGGGTGTCCCCGGTGCGCAGGCCGAAGCGCCGGATCTGGGAAGGGGAGACATAGATATCCTCCGGGCCGGGAAGGTAACTATATTCCGGAAACCGCAGGAAACCGAAACCCTCGGGCAGGACCTCGAGCACCCCCTCGGCTCGAACCTCCCCTCCCCTCTCCAGATGGGCCCTCACAATAGCCGAAACCAGTTCCTGTTTCCGCAGACTGGAGACGTTCTCCAGCCCCATCTCCTCGGCCAGGGTTACCAGTTCGGTCAGCGGACGTCTCCGCAGATCCCGAAGATCCAGGATCTCGACCTCTTTCTGGGTCTCGGGTTCCTGAACACCGATGGCGACTTCCTGGGACATAAAACTCACCCCTTTGGATAGAATTTGAGATTTAAGAAACCAATCTTTCTGACACCTCAGGTGGGTAGTCTTGAGAGGCCCGTAGGGCTTGATCTAACTATAAAGCTAAACCACCCTCTGTCAACCCTCTATTCCCTGGTTATACGCTCCAGACCACCCATGTAGGGCCGCAGGACCTCCGGTATCACCACCGATCCGTCGGGTTGCTGGTAATTCTCCAGGATGGCCATAACCGTGCGTCCCACCGCCAGCCCCGAACCGTTCAAGGTATGGACAAAACGAGGCTTGCCCCCGGAACGGGGACGATAACGAATATTGGCCCTTCGGGCCTGAAAATCCTCACAATTGGAACAGGACGAAATTTCCACGAAACGCCCCTGCCCCGGGGCCCATACCTCGATATCGTAGGTCTTGGCCGCGGAAAAACCCAGATCCCCGGTACACAGAAGCATCACCCTATAGGGCAGCCCCAGAAGCTGCAGAACCTCCTCGGCATCCAGAAGAAGGCTCTCCAGCTCCTGATAGGAGGTCTCCGGCGTGGTGATCTTCACCAGCTCCACCTTGTTGAACTGATGCTGCCGCACGATCCCCCGGGTGTCCCGACCGTGGGCTCCGGCCTCGGAACGAAAACAGGGGGTATAGGCGGTGTAATAAAGGGGCAAAACTTCCTCCGGCAGGATCTCCTCGCGGTGGAGGTTGGTCACCGGCACCTCGGCCGTGGGCACAAGATAATAATCCCAGTCCTCGAGCTTGAAGAGATCCTCCTTAAACTTGGGAAGCTGTCCGGTTCCGATGAGGGTTTCCTGATTCACCATGAAAGGGGGCAGGACCTCCCGGTAACCGTGTTTGCGGATATGAAGATCCAGCATAAAGTTGATGAGAGCCCGCTCCAGAAGGGCCCCGGCCCCGTAATAGACGGTGAATCTGGAACCGGTGATCTTGGCCGCCCGTTCAAAATCCAGGATTCCCAGTTCCACCCCGATCTCCCAGTGAGGCCTGGGCCTGAAATCGAACCGGGGCAGGTCCCCCCAGCGTTTGACCACCTGGTTGTCCTTTTCATCCTCTCCCACGGGAACGCTTTCATGGGGAAGATTGGGCAACTCCAGAAGCAGCCTCTTCTGTTCCCCTTCCACCTCCCGCAGTTCTCCTTCCAGGGCCTTGATCCTCTCTCCCAGGAGCTTGACCCGGGAGACCAGATCCTCCGTATCCTGCCCCTGACGTTTGAGACGCCCTATCTCCTCGGAGAGGGTCTTGCGCTCGTGTCGCAGACGATCCAGCTCGGAAATAAGATGTCGCCTTCGGGTATCCAGGTCCAGGATGCGCTCTATGGGATAATCCCCTCCCCGGGTAGCCAGCCGCTGTTTCACCCATTGAGGCCTTTCTCTCAGGACCTTGAGATCCAGCATGGACCTTCCTCCTCGGATTTTAACCTAACCACAAAAGCCCCAGCCGATAGACCAGAAAGGCCATCACCCAGGCCAGGATTAACTGATAAGCCACGTTTATCAGCGGGTACTTGAGGCTTCCGGTTTCCTTCCAGATGGCTATAAGGGTACCCACACAGGGCACATAGAGCAAGACAAAGACCATAAAGGCCAGGGCCGCGGCCGGGGAAAGCCCCGAGGCCTGCAGGGCCTGCTCCAGGGTCTGAGTGGTCTGCTCCCCGGCCTTGTAAAGGACCCCCAGAGAGGAAACCACCACCTCCTTGGCCACAAACCCGGTCACCAGGGCCACGCTCATCCGCCAGTCGAACCCCAGGGGAGCCAGAACCGGTTCCAGAACCCGGCCGGCCTTTCCGATATAACTCCGGGAAAGCTCCGGGGGCCTTCCTCCGGTGCGGGGGAAGGCCGAAAAGGCCCAGAGAAGCACCGAGGCCACCAGGATCACCCCGCCCATCTTGCGCAGATAGATCCGGGTACGATCCCAGACGTGAAAGAAGAGCCCCCGCAGGGTGGGCAGTCGATAGGGAGGAAGCTCCAGGACAAAGGGAAGATCCTCCTCCTTGACCAGGATCCGCCCGAAGAAACGGGCCACCACCGCCGCCATGATAATACCCAGGGCGTATAACCCGAACACCACCTGGGTCTCGTGCCCCCGGAAGAAGGTCCCGGCAAAGAGGATATAAACCGGGAACCGGGCCGAACAACTCATAAGGGGATTGATGAGAATGGTGAGCAGACGTTCCCGGGGATTCTCCATGGTGCGGGTGGCCATAATGGCCGGAACGTTACATCCGAAACCCATGAGCAGGGGGATGAAGGCCTTCCCGTGAAGCCCCAGCGAGTGCATGACCCGATCCATGATGAAGGCCGCCCGGGCCAGATATCCCGTATCCTCGAAAAGACTGATCCCCAGAAAGAGAAAAAGGATGTTGGGAAGATAAACCAGTACCCCACCCACTCCCCCCAGGACCCCCTCCACCAGGACCTCCCGCAAAAGTCCGGGGGGAAGAAGGCCTCTCAGGCTCTCCTCGGTGAACTTGAGGAGATCCTCCAGCCAGGCCACGGGATAGGCCCCCAGCTTGAAGGTGAGGTAAAAAAGGAGATACATGACCCCGATAAAGATGGGGAAACCCAGAAGGCGATGGGTAAGGATATCGTCCAGGCGCTCGGAGAAGGTCTTGCGGGAGATGGCGGAGATACGGACCGCTTCACGCACCGCTCCGGAGATAAAACCGTAACGGGCTTCCACGATAAGGGCCTCGGGGGACTCGTCGAAGATCTGTCTCAGACGGGAGGAGATCTCCCGGACCCGGGAGAGCAGGGGCTCGGCCCCTTCCTCCCTCTGGACCCGGGAGAGCACCTCTCGATCACCCTCCAGAAGCTTGAGAGCCAGCCATCGCCGGGGATACGCGGGAAGAAGATGCAGCTCCTCCAGGAGGTCCACCAGCTCGCTCAGCGCCTCTTCTATTTCGCGGCCGTAATACAGGTGCACCGGTCGGCTTTCCCTTCGACCCTCAGCCACCTCTATCAGGACCCCTATCAGGTCCTCCATCCCCAGCCCTTTGGTCCCCACGGTGGGAACCACCGGTACCCCCAGGAGACGGGAGAGGTTCTCCGCATCCACGTATATTCCCCGGCTCTTGGCCACGTCGATCATGTTGAGGGCGATCACCATGGGCCGCCCCAGCTCCATGAGCTGCACGGTGAGATAAAGATTGCGCTCCAGATTGGAGGCATCCACCACGTTGAGGATTACGTGCGGCTTTTCCTCCAGAATGAAATTACGGGCGATCACCTCCTCCAGGGAATAGGGAGTCAGGGAATAGGTGCCGGGGAGATCCACGATCCGGAAGAGATGGCCGTTGGTCCGGAGTTCCCCTTCCTTCTTTTCCACGGTGACCCCGGGCCAGTTGCCCACCTTCTGACGGGCACCGGTAAGGGCATTAAAGAGGGTGGTCTTTCCGGAATTGGGGTTTCCGGCCAGGGCTACGACGATTTCGGACATTTCTCCACCAGGACCTTGGCCGCCTCCTCGTGCCGCAGGGCCACGTGATAACCCTTAAGCTCGTATTCCACCGGATCCTCCAGGGGCGCGTAACGAATGACCCTGATCCGGGTCCCCGGAAGGAACCCCATCTCCAGCAGACGCTGTCTGAAGGCCCCGTTACCCAGGACCTTGACGATGAGCCCCTCCTCACCGGTGCGGAGTTCGTCGAGGGTGGTGAGATTCTCCATGCGGGGACAGATCCCCTCTTCCCTTCGCCGACACCCCCTTCCCCTACGCCAGCGCCACCGGAACCCCATCCCTAGCCCTCTCTTCCGCGACAGGCCGAACAATAACCCAGGATCTCGAAACGGGTCATCTTTACCTCCACTCCGTACCTTTCCGCATATTCGCGAGCCACCTCCTCCAGTCGGTCATCGCTGAACTCCTCGACCCGACGACAGGAAAGACAGCGAAAATGGGCGTGCGGCTCGTGACCATAAATGTGTTCATAATGCATGTGACCGTCTTCGTGATACACCTCCTGCACCAGCCCGCACTCGATAAGCAGGGGAAGGGTGCGATATATGGAGGCCTTGGAGACCTTATAGCCCTTGTTGCGCAGTCGCAAATAAAGTTCATCCACGTCGAAATGGTCGTGGATGTTAAAGACCTCCCGCAGGATGATCTCCCGCTCCTGGGTATAACGCAACCCCTTCCTCTTGATAAAATCCCTGAAAATTTCTATTTCCGAACCAGGAGAACGTTCCATCGGACCTTTGTTGAGAAAGCTTTTCAATACCTTGCCAATCCTTGGCTCTTTTGTCAAGGGGATGATTTCGGGGATATACTTAAGGACATGCGGGCGGTAGAAACGGCCAAACGGGTCCTGCGCACCGAAATCGAAGGGCTGGAGAGCGTTTATCGTAAGCTGGGCCCCTCCTTCGAGCGGGCGGTGGAGCTCATTCTGGGGTCCCGGGGGCGGGTGGTGGTAACCGGGCTCGGGAAGAGCGGCCTGGTGGGTCGCAAGATAGCCGCCACCCTCTCCTCCACCGGTACCCCGGCCTTCTTCCTGCATCCCGCCGAGGCCCTTCATGGAGACCTGGGAATGGTCACCCGGGAGGACGTATTGCTGGCCCTTTCCAACTCGGGGCGCACCGAGGAGGTGAACCTGATCGTTCAGATCCTCAAACGGCGAGGGGTAAAAACGGTGGCCTTTACCGGAAACGGCGATTCCCCGCTGGCCCGTATGGCGGAGGTGGTCATCGACGTGGGGGTTCCCCGGGAGGCCTGTCCCTACGACCTGGCCCCCACCGCCAGCACCACCGCGGCTCTCGCGGTGGGCGATGCCCTGGCCGTGGCCCTGGCCGAGGCCCGGGGCTTCGGCCCTGAGGATTTCCGGCGCAATCACCCCGCCGGTTCCCTGGGGGAACGCCTTCGGGTGAGAGTGGCGGAAATCATGCTCACCGAGGAACATATCCCCCGCACCCGCATGGGGACCCTGCTGCGAGACGCCCTCCCGGAAATGGATCGCAAGGGCCTGGGGTGCATCCTGATCCTGGACGACCACGATCACCTGCGGGGCATCATCACCGACGGCGACCTGCGTCGCGCCCTCCTCCGCCGGGGTAACCCGGAGGAAGCCCTGGTGGAGGAGATCATGACCCCGGACCCCAAACGCATCCGCAAGGATCGTCTGGCCTCCGAGGCCCTGGATCTCATGGAAAAGCACCTCATTACCGTACTGCCGGTGGTGGACGAAGAGGAAAAACTGGTGGGGATCCTGCACCTTCACGATATTCTGGGAAAGGGAAGCTTCAAGTTTACGGTTTAAGCCTCGGCCCGCTTGGCCTTGCGCATCTCGATTTCCCTCTGAATGACGTAACGCATAAGCTCCTGACGGGTCTTTTCGTGGATATGGAATTTGATCCCCAGAAGGGGGCCATCCGGGGAATCCATCGCCCGGACCACCTCGGCCCGGGGAATCTCTACCGTGCCGAAGGATCTGGTGGAAGAGACCCAGAGATCCAGCTTTCCCTCGGTGAGGATCTCCCGTTCCGGGACCTTGACGCTGGGGCGCAGCAGGGCCAGCCCTCCGGCGCTGATGTTTACTATATCTCCGGTAACCTCCTGATCCTTCCACCGAAACCGGGCCCGGGAACCCGGAGGGGTGGGAACCCGGTAATACATCCGCCTTTCCAGCCGGAAGATGGCCGAGGGCCGGGAGGTGAAGATATACTTTTCCTCCCGGTCCTCGCGCAGGATATCCACCCGAAAGAAATATTCGATGTTGGAATTGTCCCGGTAGATCACCCGGGCGGTGGTCAACCCCGGAGACCAGGGACGGGGATAATCGAAGACCAGCTGATCCCTGAGCACCTCCAGCAAAAGGGTGGGGCCGGAACGAAAGCGTCCGCTGACAAAGATGACCCAGTAACCCATCTTCTTGAGATCCTGAAGCAGGATCTCGATATGGGCCGGATCGCGATTGATCTCATAACCGCCCTCCCAGGGTTCCCACATCAGGCCTTGGCCTCCGCCCAGTTTTTCCCCGTGGCCAGGTTGACCTTAAGGGGCACGCTCAGGGGATAGACCTCCTCCATTTCTTTTCGGACCAGCTCCCGGACCTCTTCCATCTCCTCCTCCGGGACCTCCAGGAGCAACTCGTCGTGCACCTGAAGGATGAGACGGGCGGCGTAGCCTCCCTGAGCCAGCCTGCGGTCTATGGCCAACATGGCCAGTTTGATCAGATCTGCTCCGGACCCCTGGATAGGGGTGTTGATAGCGGTGCGCTCGGCGAACTCCCGTACGCTTTTCTCTCGGGCCCTGAGCCCGGGGATGGGCCGCCTGCGCCCCAGGAGAGTGGTCACATATCCCTTCTCCCGGGCCTCGGCCACCTTTTCTTCCATATAACGTTTGACCCCGGGATAACGCTGAAAATACCTCTCGATGAAGGCCCGGGCCTGAGCCAGATCCAGCCCCAGTTCCTTGGCCAGACCGAAGGCGCTCATACCGTAAGCAATACCAAAATTTATGACCTTGGCCAACCGACGCATCTCCGGGGTCACCTCTTCGGGGCGGATACCGAAGATCTCGGCAGCGGTGGTGGCATGAATATCCCGTCCCTCCAGAAAGGCCCGACGCAGATTCTCGTCCCCGGAAAAATGGGCCAGCAGCCGCAGCTCGATCTGGGAATAATCCGCGGAAAGAAGCTTCCAGCCCTCCTCGGCCACGAAGGCCCGGCGAATCCACTCCCCTTCCTCCCCCTTGATCGGGATATTCTGGAGATTGGGATCCGAGGAGGAAAGACGCCCGGTGGCGGTCCCGGTCTGGTGGAAGGTGGTGTGCACCCGATCGTTAGGGTCCGCCAGGGCCAGAAGCGGCTCCACATAGGTGGAAAGCAACTTATAAAGACTCCGATAACGCAGAAGCCTCTCCGGCAACGGGTGCTGTTTGGCCAGTTCCGAAAGCACCTCCACATCGGTGGAATATCCCGTGCCCTTGGGGGTGCGTTTTCCCCGGGGGAGCCCCAGCTTCTGGAAAAGGATCCGGGAGAGATCCCTTCCGGAGCGCAGGTTAAAAACCTCTCCGGCCAGACGGTGGGCCTCCTCTTCCAATTCCTTGAGCCTCTCGCGCAGTTCGCGGGCCAGACGGCGCAGATACTCCCGATCCACGCGCACCCCGACCCTTTCCATCCGGAAAAGGACCAGGGCAAGCGGGGTCTCCACCTCCAGAAGGAGCCTTTCCATCCCGGCGCGGGAGATCTCCTCCCTTAGAAGGGGATAGAGTTGAGCCAGGGCCAGGGCCCAGGCCCCAACCCCCTTTTCCTCCTCCGGGGCGGGCAAACGGGCCCCCAGGTATTCCTGGGTCAGTTCCTCCAGGAGATAACTCTTGCGGGTGGGGTCCAGAAGCCAGGCTGCCAGTTTGACCTCAAAGATCTCTCCCTGAAGGGAGGGGGCTTCTCCCAGAAGATGGGCCAGAGCCTTGAGATCGTAAAGGATCCAGGCCTGCGGCTTGGCCGCCCAAAGCTTGCGCCACTCCGAGGGGGAGACACCGGAAATCTCCCAGGCCCGGTCCGGGTTGGCCAGCCCCAGGGTGGTCCATGCCCCTTCGAAAAGCCCCCGGGATGGAGAAACCCACAGGGCCACCGGCCCTCCGGAAAAGACCTCCGGGGGAATCCCGTCCACCCTGTGTACCTCCGCTCCCAGGTCTCTTTCGGAGGGCAGCTCCGCGAGCAAACGCCGAAACTCCAGCTTCACGAAAAGGCCCCGAAGGCGCCGGTAATCGGGATCGCGTACCCGATAGGCCGAAAGCTCCACCGGGACCGGGGCATCGGTCCTTAGGGTCAGAAGCTCCCGGGAAAGAAAAGCCGCCTCCCGGCCCTCCTCCAGCAGACGCCGCAAGCGAGGCGGCGTAACCTCGGAGAGACGGGCATAAAGGTTCTCCACCGAACCGAAGGTGCGAATAAGGGTGCAGGCGGTCTTCTCCCCGATGCCCCTGACCCCGGGCAGGTTGTCACTGGCATCCCCGGCCAGGGCCCGCATTTCCGGAATCTTCTCCGGAGGAAGACCGTAACGCCTTAGAACCTCCTCGGGGGTAATGGTCTTCTCGCGGATGGGGTCCCAGATGTAAACCCTCTCGCTCACCAGGGGAAAGAGATCCCGATCCCCGGCCACGATCACCACCGGGTGCGGAAGCCGGTGGGCCAGGGTGGCAATGAGGTCGTCGGCCTCGTAGCCCGGAACGCTGAGAACCCGAATTCCCAGGGCCTCGGCGATCTCCCGAATATAGGGAAGCTGCACCACCAGCTCCTCGGGCATGGGGGGACGCTGGGCCTTGTAGTCCTGATAGGCCTCGTGGCGAAAGGTGGGGGCCTTCTCATCCAGACAGAGGGCCAGATACTCCGGACGAAACTCGCGCAGGATCCGGAGCATCATCCGGGTAAACACATAGACGGCCTTGGTAGGCAGACCCCAGGAGGTGGATAAATATTCCTTTACCGCATAATGGGCCCGATAGACGAAGGATGTCCCGTCGATAAGATAAAGAACCGGGCCCTCCCCTTTTTTAGGTAAAACGATTGAGGATCCAGGTGACGATCTCACTTTTGAGATTCATTTCCTCTTCCGGGGTCATGGCGGTGAGCCATCGCAGAATCCATTTCTGAAGCCGGTTAAGATGGGTCTTGTTGAGTTTCTCCCCGTAAACCATCTCCAGGGCCTGGAGATACCATACGAAAATGGCGTGCAGGGGCATATAGCGATATTCCATGGTGATGGGATAAAGGGCCTCATAAAAGGCCCGGTTAAGGAACTTCTTGTCCGGCTCGCTGGTGAACTTGCGAATGGTGAGCCGGGAGACCCCTCCCTCCTCGGCCGGAGGGGCTTCCTGGGCCTGAAGGTACTCCAGATTGCGCATCAGAAGATCGTACCGATCCCGGTGCTGGCGGATAAGGGTCTCCTGAAGGGACATGAGCGCCAGCGGATTCTCGCGCTCGCGATAATACTTGGCCAGCTTCTGACGCAAGACGGACTTACGACTTCTTCCTCCCATTCACCGGACCTCCTGCGGGAATCTTTTACAGGGAAACACAAAAAAAATCTCTTTTCAAGGGGTGTTCATCCGGCAAAAATCAAAAGACGGCGTTCCCCCCGCCCCCGGGGCAGGACCAGAGAGACCTCCTGAAGCAAACGAAGATACCTCTCCGGCTCGCCCCGGGGTTCCACCTCGTTGCGCCATAGATAAAAGGCCAGCCCCGGAGGGGAAAGAAGTCTTGCCGCCTGGGCGGCGAACTTCTCCGCCGAACCGTAGCCCCGGGAGACCACCACCGGAAAACGTGCCTCCGGCCAGCCCTCACGCCCCAAGAATCTCCTTTCCGCCCGGGCGCCGGAGAGCCCCAGCTCGGCGATCAGACCCTTAAGAAAAGCCACCCGGGGTGGATGGGCCTCGTAGAGGACCACCTCAAGTTCCGGACGGGCTATCTTGAGGATCAGACCCGGCACCCCGCCCCCGCTGCCCAGATCCGCCACCGTGTATCCCCCCGGGGGAAGGAGGTGGGCCAGAACCAGGCTCTCCAGCACCTGGGTTTCCAGCCGCTCCTCCAGGGTGCGGCAGGCGGTAAGATGCAGCTCCTCGGCCTTTTCAGCCAGGCGCACCAGATACGACCACAGCCGATCCCAGAAGACCTCCACCCTGAGAGGAACCCCCAGTTCCTCCAGGAGATCCCCCAGGTGCCTTCTCAATCGCTCCCACTCGGTAACCATCTAACCCTTGTGGTCCAGAGCCGCACGGATGAAGGATCGGAACAGAGGATGAGGGTCCATGGGGCGGGAACGAAATTCCGGATGAAACTGACAACCCACAAACCAGGGGTGCCCTTCCAGCTCCACGATCTCCACCAGTTCTCCGTCCGGGGAGAGACCGGCGATACGCAGCCCCTTCTCGGTAAGGATTTCCCGGTATTGATTGTTGAATTCGTAGCGATGGCGGTGACGCTCGAAGACCTCCTCGCATCCGTAGGCCTGGTGCGCAATGGTCCCCGGGATCAGGCGACAGGGATAGGCCCCCAGACGCATGGTCCCCCCTTTGTCGCATTTCTCGTCCCGCACCTCCACCCGCTGGGTTCGATAATTGAACCACTCCCGCATAAGGTAAATGACCGGATGGGGGGTGTCCGGGTCGAATTCGGTAGAATTGGCCCCGGAAAGACCGGCCACATTCCGGGCAAACTCGATGACCGCAAGCTGCATCCCCAGACAGATTCCGAAAAAGGGGATACCGTTCTCCCGGGCGAAGCGTATGGCCTCGATCTTGCCTTCGGCCCCCCGGTAGCCGAATCCCCCG
>DRMH01000116.1 GCA_011322625.1 Thermosulfurimonas dismutans | reverse complement strand
TATTTCTTCATCTCCCCTAGAACCCCACCCCGATTTTGAATTCCACCAGATCGTACTCGCCGATCTTTTTCTTCCGGGTATAGAAGAGGTCCACCTTCTTGAAGATGGGTTTTTCCTCAAGCGTCTTCAAAAAGGTGGCCACGTTCTGATAATCCAGAGCAAAACCGGAAAGGACCACCCGGTGCATATCCAGGGAGAGATTGACCAGATACATCTTGCCCGCAGGGAGGGAAAGGATTACCTGGTCGAAGACCCGCAGAAGCTGCCCCCGTCTTCGCTTGAGATCCAGAATGGTCTGGATCCGGGTGCGCAGTTCCTGATCCTCCTTTTTGAGGGCCTGGACCTTCTTGGCCAGCAGGGCATACTTGCGCTTTTCCATCTCCAGCCGATCCAGCCTGGCCTCGCGGGAACTGAGCTCCTGATGCATCCACACGAAGGAGCCCACCAGCAGGGATACCAGAACCACCAGGGCCCCCAGGTAAAGTTTGACCCAGCTAAAGGCCAGGGCCCTCTTTTCTTTTACTTCGCGGACAAAATTTATCTTGATCATGCTATGAACTCTCTTATCGCCTGGGCCACCGCGGTAAAACCGGTCAACCCCACCAGCCTCTGGTACTCGGGATCGAAGTTCTTGGCAAACCTGATCTTGGTGTTCAATTCCGGCTCCTGGATATCCATCTTGAGCTGCTCTTTCAGGAATTCCTTTATCCCCGGAATATTGCTCCCCCCACCGATGACAAACCCCTCGTCCGGGGCGAAATAATATTTGCCCTTGAAGATGTTGTGGCTATTTTCTATCTCCTCCACCAGATTGCGCAGGAACTCGGTGTAGATCTCCCGAATAGCGTATCCCCGCTCGTCCTCAGGAGGGGAAAACTGGAGCCGTTCGGCCTCCTCCAGAGGGATATCCAGCTCCTGGGCTATGTTGCGGGTAACGTAGCCCAGACCATAATTGAACTCCCGGGAGAAAAGGGGCCCGAATTTGTCCGTAAAGATCACCAGGGTCTTGGAAAACCCTATGTCGATGATCATCCGGGCCCGGGGACCGTAAAGGTACTCGAAGAGATTGGCCACGGCAAAGACATCCACATCGATGGCGTTAATCCTGAAGGGACTGGCGGAAAATAGTTCCAGCAGGGCATCTACCTGTTCCTTCTTGGCGGTGGCAAAAACAATCTCGTATTTGTTTTCTTCCTTGAGAATAGGTACATAGTCTATATAAATATCTTCTATATCGAAAGGCACAAAACTCTCTATCTCGGAAAGGACGGCCTGATCAAAATCTTCGGCCTCAACAAACCCCAGAGGGATACGATCGTAAAAGGTGGTATAGGCATACAACCCCAGGTTCAATTGCTTGCTCCGGGGTTTAAGGTTTTGCCACAGCCGATTGAAAGCCTCCCAGAACCTCTCCGGGTCTTTTATGGTTCCCTCCACCACGGTGTCCGGAGGCAAACGCACCTGACCGAAGGAGGTCACCACCAGCGAAGCCCCTTTCTGATGGGCCTCAGCCATTTTGAGCGCATAACTACCGATATCTAGACCCAAAAAACCCTTTTTCCCCCCGAATACGCGCAAAGGAAAAAACATTCAACCTCCTTTTTTATCCTCATACATGAAAAAACGACTACTTGTCAAGAAGAAAATTTAGCTTACAGTAAAAATGCACCATAAAATCAATCCGGGTATGAAGAAACTAAACCGGGAATAAAAGGGGCAAGAAAGGAAAAGATGAGGGCTTTTCCTCAGGAAAAAATCAGAAATTTTTCCATCATTGCCCATGTGGACCATGGAAAGTCCACGCTGGCGGATCGTTTGCTTGAAGCCACCGGTGCGGTATCCGAGAGGGAGATGCGGGAACAGTTCCTGGACAAGCTGGATCTGGAACGGGAGCGGGGGATTACCATCAAGGCCCAGGCGGTAAGGCTTTATTACCGGGCCGAGGACGGGGAACTCTACCAGCTCAACCTTATCGACACCCCCGGGCATGTGGACTTTTCCTACGAGGTCTCCCGGGCCCTTTCGGCCTGTGAAGGGGCCTTGCTGGTGGTGGATGCCTCCCAGGGGGTGGAGGCCCAGACCCTGGCCAACGTCTATCTGGCCCTGGAAAACGACCTGGAGATCATCCCGGTCCTCAATAAGATAGATCTTCCCCAGGCGGATCCCGAACGGGTGAAGCGAGAGATCGAGGAGATCATAGGGCTGGACGCCTCCGAGGCCATCCTGGCCAGTGCCAAGATGGGCATCGGCACCAGGGAGATCCTGGAGGCCATCGTAAAGAAGATACCTCCCCCGCGGGGGAAACGGGAAAGCCCCCTTCGGGCCCTGATCTTTGACTCCTGGTACGATCCCTATCTGGGAGTGGTGGTGCTTATCCGGGTGGTGGAGGGAAAGATCTATCCGGGCCAGAGGATCAAACTGCTCTCCACCGGACGCACCTATGAGGTCACCAAGGTGGGGGTCTTTGCCCCTCATCCCACCGCGGTGGATGTGCTTTACGCCGGCGAGGTGGGGTTCTTTGCCGCCGGCATCAAAGAGGTCCGCGAGACCCGCATCGGAGACACCGTAACCGAGGCCGGAGCGCAGGTGGAACCCCTTCCCGGCTTCCGGGAGATTAAACCCATGGTCTTTGCCGGGATCTTTCCGGTGGAAAGCGACGACTACGAGGATCTGCGGGAGGCCATCGAGAAGCTCTGGCTCAACGACCCGGCCTTCTCTTACGAGCCCGAAACCTCCGCGGCCCTGGGCTTCGGTTTTCGGTGCGGGTTCCAGGGTCTTCTCCACATGGAGATCGTTCAGGAACGTCTGGAACGGGAATTCGGCCTCAATCTAATCACCACCGCGCCCTCGGTGCGTTACCGGGTGGAGCTCACCGACGGGAGCGAAATAGAGGTGGAAAATCCGGCTCAATGGCCCGATCCGGGAAGGATAAAGGTGGTCAAGGAACCCTATATCCGGGCGGAAATATACTCCCCCAAGGAGTATATCGGCCCCATTCTCACCCTGTGTGAGGAAAAACGCGGAGAACAGCGCGAGATACGTTACCTCACTCCGGAGCGGGTCCTCATCGTCTATGATCTCCCCTTCGCCGAGGTGGTCCTGGATTTCTTCGACCGCCTGAAATCCGTCTCCCGGGGATACGCCTCCATGGATTATCAGTTCCTGGAGTACCGCCCCGGAGACCTGGTCAAAATGGATATCCTCATCAATAAACAGCCGGTGGACGCCCTCTCGGTGATCGTGCATCGGGAAAAGGCCTATTACCGCGGGCGCGATCTGGTCTCCCGGCTGAAGGAGGTCATCCCCCGGCAGCTCTTCGAGGTGGTTATTCAGGCGGCCATCGGAGCCAAAATCATCGCCCGCGAACGCATTCCTCCCCTGCGCAAGGATGTCCTGGCCAAATGCTACGGGGGAGACGTAACCCGTAAAAAGAAGTTGCTGGAAAAACAAAAAGAGGGTAAAAAGCGGATGAAGGCCCTGGGTACCGTGGAGATCCCCCAGGAGGCCTTCCTGGCGGTATTACGGATCTAAAAGATGGACGAATTCTGGGAAAAGGTCTGGGATTGGGTCAAGAGCATCCTGCTGGCTCTGCTGCTGGCCTTATTTATCCGCACCTTCTTCGTCCAGGCCTATAAGATTCCCTCCGGCTCCATGATCCCCACCCTCCTCATAGGGGATCATATCCTGGTCAACAAACTGGTCTATGGGGTGAAGATCCCTTACCTGAGGACCACTTTCCTTTATCGAGGCCGACTCCCCCATCGTCAGGAGGTGGTGGTCTTCATCTATCCCCGCAATCGCAAGCTGGATTTCATCAAGAGGGTGATCGGGCTTCCCGGGGATACCATCATGATTCGCAATAAACAGGTCTATGTCAACGGAAGACCCCTGCGGGAACCCTATGTCCAGCACACCGATCCCCGCGTCTATCCGCTGACCGAGGCCTGCGTGGAACACCCCTTCTCCGTCTCCGGTATCCTCTGCCGGGACAACTTCGGCCCGGTCAAGGTCCCCCCGGGTTATATCTTTGTCATGGGAGACAACCGCGACGAAAGTTATGACAGCCGTTTCTGGGGGTTTGTGCCCCTACGGGACGTAAAGGGCAAGGCCTTTCTCATCTACTTCTCCTGGGATCCCAGGACCTTTCACATCCGGTGGAGAAGAATCGGAAAGCTTATTCACTAAAAAGGACCTAAGGCAGACGCCCCCAGTCGAAATCCACCAGGTCTGAAGCTCGCAGATACAATTTCTTCACCGCGCCGTTAATCAGAAACAGATAAAGTCCCCGTCCCTGAGGCCCCTTTCCCCGGGCTAGAACGTAATAACCGTCCGGAGCCACCACCGGGTCTTCGTAGGATCCCCCTCCGCTTATGGCCAGGGGTTCTCCTCCCTCCGGATCCATGGAAAAGAGGATGAACTTCCCCTGCCGCAGACCGGCAAAAACCAGCCTCTCACCACGGGGCGACCAGGAGGGGGAAACGTTGTAGCGCCCGGAGAAGGTAAGCCGGCGGGTCCCGCCGGTAAAGAAGTCGTAAAGATAGATCTGGGGCGAGCCCGAGCGATCGGAAACGAAGGCCAGGTAATGCCCATCCGGGGAGAAGCTGCCTCCGGTGTTGATACCCTCGTCCTGGGTCAATCTGCGGAGCACCCGACCCTTGAGATCCAGGAGATAGAGGTCCGGCGAGCCGTCCTTGCTCAGGGTAACCACCAGGTGTTTTCCGTCCGGGGTCCATACCGGAGAGGCGTTCAATCCGGGGAAGGCCGCAACCACCGACAGACGGCCGGTGGTAAGATCCAGGAGGAGCACCCGGGGCCGTCCCTTATCGTAACTTACCAGGGCCAGGCGGCGTCCGTCCGGAGAAAAACGCGGCGAAAGGATGATCGGGGCCCGGTAAAGGACCCTCTCTCCCCGCCGATCGAAGTACATGAGACGGAGTTCATCCCCCTTGGGGGTGCGTCGCACGAAGGCGATCTGGGAATAGGAAACCCCGGGGAAACCGGCCATGGCCTTAACCGCTTCATCCACAAAACGGTGGATCATGAAAGGCCCGGCGGCCCGGGGGCCCACGAAACGCCGGCGCAGGAGAACACGGCCCTCCAGAAGATCGCGGAGTTCCAGGGTCACCCGAAGATCGGAGGAAAGGACCTCCACCTGACCCGCGATCAGATACCCCTGCGAGGAGACCCCGGGAAGGGGTGGCTCCTTGAGCACCTTAAAGATGAGGTGAAGGTCCAGATCCTGACGCAGCACCCGGGTGAGGTTAAGGGCCTCGGAGGATGGACCCTTAAGCGGAGGAACCCGCACCGGAAGGGGGGAGAAGATGGGCTGGTCCACCACCACGGTAATCTCCCGGGCCCGAAGCCCGGAAACCCCCACTGCTCCCAGCAGAAGCAGGAGAAGCAGTATTTTGACAGCCCTGGCGGTGAGCGCTAACATACTCAGCTAAATATAGGCAAAAGGAGGCCAGCGGGCAAATGATTATCATCCTCAAACCCGAGGTGGATCCCTCCGGTCCGGAGGTGCAACAGATCCTGAATCTCATCCATCTCCATGGAGAGGTTCAGACCCGTATTTCCGGGGTCACCGGAAAGGAGAGAAAGGTGGTGGAGATCTATGTCATCGGGGATACCTCGCGCCTCCCGGACGAGGAGATCCAGCGTCTCCCGGGGGTGGAACGGGTGGTGAGGGTTTCCAAAAAATATCGCCTCATCGGACGTCACCGGGACGATCTCGAACCCCTGGGTTTCGAGTACAACGGGCTCTACTTCGACCAGGATTCCTTCCATATCTTCGCCGGACTGTGCGCGGTGGATACCCCGGAAAACGTGGAGGCCATGTTCAGGGCCCTCAAGGAGGCCGGGATCGCCACCTCCCGCATGGGGGCATATAAGCCCCGCACCAACCCCTATTCCTTCCAGGGACATGGTCGCAAATGTCTGCCCTGGGTCTTCGAACTGGCCGGGAAATACGGCATCAAATGCATAGCCATGGAGGTGACCCGGGAAAACCATATCGAGGAGATTTACCAGGAACTGGAGAGAGCCGGACGCCCCACCGGGGTCATGCTCCAGATCGGCACCCGGAACGCCCAGAATTTTGAGTTACTCAAGGCCGTGGGCAGTCAGGAGGAATTCCCGGTCCTCTACAAACGGGGCATGGGCATCACCCTGGAGGAATCCCTCAACGCCTGCGAATATATTGCCAGCGAGGGCAACCGAAAGATCATATTCTGTCTGCGCGGGGTGAAGACCAACCTGGGGGACCCTCACCGCAATCTGGTGGATTTCGCCCACGTTCCGGTGGTAAAGGGGCTCACCCGTCTTCCGGTGTGTGTGGATCCCACCCATTCGGTAGGACGGAGGCAGCTGGCCCCGGACGGCCTGCAGGAGATCTTTCACGCCGCGGCTCAGGGGGTCATTGCCGGAGCCAACATGATCCTGGTGGAATTCCATCCCCGCCCGGAGACCGCCCTTTGCGACGGGCCCCAGGCCCTGCGACTGGAGGAATTGCCCCATTTCCTGGAGGACATGCGCATCGTGCGCGAGGCCTACCTGGCCAGAAGGGATCTGGCGCGCAGATACACCGGCCTTACCAAGGAGGTGTCCCATGGATATCCTCTATCTTCAGCATGTACCGTTTGAGACCCCGCGGACCATCCTGGACTGGGCCCGGGAGAGAGGGCACCGGATAAAGGGGGTCCATCTCTACCAGGGCGACCCCCTGCCCCAGGAAACCCCGGATTTCCTGGTAATCATGGGGGGTCCCATGAGCGTCCATGACCAGGAGGAGTACCCCTGGCTTGCGGCGGAAAAGGATTATGTGCGGGGCATGCTCGCCCGGGAGATCCCCATCCTGGGGGTATGTCTGGGGGCCCAGCTCCTGGCCGAGGCCCTCAGGGCCCGGGTGGAAAAGAATCCGGTCAAGGAGATCGGCTGGTTCCCGGTGCAGCTCAGGGAAGCGGCCCTGGAGCATCCCTGGTTCCGGGACTTTCCCCGGGAGTTTCCGGCCTTCCACTGGCACGGGGAGACCTTCTCCCTGCCCGAAGGAGCCCTGCATCTGGCCTCCTCGGAGGCCTGTGTAAACCAGGCCTTTCTGTGGAAGGATCGGGTGCTGGCCCTCCAGTTCCATCTGGAGATGACCCCGGAAGGGGCCGAGGATCTCCTGCGCCATTCCGCCTCGGATCTGGTTCCCGGGCCTTACGTCCAGTCCCCGGAGGAAATACGGGGAAAACCGGAATTCTATGAGCTAACCCGGAGCCTGCTCTTTCGCCTTCTCGACCGGATGGCGGGCCTCTAACCTCCAGGCCAGTTCCAGAAACTCCTCCGGGGAAAGCTCCTCGGCCCGTACTTTTTCGGGAATACCCAGTTCCCGGAAGATCTCCCGGAGGATCTCCTCCGGCCAGAGGGTGGAAAGATTACGCAGGAGTTTCTTGCGCCGCCGGGAAAAGGCGACTTTGAGGACCCTCCACAGGGTGGCCGGCAGGGAGCGCGGCCGGAAGACCAGTCGCACCACCGCGGAGGAGACCTCCGGCGGAGGATAAAAGGCCCCGGGTTTTAGAAGCATCAGCCGGCGGGCCTCGGTGAGGAGACCGGTAAGCACGGAGAGAACCCCGTAATGGCGCCCTCCGGGAGAGGCCAGGAGTCTTTCCACCACCTCTCGCTGAAACATGAACACACCCACGGAAAAGAGCCGGTGCTCCTCGTAGAAACGAAAGAGGAGGCGTCCGGAAAGGTAATAGGGCAGATTTCCGAAGACCACCAGCGGGGTCCCCAGTTCGCTGTGCAGGCTCCGGTAGTCGAGCCGCAGGATGTCCCCCTGGCGGAGTTCCACCCAGGGAGGGAGGAAATCCTCCTCTCGCAGGATTTCCAGCAATCTGGAATCGAGCTCATAGGCGATCACCCGGGGATAGACCCGGGCCAGGGCCCAGGTAAGGGTACCCAGCCCGGCCCCCAGTTCCACCACCGGTCCCTTTACCGGAACCCCGGCGGCCTCCACCAGACGCAGAGCCGTCTCGGGACGGGCCAGGAAATGCTGGCCCCATCTCTTCCGGGCCCTTATCCCGTGGCGCCGGAGAAGCTCCGCCGGAGTCGGAGGTTCAGAGAGGGTAGCGGGGGAATTGGCTGCGGGCATAAACGTCCAGTTCCAGCGAGGCCTGATTCCCGGCCTTAAACTCAAAATACCCGGAAATGGCCACCATTACCGCATTATCCGTACAATAGGAGGGCGAGGGAAAATACACCTCAAAGCCCCGGCGCCGGGCCTCCTCCTGAAAGAGGGTCCGCAGACGTCGATTAGCCGCCACTCCCCCGGAGACCACCACCCGGGAGAGCCCCAGATCCGAAAGGGCCCTCAGGGTCTTTTCCACCAGGACCTCGGCCACCGCGGCCTCAAAGGCCGCACACAGATCCTGCACCGCAAAGGCACGCCCGGAACGCACCAGATGAAGCACCGCGGTCTTAAGCCCCGAAAAACTGAAATCGTAGCCCGGATGATCCAGCATGGGCCGGGGAAGGGGGATCCGGGAGGGGTCTCCGGTTTCGGCCAGCCGACTTATCACCGGACCGCCGGGATAACCCAGCCCCAGAAGCTTGGCCACCTTATCGAAGGCCTCGCCGGCGGCATCATCCCGGGTGTGACCCAGCAGGTAGTGTTCCACCGGGGATCGAACCACGAAAAGGGCGGTATGCCCCCCGGAAACCACCAGACTCACCCAGGGAAACCGGGGAGACTCCTCCGCCAGGACGGCCAGGGAATGGGCCTTCACATGATCCACCGGAACCAGAGGGACTCTCCGGGCGAAGGCCAGGGCCTTGGCCATGGAAACCCCCACCACCAGGGCCCCTACCAGCCCCGGTCCACTGGTTACCGCCACCAGATCCAGCTCCGCAAGGGAAAAGCCGGCCTCCTCAAGCACCCTTCGGGTAAGGGGATAGATGACCTCCAGGTGTTTGCGGGAGGCGATCTCCGGCACCACCCCTCCGAAGGGTCGGTGCAGGGCCACCTGGGAGGCCACCAGATGGGAGAGCACCCGAAAGGTATCCCCGGCGGCCTCCACCACCGCTACCGCGGTTTCGTCACACGAGGTCTCTATGGCCAGGATGCGCATGCCGTATATAATAGCAGAGATGTCCTCCCTTGAGGATTTTCGCAACCGGGTTAGGGGGCATCGGGAACGTCTGCGCAGACGTTTCCTGGAATACGGTCTTTCGGCCTTTACCGACGAGGACATCCTGGAGATGCTTCTGGCTTTCGGCACCCCTCGCAGGGATACCCGGGGCACGGCCCGGGAGCTCCTCCGACGCTTCGGAGGGCTGGCGGAGGTCCTGGAGGCTCCGCTGGAGGAGTTAATCCGTCTGCCGGGTCTGGGTCCCAGGAACGTCCTTCCCCTCAAGTTTGTTCACGAGGTGGCCCGGCGTTACCTGCGCCGGCGGATCGAGAATCGGGAATACATCCGCAGTGCCCGGGAGGCCTATGAATATCTGGTCCACGAACTGAGTGGAAGGGATCGGGAGATCTTCAAGGTCCTTTTTCTGGACGCCCGCAAACGCATTCTGGCGGTGGAGGAACTCTTCCGGGGCACCCTTACCGAGGCTGCGGTTTATCCCCGGGAGATCTTCGCCCGGGCCTTGGCCCATCGGGCCGCGGCCCTGGTACTGGTCCACAATCATCCCAGCGGCGACCCCCGTCCCTCCCCGGCGGATCTGGCCCTGACTCGAAAACTGGTCCTGGCCGGGAACCTCCTGGGGATTTCCATCCTGGATCATGTGATCATCGGCCGGGAGGGCTACTTCAGCTTTGCCGAGGAGGGACTCATGGAAAAACTCCGGATAGAGGGTGGATCGCGGTGAAGGTACGCATCGCTCGCCGAGCCGGATTCTGCATGGGGGTACGCCGGGCCATGCGTCTGGCCCTGAAGGCCGCGGAAACCTCCTCCAAGCCGGTCTATACCTACGGTCCGCTGATCCACAATCCCCAGGTCCTGGCCCTGCTGGAAAGGATCGGAGTGCGGGATTTACACCGAAGCGCAAAGGCCGAGGACGGCGTGGTCATCATCCGGGCCCACGGTATTCCTCCCCGGGAAAAGAAGGCCCTCCTGAGCTCGGGACTGGAGGTGATCGACGGGACCTGTCCCCGGGTGGCCAAGGTGCAGGCCCTGGCCCGAAAATATTCCCGTGAAGGCTATCGGGTGATCATCATCGGAGACCGGGATCACGCCGAGGTACGGGGTATCCTGGGCTATACCGGTGGCCAGGGCCTGGTGGTAAGCAACCTCCGGGACCTGGAGCAGCTACCTCCGCTGGAAAAATATGTAATCCTCTCCCAGACCACCCAGGACGAAGAGGTCTTCGAGATGCTTTCGCGGGAAATCCTCTCCCGGTTCCCCGGGGGAAAGGTGATCAACACCATCTGTCATGCCACCCATGTGCGGCAGGAGAGCGTAAGGGAGCTGGCCCGCTCATGTGAGGCCATCATCGTGGTGGGCGGACGGGGAAGCGCCAACACCAACCGCCTGGCCCAGATCGCCCGGGAGGAAGGGTGCGAGGCCCTGCTGGTGGAAACCCCGGAGGAGATTCCGCTGGAGGAGATCTCCCGTTTCCGGACCGTGGGGGTGAGTGCCGGGGCCTCCACCCCCAACTGGATCATCAACGGGGTGGTGGAACGTCTGGCCGAACACCGCAACCCTTTGCGCAGGTGGCTGCGGCTCAGCCTCTATCTTCATCTTCCCCTGGCCCTGTCCGCAGCCCTTCTCCTGGCCGGAACCGGACTCTGGTTCAAAGGAGGAGTCCACCCTCCGGGGCTTCTCCTGGTCTTTCTCATGGTCTTTTTCGCCCATACCTGGAATTCTCTGGTGGCCCGGGAGATCCTGGCCCTGTGCCATCCTTACAAGGCGGCCCTTTACCGCCGGCACGAAAAGATCCTGGTTCCCCTCCTTCTTCTGGGTTTTACCCTCTCGCTGGGGCTGGCCTACCTTCAGGGGCCGGTGGTCTTTGTCTTTACCGCTCTGGCCGGCGGAGGATCGGCCCTTTACAGCCTTACCTCTTTACGCCGGCTCTTTCCTGGAAACCGTCCCCTTTTCGTGGCTTTCTTCTGGACCTTGTTGATCCTGGTCGTGGCTTCTTTGCCTCCCTTGTGGAGCCTTAAGGCCGGGGCCCTGGTTTATCTCCTGGTCTTTTATCAGATCTTCTATCAGGACATCCTGGATCTTCTGGAGGACGGCTTTCTGGGGCGGGAATCCCTGGCCGCCTTTCTGGAGGAGAAACGGGCCCTTAAGCTCCTGGGGCTCCTGCCCGGGGGAGGGCTGATCCTCAATGCAGTCCTGTTCCTGAGCGGGGGATCTTCCTATCTTTTTCTCCTTCCCCTCTGGGTGTATCTCTGGTTTCTCGCCCGATATCTGGGAAAAAAGCCCCTGGGGCGTCGGCTGATCCTGGAATATCTGTCCCTCAGCCCTTCCCTACTCTATCTCCTTCTGGGGTTCTTAGCCCGTGGGTTCTGAGGAAAGAGATCTTTATTTCATGCGTCAGGCCCTGGAGGAGGCCCGAAGGGCGCTCGAGCGGGATGAGGTCCCGGTGGGGGCGGTGCTGGTCTCGGCGGAGGGGGAGATCCTTTCCCGGGCCCACAACGCCCCTATCTCCCTTTGCGATCCCACGGCTCATGCGGAAATCCTGGCCCTGAGGGAGGGGGCCCGAAGGCTGGGGAACTATCGCTTACCGGGCACCACCCTTTATGTGACCCTGGAGCCGTGTCCCATGTGCGCCGGGGCCCTGATCCATGCCCGGGTTAAACGTCTGGTCTTCGGGGCCTACGACCCCCGCGCCGGGGCCTGCGGAAGCCTTTATCGTCTGGTGGAAGACCCGCGTCTGAATCACCGGGTGGAGGTAAAGGGGGGGATCCTGGCCGAGGAAACAGCGGCCCTTCTTAAGGAATTTTTCCGTCGCAAACGCCTCTCCTGAGAAGGGATGCAAAATCCCGAATCGGTGTTAATAATTATAGGCGTGAGGAGGGGTGCCCGAGTGGTCGAAGGGGGCCGACTCGAAATCGGCTGTGCGGGTTAGCGCCCGCACCGGGGGTTCGAATCCCTCCCCCTCCGCCAAACCTAATCTGTTTTCCCTACTGTTTGTGCCCGTGTTGTCATAGGATTCCTTAGGCCTTTAGGAAATACAGTCGGGATACCGGAAAAGTCTCTGGTAACGCTACAGTCCGCTCCTACCGTCAACGCTTAGGCATGTAATACAGCCGTCTTGGAAATCTGAAAATTTCGAATCCAGCGCCTCCTCAAGCACCGTCCGGTTTACCGGGGCAATCTCAAAAGGAGACAAAGCAGGGTTTTACTAACCAGGTTAAAAAAGCACCGAAAATCTAACTTGTCCCGGACAAGCTTTATCCATCTATTTTGCATTTCATTGAATTATAAAGCTATTAGTCAATTTCTCCCTCTCTAACCCCTGAATTTCCAAGTATTTAATAAATAATAACCGAAAAAGGAGGGCGAGCATGAAAACAGAAGACAGAAGTATTGATCCGGCGGTTAAAGAAATTCTACAAATAGCTTTGACCGCAGGTCATGAAACGGCTTGGGAGAGACTGAAATCACAGTCTCCTCACTGCAAATTCGGTCTAAATGGTCTTTGTTGCAAAAATTGTCTTATGGGGCCATGCCGAATCACGTCTAAAACCGCTACCGGAGTCTGTGGGGCTAATGCCGACACCATTGTTGCCCGTAACCTAGTTCGTAGTATCGCCGCAGGAGTAGCGGCTCATTCTGATCACGGCAGAACGGTAGCCATCTTATTGCACGAAATAGCCTGTAAAGAGAACAAAAATTACCAAATAACCGATACCCAGAAACTTAAAGTCGTAGCCAGCAAACTGGGAATCGAAACCGATAGAGATATTTATGAAATTGCCAGAGATGTGGCCGAAATTGCCCTTAAAGACTTTGGGAAACAAGACGAAAAACCTCTCACATTCCTTACAGCTTATGTACCAAAAAAGAGGTTAGAACGTTGGCAAGCACTAGAGAAAAGACTTTACTCCGAGACGGGTAAGAAAACGGGTATTATCCCTCGAAATATTGATCGAGAGATCTCCGACAGTATGCACCGCACTACTATGGGGGTCGATCATGATCCTCTTTCCTTGTTGATCCAAGGGGTAAGAACAGCCCTTGCCGATGGTTGGGGCGGGTCTTTAATTGCTACCGAATTTCAGGATATCATTTTCGGCACTCCTCGGATGAGAACTATTATGGCTAACTTCGGAGTAATTTCTCCGGATCATGTTAACATCGTAATACACGGGCACGAACCCATTCTATCTGAAAAAGTTGTAGAAATCGCAAATACTTCTGAAATGCAGAAACTGGCCCAGGAATACGGGGCTCAGGGCATCAATATCCTGGGTATGTGTTGTACAGGAAATGAAATTCTTATGAGACAGGGGGTTTCAGTAGCAGGAAATGTACTCCACCAGGAATTAGCTATTTTGACCGGGGCCGTAGAGGCTATAGTGGTAGATGTTCAATGCATTTATCCCTCTCTCGGCCCATTGACCAGATGTTTCCATACCAAGTTCATTTCAACCAGCGATCAAGCCAAATTCCCGGGATCCATCCACATACAATTTGAAAAGAAATATGCCAATGAAGTAGCCAAAAAAATCATCAAAACCGCAATCGAAGCGTTTCCAAAAAGAGATAAAAAGAAAGTACACATCCCATCTTTCAAATCCGAAGCCATAGTTGGCTTCAGCAATGAACAACTTTTAGAAATCCTGGGTGGCAGTCTGAAACCCCTCGTGGATGCCATTTTAGCCGGAGACATCCAAGGAATAGTAGGAATTGTAGGATGTAATAATC
>DRMH01000115.1 GCA_011322625.1 Thermosulfurimonas dismutans | reverse complement strand
TAAGGGCTCAATATAGGTGCGATGGGCCATCTCCGGGTCGGTCATGATGGTGGCCGGGTTGGAGTTCACCAGCACCACCTCGTAGCCCTCCTCCCGAAGGGCCTTTACCGCCTGGGTGCCGGAGTAGTCGAACTCACAGGCCTGACCGATGACAATGGGCCCGGAACCGATGATGAGGATCTTTTTCAGATCTGTGCGTCTGGGCATGCCTCCTCCTTTATCTATTGGGGCCACTTCTGGAGAAGTTTTACCTGGGCTTTCTGGCGCAGGTCCCGATACCAGCTTTCAAAGTAAGCGGCTCTCTTCTCCTGCGTGAGCACATGAAAGAGGATCTCTTTTTCCTTATCCCAGTCGGACCGATCCGCCGGGAGGATCTTCTCTATCTTTACCAGGTAGCAGGCCTGCCGATCGCAGACGGGCTGCGGAAGAAATCCGATCTCCGCTCGCCCTCCCAGGGCCCGGGCCACAGCCTGGGGAACCTCTCCCTGGGCCAGTTCCTTACGGCGCAAACGGACCTCCTGAACCGACCATCCCTCCTTGCGGAAGAAACCCCGGACCCTGGAGACCTTTTTCACCCGGGCAAGAAGTTGCCGGGCTTTCTGGCGACACACCTCTCCACCCTTTTCCACGCGGAAATCGGAAAGCACCCGCTTTCGGGCTTCCTGAAAGCTCATGGGCTGAGCCGGCTGTTTTCGGAGAATCTGAAAGAGAAGTACCCCCTGCGGACCCTCCACCGGTGCGGAAATCTCTCCTTCCTCCAGGGAACGCAGGGCATCCCTGAGCGCCTGCCGGTTAAAGGGGGGAGGCGGGGCATCCTGAACAAAGGAAAGCTCCTTGAGCTTCAGACCCTCCTTGCCGGCTGCTTCCCTGAGGCTTCCTGCAAGTACCGCCTTTTGATAGAGATCGTCCGCGGCCTCATAGGCGGCCTCCCGAGCCCGACGGGCCATAAGCTCCTGGCGGATCTTCTCCTTGACCCGGACCAGAGGTTCAGGCCCCCCGGGGAGGACCTTCTCCACGTAAAAGAGATAATAGCCCTTCGGCCCCTCCAGCGGACCCACCACCTGCCCCGGTGGGGTGGAAAAAACGGCCCTATCCGCAGCGGGGAAGAGTTCCCCGGGCTTGACCTCTCCCAGATCCCCGCCCAGCGGGGCCGTGATCCGGTCCTGAGAATACTTGCGGGCCAGGGCTATAAAATCCTGCACATTCTTGACCTTACGGGCCAGAGCTTCCGCCTTCTTCAGGGCCTCCTGTTTTTTACCGGGTTCGGCCCGGATCAGGATCATCCGCACCTTTCTCCTTTCCGGACGGACAAACCGATCCCTTTGCGCCTGATAATAGGCCTTGATCTCTTCTTCGGTAATATGAACATTCTTCCGATAGCGGACATAGGGAAAATAGAGATAGGCCAAGCGGATCCGGGGAGGTCGGAGATAGCGTTCCCGGTGTTTCTGAAAATACTCCCGCAACTCTTTTTCCCTTACCCGGACCTTCCGGGCACAGACCCGATAGGGCAGCCGGGCGTAAAGCAACTGGAGTTTCTGGTTCTGAAACTCGAAATATTCCCGCACCTCCGTCTCCGGGGCAAAGATGGTGGCGGTGAGGAAATGTCGCACCCTGGCCTCGAGCAGATCCTCCTTTACCGTTTTTTCGAAGTCCCGGGGCATGATCCCCAGGTCCCGGAGCACGGCCCGATAGCGTCTGAAACTGAAACGCCCCCCCTCCTGAAAGGCCGGAAACCGGGCTATGGCTATCTGGATCTCCCGGGGGTGTACGGAGATCCCCATCCTCCGGGCCGCTTCTTCCATCAATCTCCGGCGGATCAACTCCTCCAGCACCTGCTCCCGAAAGTGGATCTTCTTGAGAAAGTCCTCGTCCACCCTGTCCCCGAACATCTGGCGCAACTGCCGATAACGCAATTCATAGAGGGTCTGATATTCGCGAACGGTGATATTCTTCCCGTTTACCGTAGCCAGAAGATCCACCCGTGAGGCCCGGAAGGTGCCCACCCCCCAGAACACAAAGACGATAATGATGATGGCAAAGAGGATCTTTACCGCTGTGGACTGGGCCCCCTTGCGCAGGAAATCGAGCATGATCGCCTCCTCATCATGGGGTCGGCCTATTATAACGGATTTTTACCGTTAGGCCAGAAAACCTCCTTTTCACCCTCTCCAAGGTCTCGGTCAGGCGCTCTCGCAGGACCCGGCTCCCGCTCACCTCCCGGGCCAGCTCCTCGAGAGCGCTACAGGCCTCGGGTAGATTTCCGCAGTAAAGCCATAGATCGTGTCCGGAAAGGAGGGCCAGCAGAAACCTTTCCGGAAGTTCGTATTCCGAAAGGGCCCCCATGGCCAGATCATCGGTAAGCACGAGCCCGGAAAACCCTAAGTCCTCCCGCAGTATCTTCACCGCCCGGGGAGAAAAGGTCACCGGAGAATCCCCCCATTCCTGAACCAGAAGATGGGTGGTCATTATCAGGGGAAGCCCCTCCTTTACGGCTTCCCGAAAGGGCAGCAAATCCGCCGCAGAGACTTCTTTCTTGCGGGGAAGCTCTCGATGGGGATCTCGTTCCACTCCGCCCAGCCCGGGAAAGTGTTTGGCGCAGGGAAGGACCCCTTCCTCCAGGTGTCCCCGGATGAAGACCCTTCCCAGTTCCCCCACTTTCTCGGGATTCTCCCCCAAGGTGCGCCCCCGCAGGAAATCCGGGGCCTCTTCCCCGGCCAGATCCAGAACCGGGGCCAGATTCACCGAAAGGGACCATTGTTTTACCGTGCGGGCCAGCTCGCGGGAAAATGCCAGGATTCTTTCCGGCCCTTCGCGGGCCACGTTAAGGGGTTCGGGAAACTCCGGGGCCAGGGGAGGCCCTATGCGCTGCACCCTCCCTCCTTCCTGATCCACCATGAGGTAGCCCGGCTCGCCGGAAAGGGTGCGCAGGACCCTCACAAGCTCCCGGCTGGCCTCTTCCTCCTGGAAATGGCGGCGAAAGAGGACAAAATGTCTTATCCCCAGATCCCGGATGAGTTCCCTTTCCTCCACCCCGGGCACCGGGGCCCCGGGGGTGAGAACCGCAAGCGAAGCCAGTTTCCGGATCACGCCTCAAACCCGTAACCCGCGTATATCCTCCGGGCCTCCTCGGAAAGAAGGAAGTCCCGGAACCGACGGGGGAGATCCTCCTCCACCCCGGCTCGCAGGGCCACCTGATACTCATTCCGCACCCTCTGCCCTGCCGGAAACTCCACATAATCGAAAAGCGGCTCCGAAAAGAAACGGGGATCCTGATAGTAACGGGCAAAGTGATAATAGAGCGGGGCCACATCCGCCTCGCCGTGATAGATCAGAGCCGGAACCTCGCGATGATGGACCAGACGCCCGGTGATGGCCTCGCGTTCGATCTTCTCCCGCAGGCCCGGAACCGCGGAAAGGGCCTGAAGATAGGTCCGGTAGGACTGGGTTTCGGTCTCCGGATTGGAAATGGCCACCCGAATCTCCGGCCGCAGGAGATCCTCCGGCCCCCGGATCCCCAGGGGATTCCCCCGGGGCACCACCAGCACCACTCCCCGGTTGCGGGTGAAGGTGCGGGGTTCCTGGATCAGCCCTTTCTGGAGCAGCCGCTGCATAAATTCCGGCGGCCCCATCACCACCTGAGGGGTGAGGGAGAGGACCAGATTTCCCACCGCCAGCGGACGCCCCTCGATCAGGGGAAGGAAACGTCCCGGGGGAAGGGTAACGTAAAAGACTTCCACCCTGCGGCCCAGCCGGGCCGAGAACTTCTCCAGGAGCTCAGGAATAACCATGAACTGGTTGCCCTCCATGACGATCCGCAGTTCGGCCCGACAGGGATCCCCGTGAAGGTCGTAAACGATATTGGAGCCGGGCAGATAGAGTTGATCCGGAACCTCCCGGCCCGCATCCAGAGGCCAGGGCAAGGTATAGGTCTTCATCGTAGCACCCCCCTTAAAATCTCCAGGGCCCGATCCAGATCCTCCCGAACGGTAAGCCGTCCCAGGGAAAACCGGAGCGTGGCCCGGGCTATTTCCGGGGCCACCCCCATGGCCGAGAGCACATGTGAGATGGCCCCGGAACGATCGTGGCAGGCCGCCCCGGTGGAGGCGCAGAGATCCGTAGCCCGTTCCAGGATCTCCCGGGCCTCCCTTCCCGGAAAGGCCACACTCAGGGTATTGGGCAGGGTATAGGCCGGTTCCCCGTGCCGGATAGCCCGGGGAAAGATCTCCCGTATCCCCTCCCAGAAATATTCCCTCAGCTCTCTCTGGCGTTCGGCCTCCTCGGGAAGATCGGAGGCGGCTATCTCCGCAGCCCGCCCCAGGGCCGCCGCCAGAGGTACAGGCTCCGTCCCGGGCCGAAGTCCCCTCTCCTGCCCGCCTCCGAAAAAGAGCGGGACCAGAGGCAACCCTTGGCGCACATAGAGGGCTCCGATTCCCTTAGGGGCATACATCTTGTGCCCGGCCACGGTAAGAAAATCGCAGTTTATCTCCTGCACCGAAACCGGGATCTTTCCCACCGCCTGCGCGGCATCGGTGTGAAACCACACCCCGGCTTCCCGACAGATACGCCCTATCTCCGCCACCGGCTGAAGGGCCCCGGTCTCGTTATTGGCCAGCATCACGGAAACCAGGAGGGTATCGGGGCGAAGTCTCCGCCGCACCTCCTCCGGATCCACCCGTCCGCGGCCATCCACCGGAAGGAAATCCACCCTGAACCCGGCCTCAAGGAGCCTCAGGGCCGGCTCCAGCACCGAGGGGTGTTCGATCCGGGAGACCAGAAGATGTCCCTTTTCCCGGGCCCGGGCTGCACCCAGCAGGACCAGATTGTTGGCCTCGGTCCCCCCGGAGACGAAGTAAATCTCCTCCGGAGCGGCCTCAAGAAGCGCCGCCAGGGAGGAACGCGCCCTCTCCAGCCACCGGCGGGCCCTCCCTCCCAGAAGGTGCCCCGAACCGGGATTGCCGAAGTCCTCCAGGGCACAAACCCGGAAAACCTCCGCCACCTCGGGGAGGACCGGGGTGGTGGCGTTATAATCCAGATAGATCTCCCGCGACATGGCCGATCTTATTATAGCACCTTCAACGGAGGTTTGACTTGCCGGGCCATTTTAAGTATCTTGGCTTCTGGAATATGCAGCGAGGAGGAGAGGTATGCCCTCAGTAGTGGTGGTAGGCACGCAGTGGGGAGACGAGGGAAAGGGAAAGATCGTGGATCTCTTAGCGGAGAGGGCCGATTATATCGTGCGTTTCCAGGGGGGAAACAACGCCGGGCACACCCTGGTAATCAACGGACGCAAACACATCCTTCACCTCATCCCTTCGGGTATCTTTCACGAGGGTAAGACCTGCCTTATCGGAAACGGGGTGGTAGTGGATCCGGCGGTGCTCCTTTCCGAGATCGACCGACTCCAGGAATCCGGTCTTCCCGTTCCTCCGGGGAAACTTTATCTGAGTGAGAAGGCCCATCTCATCATGCCCTATCACAAGGCCATTGATCTGGGCCGGGAATCGCTGCGGGGCAAGACCCGCATCGGGACCACCGGCCGGGGAATCGGTCCCTGTTACGAGGATAAGATCGCCCGGCGGGGAATCCGGGTAAGCGATCTTCTGGATCCGGAACTTTTCGGCCAGAAATTGAAAGAAATCCTGGAGGAGAAGAATTTTTATCTTCAGAAATATCTGGGGCGAGACCCCCTTTCCTATGAGGAGGTGTATGAAACCTATTTGCGTTATGGGGAGCGTCTGGCCCCTTATGTGGCCAACATTTCCGAAATCCTGGATCAGGCCCGGCGGGAAGGAAAAAACATCCTCTTTGAGGGGGCCCAGGGAACCCAGCTGGACATAGACCACGGGACCTATCCCTTCGTGACCTCCTCCAACACCGTGGCCGGGAACGCCTGCGCCGGGGCCGGGGTGGGGCCCACCTCCATAGATTATGTTCTGGGGATCGCCAAGGCCTATACCACCCGGGTGGGGGAAGGGCCTTTCCCCACCGAACTCCGGGACGCCACCGGAGACCACCTGCGAGAGTGCGGAGGTGAATATGGTTCCACCACCGGGCGTCCGCGTCGCTGCGGCTGGCTGGACGGGGTTATCCTTCGGGAGGCCGCCCGGCTCAACGGTCTCTCCGGACTGGCCATCACCAAACTGGATGTACTCTCGGGGTTGACGGAAATACGGTTCTGCGAGGCCTATGAGCTGGAGGGGCGAAGACTCTCCAGTCTGCCGGCCCGGGTCTCGGAGATCTACCGGGTTAAACCCCTCTATCGGAGCTTTCGGGGCTGGCAGGAAGACCTTTCAAACTGTCGCCGTCTGGAGGATCTGCCTTCCGCCGCCCGGGAATACTTACATTTTATCGAGGATTACACCGGGGTACCGGTGGTCATGGTTTCCACCGGTCCGTCCCGGGATCAGAACATCCTGATCCGGGATCCGTTTCGCGCCTAAAGCTTCCATGAAAGAACGGCTGCTCATCGCCAATAGGGGAGAGATCGCCCTGCGGATCATGGAGGCCTGCGAGGAACTGGGCCTGGATTACGTGGTCGTATATACCCGGGCCGATGAGGAGAGTCTCCATGTCCGACGGGCCCGCCGGAAATTCCGGATAGCCGATTATCGGGACCCCAACGAAATCCTGGCCGTGGCCGATGAGGCCGGATGCACCGCCGTCCATCCCGGTTACGGATTTCTGGCCGAGGATTTTCGGTTCGCCCGGCGGGTGGTCAAAAGATCAAGACCCCTCATCTTCGTGGGCCCCCGCTGGGAGGTCATCCGGGATCTGGGAAGCAAACTCAATGTAAAACGTCTGGCCCGGGAAATGGGAATACCGGTCATCCCCGGAACCATCGAACCCCTTTACAACGAAATAGAAGCCGAAGCCAAAGCCGAGGAACTCTTTCAGTGGCTGGTCGAGAACGGAGAACCCGAACCCCGCCTGCTCATCAAGGCCTCGGCCGGGGGAGGGGGAATGGGCATCGAGGAGGTGCGAGAGCTGGACGAGGTCCGTCCCATCTTCCGGCGCGTACGGGCCTATGCCAAGCGACTCTTCGGCGACGAGGGGGTGGTGATCGAAGCCAAACTCTCCTGTTTTCAGCATCTGGAGGTCCAGATCCTGGGAAACCAGCACGGCGAACTGGTCCATTTCGGCACCCGCAACTGCACCATCCAGAGCCCCGGACGTCAGAAACGGGTGGAACTGGCCCCGGGATTCGACCCCGCATATCTTACCTACGGGTTCTCGCCGGAAAAGGTCCTGGAGGAAATCATCAATCACTCCCTGAAAATGGCCGAGGCCGTGGGATATGACAGCGTGGGGACCTGGGAGTGGCTGGTTACTCCGGAGGGCAGGGCCTATCTCATGGAGGTGAACACCCGCATCCAGGTGGAAAACGAGATCTCCGCCCGTATAAGTCGAATCCGCAGGCGGCCCGTGAATCTCATCCGGGAGCAGATCCGGATGGCCCTGGGCGAAAAACTGGGGTACACTCAACGGGACATTACCTTTCAGGGTACAGCCATTGAACTTCGACTGGTGGCCGAGGATACCCGGAGAAACTTTCGTCCCCTCTCCGGAACCATCACCCGCTTTCAATATCCCCGGTATCCCTGGCTCACCGTACGCACCCACGTGCCGGAGGATCGCCCCTACACCATTCCCACCGAATACGACCCCAATCTGGCCCTCCTCATCGTATGGGGAGAGGATACCCCCCGGGCCCTGGAACGAGCCCATCGGGCGCTGGAGGAGATGATCCTGGAAGGGCACACCTCCGGAGGAGGCCCTTTGCACTCCAACGTCCCTTATTTACGTGAAAAATTAAAGGAAGTGTATCGTTTTCCGGTATGAGCGAGATCTATCGAGAACTTACGGATCTGTGGGAAAGGGCGGTCTATCTCCGGGACATCAAGGGGGAAGACTGGGAAAACATCTCCGAGCTGGTGAAGGTCCTGGAGGATCTGCGGCGGGACTTTTACGAGCGTCCGTCCGCGGACCTGGAGAAGCGTCTTCCCGGCTTCCAGAGCCGCATCCTGGAGCTTGAGGATCTGGCTGCTCGAACCCTTACCCCTTACGAAGTGGTAAGGATCGTGCGTCATCCTCAGCGTTTCACCCTCCTGGATATCCTGGAGAACGTCTATGATCGTTACACCGAACTGGGGGGAGAGGGAGAAATCAATATCGACCCGGCGGTGGTGGTGGCCCGGGCCATGATCTCCCGGCGGGTGGGAGACAAGGTCTATCTGCATCAGGTCATGGTCATCGGGCACGAGAAGGGGCACGGGGAGGAATTCCGCGAGGGAGGGAGTGCCAAACCCTGGGGCAACGAGAAGGCCCTGCGTTACATGAAGATCGCCGAGACCGAGGGTATTCCCATTCATTTTTACATCTTCACCCCGGGGGCCTATCCCATCGAGGATTATCCCGGAGCGGCGCAACAGATCGCACGCAACCTTTACACCATGGCCAAACTCAAGGTCCCCATGGTGGCCTTTATCTCCGAGGGGGGGTCGGGGGGAGCCGAGGCCATCGGACTTGCGGACATGCGGCTCATGGCCTCTCGGGGTTACTATTCGGTGATCAGTCCGGAGGGAGCCGCGGCCATCGAGGCCAAACTCAAAAGCGGCCGTCCCCCCCGGGAGCTGGTGGAACGCTGCGCCCGCAATCTCCGGCTCACCGCCGAGGACAACCTCCGTCTGGGCACCATAGACCGTATCGTCCCCGAGCCCCCGCTCGGGGCCCGGCGGCGGGACTACGCCTTTTTCCGTCGTCTGCGCTACGAGATGATCCGGGCTACCGACGAGGTGGTCCTCCAAACCCGCAGTCTGCGCACCTTTCGCAAATACGTGCTCTCACGGCGCAACGGCTCGGAGGTGCCGGAGGACTTCGGCATCTATGTCAACTGGGAGCTTTCCGAGGACGAAAAGGAGATCCTGCTGGAGAATCGCTCCCGAAAATACCGCGAAATGAGCCGCTGGGCCATCTGCGGAAGGGTTTCCCGGCTTCAATCCTATCTGGAAAAGGGGCAGGATCTGGGGACACGCATGTTCCACGGATTGCGCCACGGTATCTTCCGGCAGAGTCAGAAGGCCCTGCGGCGCATGTTTGAGGAATTCACCCAGGAGGGATCGGCCTTTCTAAAACCGGTAACCGATCCGGTGAAGACGGTCTATAACCTGGTGGCCGGACGGAAAAAGAAAGTCCCTCGCATCGTTTCCCCCATCGAAAGGATCGAGGAACCCGAGGACATTTATGTAAGCCCCCTGGCCCTGGAGGATCGCACGGTCACCTGTCCCAACGCCGAGACCCACGGCTGTCCGGATCTCTGGGTACCGGATCTTTACGGGGAATTCTGCGGGGTGTGCCCCAACTGCGGACACCACTTCCCCCTGGAATATCAGTGGTATCTCAACAATATCTTCGACCGGGGAAGCATCCGGGAGTTCAACGAGGAGATCTCTTCGGGCAACCCGCTCAACTTCGAGGGTTACGCCGAAAAACTGGCCGAGGCCCGTAAAAAGACCGGGCGCAACTCGGCCATGCTCACCTTCGAGGCCAAGATCGGGGGAATATCCCTCATCGTGGCCATGTTGATAGCGGATTTCCGGCAGGGCACCGTGGGGGTGGCGGAGGGGGAAAAATTCATCCGGGCCTGCGACCGGGCACGGGTTACCCGGCGGCCTTTTCTGGCCCTGGTCCACACCACCGGAGGCATCCGCATCCACGAAGGAACCCTGGGAGTGGTGCAGATGCCCCGCTGTACCCTGGCCGCCAGAGAATACATCGATTCCGGAGGACTCTATATCGTGGTCTATGACAATAATTCCTACGCCGGACCGGTGGCCAGTTTTCTGGGGTGTTCTCCCTACCAGTTCGCCCTGCGCTCCACCCGCCTGGGCTTTGCCGGTCCCCGGGTGATCCTGGAGACCACCGGTCAGCCGGTGCCCCCGGACTACCACAGTGCGGAAAACGCCCTGCGCAGGGGACATATTCAGGGGGTCTGGGATCGTCGGGAACTGCGCCTGAAACTCTACGAGGCCCTGCTCACCATGGGCGGACGCAACCTTTATTACCGGTAAAAAGCCATGGGTATCGACCATCGCAAAATCAATCGGCTCCTTCAGAAATTACGAAGTCATCCCTATTGCGTGTATGCTATCGAAACCCCGCATACCGGGTATCTGCGCTCCTTTCGGGTGAAGGAGGGGAGCGAGGTACAGCCCGGGGAGATCCTCTTCCTGCTGGAGAGGGAGCGCAACCTCAAGCCGGTAAAATCCCGGGTATCCGGCCGTGTCCAGCGGTTGCGCCAGGATCTTCTGGATCGCTTTGTGGAGGCCGGAGAACCGATTCTGGAGATCTGGCACCCCCTGAGTCAGGAGGAGGTCATCTCCGAGATCCTGCAGGAGGCCCTTCAGGTGCTCCGGGCTCCGGAAACGGCCCGTTACCTGCCCTCTCCGGAGATAGAGGCCCGTTTACGCAAGGACGGTCCGGGTAAGGCCCTGGTTCATCCCGGGGAGGATCTGCTGATCATGACCTTCATGAAACGGGAAACCCCCATCCGACACGAGGGCCCCCCGGCGGTTATCTATCGGGTCTTTTTTGATCCGCAGGAGGTGGTCCCTGCCGGAAATCCCCTCCTGGGGCTGTGTTCCCCGGAGGAGGTCCCCTACATCGACCGGGTGCTGGCCCGGATCCGGGAGGAATGGCCGGAGCAATAGATCCCCGCAGGCGGGCGGAGGAACTGGGGCGTGAGATCAGGGTCCTCGGCAGCGTGGAACGTCTGATGCCGCTGGCCTATGAACTGGCCTGTCGCGAACCTCGCACCGCCCATGGGAGGCTTTTCCGCGCGGAAAGACTCTCCGCGGCCCGCGGACGACACGGACGCCTCTGGGTGGCGGAAACCGGGGGACTCTGGCTGGCCCTGACCCTCTACGACGATTTGCTCCCCGCCACCCGGGGGCTTTTCTCCCTGGTTTTCGGGATCGCCCTGGGAGCCCTGGCCGCCAAACTGGACCTCCCGGCCCGGGTCCGCTGGATCAACGATCTTCACCATCAGGGGCGCAAGATAGCCGGGGTCCTGGTTCAGAAAAGAGGAGAATGGCTGGTGGTGGGAATAGGCATCAACGTAAACAACCCTCCTCCCTCGGCCTTTCCGGCGGAAAGTCTCTCGCGTCTAAACGGAGGCCCCCTGCCCCTGGACGAGGTCCTGGAAAGGTTCCTGGATCATCTTCGACACTATTACGGTTGGTTACGGGAGATCGAGAGCCGGCTCCACCCCTACGACTCTCCGGAGGAAAACCCCCTGATTCAGGAATTTCGGCGTTTTTCGGACACTCCGGGACGCTGTGTGGCCTGGGCTCCGGACCTGGATCACACCCCCGAGCCTTTTATCGGACTTGCGGAAAGGATCCTCCCTGACGGAAGCCTTCTCCTTCGGGGAGCCGAAACCCGCGTGGTCTCCTCCGGCGAGATCATTTATCTCTTCTGAGGAGCTATCCTTCCCCCTCCAGGATGAGGAAGAGTTTGCTCACCGCCTCCTCGGGCGAATCTTCATAGACCACTCCCTCGATCCCGGGCCAGGTACGCAACCCCACCACCGGTTTCCACATTTTCAGGGCCAGGGCGATCTCGGAGAGGGTGCCGTAGCCCCCGGAGACCGCGATCAGGCCCTGTACGGAACGCACCAGAATGACGTTTCGGGCATGTCCCATATCGGTGACCACCGGTATCCGGATATAGGGGTTGGCCTCCTCGGCCTTGCGCCCCGGAAGGATACCCACGGTGAGTCCACCGGCTTCCAGAGCCCCTCGGGCCGCGGCCTCCATCACTCCGCCCAGCCCCCCGGTATATACTATGGCTCCCCGTTCGGCCAGGAGCCGGCCCACCCGATAGGCCAGCTCATAAACCGCGCTCCCGGCGATCCCGGTTCCGATCACCCCGATGCGGTAAATTCTATTATTCGGCAAATCCATATTCCCCCACCAGTTTCACGAATCTCACCGGCTCCAGCACCTGCCGGTGAAAGGTTCCGCCCCTTTTCACCACCTTTACCAGATACTGCGAATATTCGTCTCCCACCGGCATGACCAGCCGCCCTCCCTCGGCCAGCTGCTCCAGCAGGGGTTCGGGCACCTTAGGACCGGCGGCGGTAACGATGATGGCCTCAAAAGGAGCAGCCTCCGGCCAGCCCTTGGTTCCATCCCCCACCCGGAGAAAGATATTCCGATATCCCAGGGCCTCAAGGACCCGGCGGGCCCGCTCCAGAAGCCGGGAATGCCTTTCGATGGAGTAAACCCATCGGGCCAGTTCCGCGAGAATGGCCGTCTGATATCCGGACCCGGTCCCCACCTCCAGCACCTTCTCCTCCCCCTTGAGTTCCAGGGCCTCGGTCATAAGGGCCACGATATAGGGCTGGGAGATGGTCTGCCCCTCCCCGATGGGCAGCGGATAGTCAGCGTAAGCCTGGTCCCGGAGAGCCTCTTCCACAAAGAGATGACGCGGCACCTTACGCATGGCCTCAAGCACCCGCTGGTCGGTAATCCCCCGGGCGGCAATCTGCTGGGCCACCATGCGTTCCCGGGCCCGCCGATAGATGTCTCTGTCCGGAAGATAGGGGTTCATGAGGAAGGCCTGGTTACATAATAGATACAATCCACCACCCGGTCCCCGGAAAAGGTGATCCGCAAAACCTCCACCTCTTTCCGCCCCCATTTCTCCCCCAGCCCGGGGATACGGGCCAGGACATCCTCCTGTAAATGGTAATAGATCCATATTTCCCGTCCGTCCGGAAGCCTTTCCACCCGGGCGGGAGGACCCAGATACCGCTCCACCTCCTGCCGGGTGGAAAGGCCCTTATGGACCATACAGGCCTTAGAAGCCAGATTTACCCCCGGCCCGGAGGTACAGGCCGCAAGACCCAGCAATAGGATTAATATCCCCAGATAGCGTCTCATTTTTTCCTGCCCGTCGATTTATAGTATAATTCCCTCAAAAAGGAAGGAGGTTTTATGCGGTGCCCCAAATGTAAACTCATCACCTACGAAGGCAACACCCGCTGTCCGCGTTGCGGGGAAGACCTCAGCGCCCTGGTGGAGGCCCTGGGCCCCTTCTACAAGTTTAGTACGAATGAGATCTTCCTCAAAGACACCCTGATCAAACCGCCTCCCTTCATCGGAGCTCCCGAAACTCCTCAACCCTCGGAGATGCCTCTGCCCCCCCTGCACGAAGAACCTCCGGAACCCGAGACCCCTCCCCTCCGGCAGGAGGAGGTAAGCCCCCCTCCACCGGAGAGGAGGGAGGGAGTCCTCAAAGAACTGGAGGAAGCCCTGGAAGAGGATCAGGGGTAGGGGTTCCCCCAGTAGTCCTTGAGTTTTCCCTCGGCCAGGGCCCGGGTTTCCTCCAGGGCCTTTTGATAATATTCCCGGGCCAGAGCCCGCACCCGGGAGGCGGTGCGGGTATCCGGAAAATTGTCCAGCAGATACAGAAGTCGATAGTAGGCGGCCCGATAACGACCGGTGCGGAAATAAAAGCGAGCCACATACCACTCGTGTTCGGCCAGACGCTCCCGGGCCCGGGCAATACGTCGCTTGGCTTCATAGACATAGGGAGAATCGGGATAATTATCGATGAGCCGCCGGTAAGCCTCGATGGCCTTGCGGGTATAGGTCTGATCCCGATCCGGTGAAAGCATCATCCGGTAATAACAGGTTCCGATCTGGAAGATCACGTAGGGCACCGCCTCGTTGGTGGGATGCAATTTCTCGAATTCCTGATAAAGGACCACCGCCTCCAGGTACCGACCGGCAAAGAATTTACAATCCGCCAGTTTCAACTCCGCCCACAGGGCGTAGGGACTGTCCGGATAACGATCCCTTATCTCCTGGAAATCCTTTTCCGCCAGTTCATAATAGCCCTTTTCAAAGTGCCGGCGAGCCCTTTCCACCAGCTGCTGTAGCCTGGCTTCCGGGGGCTTGGGTTTGTGGGTAAACCAGGAAAGGAGCCCCCCTTTCTGGCCCTGATGGGTCCCACAGGAGGACAAGCCCAAAAAAAGAATCAGGAAGATGAGTATCGGGGAAAGACGTTTCATGCCTTTCTTTCCAGCAGATAGAGCTCGGCCATGTAGGCGGCGGTGGCTCCGTCTCCCACCGCGGTGACGATTTGCCGACAGCTTTTGGCCCGTACATCCCCGGCGGCAAAGACTCCGGGAAGAGAGGTACGCATCTCGGCGTCGGTAATGATAAACCCTCCCTCATCCAGGGCCAGTACCCCTTCCAGCCATTCGGTATGCGGCTGGATCCCGATAAAAATAAAGACCCCTCCCACCTCGAGCACCCGTTCCTCGTCGGTTTTGACGTTCTTTATCCGTACCCCCTGGACCCTGTCTTCTCCCAGGATTTCGGTCACCACGGAATTCCATACGAATTCGATCTTGGGGTTCGCAAAGGCCCGTTCCTGAAGGATACGGGTGGCCCGGAGCTGATCCCGCCGGTGGATGAGATAGACCTTGCGCGCAAACCGGGTCAGGAAAACGCTTTCCTGAACGGCGGTGTTACCTCCCCCCACCACCGCCACCACCTCGTCCCGGAAGAAAGGACCGTCGCAGGTGGCGCAGTAGGAAACCCCTTTCCCGGTAAGTTCTCTTTCGCCGGGGACCCCGAGCCTTCTGGGCCCGGCGCCGGTGGCCACGATCACCGTGGGAGAGACCAGGGTTTCGCCGCTGCCCAGATGTACCAGATAGAGGTCGCCGTCCTGGGTAAGGCCGGTGGCCTCGTCCAGCAGGGGCTCAAGCCCCAGGTTTCGGGCCTGGGCCAGGAATCTTTCCATGAGTTCGGCCCCGGAGATACCCTCCGGGAAACCGGGATAGTTCTCCACCCGATCGGTATTCAGGATCTGGCCTCCGGGAGAGAACTTCTCCACCAGAAGGGTGCGCAGCCGGGCCCGCGCGGCATAGATGTAAGCGGTTAGCCCGGCCGGCCCACCTCCCACAATAACCAGATCCAGACCCCTTTTCATCAGGCCGCCAGGACCTTGGAGATTACGGCCTCAATGGTGCTTTTGGCCACGGCTCCGGTAATACTTTCCACCGGCTGGCCGTTCTTGAAGAAAATCAGGGTGGGAATGGCCCGAATACCGTATCTACCGGGGGTTACCGGATTCTCGTCCACATTAAGTTTGCACACCTTGAGCTTACCCTGGTATTCTTCGGCCAGCTCCTCGATCACCGGAGCGATGGCCCGGCAGGGCCCGCACCAGGCCGCCCAGAAATCCACCAAAACCGGAAGCTCGGATTTGAGCACCTCCTGCTCGAAGTTCTGATCGGTCACCTGACAGACCGCCATGACAACCCCTCCTTCTTATTCTAAATTTCCTTAAAACATACTAGGCTCCCCGGAGCAAGACAAGACTAGAAAAAGCGAAGGATGTCCCGGAGGGCGGAGATCCTGATGATCTGAAGACCGGCTTCCGCAGGCCCATCTCCCGCGGGGATTACGGCCTGCCGGAAACCGAGACGGGCGGCCTCACGGAGTCGGGCCCCCAGCCCCATCACCCGGCGCACCTCCCCGGACAACCCTACCTCCCCGCAAAAGACCAGGCCCTCGGGGAGTCTCTTGTCCAGGCGACTGGCCAGGAGGGCCGCACACACCGCCAGATCCGCCGCGGGTTCTTTAATGCGAAGTCCCCCGGCCACGTTGAGGAAGACATCCCGATCGTAAAAGGACACCCCCAGATGTTTCTCCAGGATGGCCAGCAGCATGGAGAGCCGCCAGGGATCAAACCCCACCACCGTGCGCCTGGGAGCAGCCAGATAACTCTTCACCACCAGGGCCTGGATCTCCACTAAAAGGGGACGGGTTCCCTCCAGGGCCGGGAAAACCGCTCCCCCTCCCCCGGAAAGGAAGAAAGAGGAGGGATTCTCCACCGGACAGAGCCCCTCCCCCCGCATTTCAAAGACCCCGATCTCATCCACCGGCCCGAAACGATTCTTGACCGCCCGCAGGAGGCGATAGGGACCGGAGCGTTCCCCCTCAAAGTAAAGCACCACATCGACCAGGTGTTCCAGCACCCGGGGCCCGGCCAGCGCACCCTCCTTGGTTACGTGTCCCACGATGAAGACCGCGGTGCCCCTTTCCTTGGCCCAGCGCAGAAGCCGGGCCGCAGCCTCCCGCACCTGGGAAACCGAACCCGGAGCCGAGGATAGCTCCGGAAGATAAACGGTCTGGATGGAATCCACGATCAGGATCCGGGGCGGTTCCTCCCCCAGGGTCTCCAGCACCGCGGAGAGATCGTTTTCCACCACCAGCTCCAGTTCCCCGGGCACGGAGAGCCTTTCGGCTCGCAGACGCACCTGAGCGGCGGATTCCTCCGCGGAGAGATAGACCACCCGCCATCCCCGGCGCACATACTCCCGGGCCACCTGAAGGAGAAGGGTGGATTTTCCTATCCCGGGATCCCCGCCGATCAGGACCAGGGAGGCCGGGACCAGGCCCCCGCCCAGTACCCGGTCCAGTTCGGAGATTCCCGAGGGATACCGCTGAACCCGGGTGCTGGCCACCTCCGCCAACTTAAGGACCCGGGCCCGGCGAGAGGACTTGCTCCGGACCTTATCCGGGGCCGGTTCCTCGATCAGGGTATCCCAGGCCCCGCACCCCGGACAGCGCCCCAGCCACTTGACGGAACGATAACCGCATTCACGGCAATAATAGGCCATCTTCTCAACCCCATTCCCTCCCTATTTACTTGGTTTTACTTGGTCCCGCAGACAAAATAAAGGGGGAGGTTTTAAACCTCCCCCTTGGAGTCCGGGTAAAGCCTCTATCCTAGCCCGGGCTCTCTCCCCAGGGTCTCAGTTCCACCAGCTCCAGGGCCTTGGTGGTGCATTTGCTCACGCAGGCCGGCTTGAGCCCCCGGTCGATCCGATCCTTGCAGAGATCGCATTTGATGGCCTTTCCGGTGGCCGGATTGTACTGAGGAATGTGCCAGGGACAGGCCCCTGCACAGAGCATACAACCCACACACCGGGTCTCATCCACAAACACTATCCCATCCTCCCGTTTTTTCATGGCTCCGGTCGGACACGCCGCCACACACAGGGGATCGTCACAGTGATAACAGGACCGAAAAAGGAACTCGGTCTTGGGGATATTCTTGACCCTTTTTAAGGGCTGACAGGAGATCTCACAGAGGATGGGCCCCACCGGAAGGTTCTTATTCACCTTGCAGTGGATCTCGCAGGCATGACACCCGATACACCTCCTGGCGTTATGGTAAAGGGTATATCTGCGCAGATTCATAGTTCCACCCTCCTTTTGGGGTTTTGAGGGCTGCGCCTTATGGTCACAAACTTCTCGCAGAGACACAGGCCGCCTCCCACCGGATCCATGTGCTGCAGGAGTCCCTCCATGAGCTTCTGATCCGAAAGCCCCACCTTGTAGGAACGACTCTGGTAGGGCACCTCCCTTCCGAATCCGTGCACGGTATAGACCGCTTCGGGATGGATAAATTCGGTGACATGGGCCTTAACGGTAAACTTCACCGTCTCGGCAATCACGTCCACCAGATCTCCCTCCTCGATGCCCAATTTCTGGGCCTCGCGCTGGTTGATCCAGAGGGTGTTTTCCGGCATAAGCTCGTTGAGAAGCGGATTGTTGATGGTGTGACCGTGGGTATGGACCGGAGCCCGACCGAATACCAGACGATACCGGCCCTTGGGAGGCCTGGACGGAGATTGGTAGGCCTTGAAGGAGGGAATATCCAGGGACTCGAGCTTCCGACTAACGAATTCTATCTTCCCCGAGGGGGTCTTGAACTTTCCCTCCAGCTGGTCCCGGGGATAGAGAATGGGGTGATCAGTTAAAGGAATAAAACCCTTCTCCTGGAAATCCTCCGTGCGATAGCCCGTGGGTTCCAGCTGCCATTCCCAGATCTCCTCGATCCTGCGAAAGGGAAAGAAGTCCGTGAGTCCCAGTCGTTCGGCGAGCATGGAGACGATTTCCCAGTTGGCCCGGGTGTTGAAACGGGGCTCCACCGCCCTCTGGCGGAGAAAAAGATAGGGTTTGGCTCCTTTCTTGAGGGCCACAGGGGTCTCCCTTTCCAGATAGGTGGATTCCGGAAGGATAACATCGCTCCACCAGGCGAATTCACTGTAATGGGTATCGATGGCCACCAGGAGCTCACATCGTTCCAGGGCTTCCTTCTGGGCCTCGGGGTCCGGGAAACAGGTTAGCGGATCGTGTCGGTAACAGATAAGGGCCTTTATCGGGTAAGGGTCCTCGGTGAGCATGGCTTCGTAAAAGAGGTGAAAAAGCCCCACCCCGGCGTCAAAATGCCGGTATTTCCAGCCCACTCCGTCGGCGCGTTTCTCTTCGGGTTTTTTCACCCGGGAGGTAAAGCTCCGAGGAGGCTGAACTCCACAATCCGCGGCTCCCTTGGCTATGATCTGCCCTCCGGGGATTTCGATATTCCCCATAAGCACATTGAGGATATGAATGGCCCTGCTGGCATAGAAGGAATCCCGGTAGCGGGCCAGCATCCATCCCCGATGAAAGATCACCCGCGGTCGCTGGGTAGCGATCTCTTCCACGAATTTTTTGATCTCCGCGGGCCGGATTCCGCACTCCCGGGCCGCCCACTCCGCGGTATAGGGCTCCACAAAGGCGGCCAGTTCCTCAAATCCCTCGGTGTATCGATCCACAAATTCCTTATCGTAGGCCCCCTGACGCAGCACCTCGTTGATAATGCCCAGAAGCAGGGCGTAGTCCGTACCAGGACGCACCAGCCAGAAACGATGGGCCTTGATCCCGGTGAGGGTCTGTCTTACATCCACATAGGTGAGACGCCCTCCCCGATCGAGCATATCCATAACCTGATTGACCTCCGCTACCCCCAGCGAGGAGAGAATATTGCGTCCGAAAAGAACGAGATGCTCGGTATTACGAATGTCCAGATCAAAACCCTTCCGTCCCAGACCATAAACGGAAAGGCTGGCGTGATGGACGTTTCTACCGCAGGCGCTGTCATGATTGGTATAGTTGGGAGACCCCAGGGCGAAGGTGAAGGCCTTGAAGAGATCCTGCCAGGGACCACCCCGGGTGCTTACCACCACCGAACGGGCCCCGTAACGGGCGATGATCTTTTCCAGTTTCTCCGCCACGTACTGGATGGCCTTCTCCCAGCTTACCTGCTCCCATTTTCCCGATCCCCGGGGCCCGCTCCGGATCATGGGGCTCTGGGGTCTCTCGCAATCATTGAGAAGGGCCACCCCGGCCCCGCCCCGGGCGCACAGACTCCCGCCCAGGAGATAGGGGTTGCCCTCGATCCATTTCACCTCGTTATCCTCCACCTCCACCCGAATGGGACACCTTACCGTACACATACCACAAACACTCCAAACCGTTCTCCCCATACTTACCTCCCTTCTAAGCTGAATTTTTTCCGGCCCGGTCCCGGTCGTTTTCGGCCAGCCGGACCCTCTCCTCCAGCACCTCGGCCAGGCTTCTCATCCGCCGCACCGTGGCCCCGGTCTCCTCAAGCCTCCGCTCCCAGCGGGAAAAGAAAGGCAACCTCCGCTTGATCAGTCCGAAAAACCAGTAGGCAAAAAGATAGAGCATCCCGAAGGTGAAAAGATAGTGGACCGTATTTCCCAGAAACGGCACCCGAAAGGGAAGAGGAAACTCTATCGCCCCGAAGCGCACCTGCATCCAGTAAAGCACAAAGGGAACCGGCACCAGAAAGGCCGAGGACTGGGCCAGGTGAAGAAAGAATAGCTTCCCGAAGACCTGGTTGGCCTCCTGATTGAAGGTCCGATAGGCCTCCCCTTCCCCCCTCTCCACCGCCTCCACCGCCAGATTGTTCCAGTGCACCAGCTCCGCAAGGAGGGATTCCGTATGGTTCCTGTTCACCGCTACGATGAGATAGAGCAGGAGCTGTCCCAGAACCACACATCCCAGGGCCAGAAGAAAGGTCCCCAGAAAATAGGCCAGCACCGGATCCCGCACCAGGTGATAGGCCGGAAGAAAGAGCCGGTCCAGCAGAAGAAAAAGCCCGCGAAGCATCCTTTATCCTCCTCCGGGTTTAATAGGGAGGCACGATACTGTGGCCCAGGAAACCCTTGGAGGTATAACGCAGACCCACATAGATGGCCAGGAGGACAAACAGACGCTTGAGCCAGATATCGGGGATATACTTCTGGGTTCGGGGGCCGATCATG
>DRMH01000114.1 GCA_011322625.1 Thermosulfurimonas dismutans | reverse complement strand
GCTTAAGTGTTTGTACATGGCGGCCATGGAGCTAGAGAGAAAATGGAAGCGTCCCGTTAAGGATTGGCCTTCAATTTATGCCCAGCTCTCGATTTTATTTGAGGATAGGCTATAATGAGATTTACACAAATGGGTGGACAGTCCCGATTCCGGTCCCACGGTGGCGTCCACCGCGAACCCGCGGCCCACTTTCTCCGTGGCCATGCTCTCATAAACGATATTTCGCAATCTCAGCAGGGCCTCCGCCTTCTCCTCCGCACTCAGAAGGTCACTTCTCAGGATGTCGTAAGCATAAGCTTCCACCAGGTCCACCGTGGTCATATCTCTATTAATCTTTTCTAACTTGGCGGTTCCTCCTATACCAGCTTTGATAAACTTATCCCATTTAAATCCAAGTTCTAGCGCTCCCTCAAGCTTTCCTGCTAAAGCACTATCTGACTTAGCCTTCACGATTCCCAGTTCTTCGGTGAACTTGCGGGCGAGGGCCTGGGCGTCGGCCTCGTTGTGGACGGTGTCCCGGATGTATCTCGCGGCCCGATCCCTGTCCCTCACGAGAAGCGAACTTATGGGGGCCTTTCCTGCGAAGTCCTCTCCGGCCTTGAGTCTCCCGTAACCCCCGGCATCCACTATTTCTTTCTCGACCCCGGTGAGAACGATCGAAGACCTCCAGTCGTGCCCGTCGCCGGAAAGTTGCGAATCAATCATTCCGCTTACTCGCACCCGGTTCCCTGCCGAATCCACTCCCTCTACCGTTATCCTGTGCCCCTGCCTGTCAAAAATCGCATTTTTTAACCGATAGGTGTGTCCGCCGTAGGAGATGTAAAGCTCCTTGGTCCTGTCCGCATGTTCCCGGTCCACGTTCAGATCTTCCCTGCCCCGCTTCAAGGCCCGGAAATCCAGGGCTTCGAATCTGTCGCCCCGTTTGACCTCCAGGGTGGCGAGTTCGCCATCTTTAGTGGTGGTCCAGCGGAAGAACCCGGCCTCATTCGGATGGGTCAGATAGTAGTCGAGCTCCTTCACGCCTTCGATCCACCCTTTCTTCTCCGCCTGGGCCCTGAGCCACTCCAGGATCTCCCTATCCCTCTCATTCTTTGCGGAAAGGGCCTTTTTCCCCTCCCGGTAGGCCTCGTCACTGAAAATCTCCTTCCCGTGGTAAAGGTCGTAAAACCGGGTCTCTCCTCCGGCGTCGCCCACAAGATGCAGAAGCTCTCCGTTCGGCCCGATGGCAAACTCGCTTACCTTCATGGAACCCTGTGTCTCCGCAATCCTCTCGAACCCGGCAGCCAGATTTTCATATCCCTTTCTCCGCATGTAACCGGCCAGATCAAGGAGATCGTTCCTGTCGAGACTTCCCGTAAAGGTGAATATGGGTTTTCCGGTTCGGGGGTCTATGGCGAAATCCTTCACCTTGAGGTCCGAGAACACGTAGGTGGGAAGCCCGGTCCATTCGGAAAGTTTTCTTTCGATGGGAGTGGATGGAAGCGTTTTCCCGGAGAGAAAACCGGCTATGTCGTCACCGGAAGCCCCGGAGAAGAACCTCCGCCATCCGTCCCAGCGGACGGCCTCGGCTACCTCGGCTCCGGCCCGTCCCTGCGCGACCGCCGTGAGGAAGTCGTAAGCGGACATCCCTTTTACCCGGGCCATCCTCCGGATTTCCGCAGAAGTGAGAACATCTTTCCCGAACTGAAGCCCATAATAGCCCCGCCAGGCCGAAAGGGAGAATTCGCCCGCGGCAAGCCCGGAGGCGGTGGTCTTTATGAGGCCTCCGGCAACGGCGCGGGAGTAAAGGTCCATCGTGCCGGGAGAAACAGGGGAACCCCCGCCCACCCGCTCGGCGAACTCGTGCGCCCCCTTGACCTCGCCCATGCTCCTTAACGCCTGCCCCTCGGCCACCATGCGGAAGAAATCCGGCGTGCGGTAGGCCCGGTACTCGGCAAGTTGCCGGTTGTATTTCGCAAGGGCCTCGTAGGTCTGAGACCAGGCCTGCTCCTCAGGGGTGACGTAGCCTGCAACCTTCGGGGCGGAGGCGGAGACGGTGCCGCCCAGGATGGTGGCCATGTGCGCGAGCGCCGAACCACCGAACCGGAAAAGGGCGTAGGTCATGGTGCCCGCGATCAGGAAACCGAGACTGCGCATGGAACCGAGAAGGGCAAGGGCCTTTGAGGAGAGGAACCAGAGGGACTGAAGCCCGTCGAGGCCCAGTTTCGCCCCGGCCTCGATGGCCTCGTACATCTGATCCGCCCGCGAGATCCAGAGGCAGTAAACCACGACATCCACCCCGCACCAGATCATCCACCAGACGAAAAGCCCCAGGAGGTACTTCACTCCGCCGGTTCCGGTGGCGATGAAAAGGAAGACCAGCGGTATCAGGGCGCAGGCCAGAATAAAGAAGACGGTTTTCATGATGGGGATCCAGTCCTGGGCCACGATGCCGCGTCCGGAAAGCTCCGCCTGGGCCCGGGTATAAGCCGCGACCCTTCCGACCGCGATGGAGGAATCGAGCGAGGAAATGAAGTTATAGAAGACCGTTCCGGCGAAGACGTTTTTGGCGATCTCCTCGGCGCTCATGGCGTAGCCACCTAGGACGAAACGGGAAACCGTCTCGGTGATGATGTCCCGGCAGGCGGAAAGAGCCACGGCATCACCGCCCAGGCGTTCGAGCTTGCAGTAAAAATCCACCACATCGCGCCAGGCGTCGCTTCTGAAATAGGCGTTGAGACGGTTCCAGGCCTCAGTGCAGGAGACGTTTTCGTCGGGAGTGCCCTCCGGAAGCGGATTTCCCGTGGCGTTGAGCGAGGTGTAGGTGTAAAAGAAACCGTTCTGAGCCCGGGCCCAGTCCTGATAGGGGCTCGTTCCGGAGTAAAGTTTTGCGGCGTAGGAGCCCTCGCGGGCGGCAAGCAACGCCACGCAGTCCTCCATGTAGTTTCCTGCCGAACGCCACACCTCGGGATGGATGATCGTGGAAAGGGCCGTGGCCAGTTTCCCGGTGTAAAGCTCCCGCATCATGTCCACCCCGATTTCATAGGCGAAGGGCGAAAGGGGAAGCGAGGGCGCAAGGTAGCTTCGGACCAGGTCCTCTATGCCGGTGGCGATCCGGTTGGGGAACCACATCATGAGGGCTATGCCCGGCGGGATGTTGCCCTGGGTGTGGGAGCGACCTGTTATGTCGTCATAGACGGTCACCCGGGCGGCCCCGGAAAGAAAGATAGCGTATATGAAGACCCCGGTGAAGAAGGCCTTCACCCAGGAGTCGAAGGTGCGGAAGTTTCCGAAGAGAACCTCGAGCATGCCGCTCATGAGCATGAGGGTGAAGACCAGGATGAAAAGGGTGGTGATGAGGCCTTTGTAGGCCGAGGAATTGATGATGGTGGAAAGGTAGGTCAGGACCTGGCGCATTGTCTCGAACTCGCCGTGGACGGTGATGGAGAAGTCGAGCGGCATGGTTTACCTCTCCTTGGCGGGAGGTTCTCTGCGGCCGATTTTGCCGCGCACGGCGTCATCTATTGCCCGAAGGAGGGCCAGCGTGGTGCTGACCTCCTGGTTGAATTGCGCGAGCTGGGTCTTCCAATCTTTCTGAACCCATTCGAGGGCGGCCATGACTTGCAGCCGGAAGTCCTTGAGTCTCTTCCGGAGAAGGGAGGCCGAGTCACACAGGATACATTCACCCTCCGGGGGTTTCTCAGCCTCGCATCTTTCCACGATGTATTCATTGATTCCGGTGAGGGCCTTCTCCACCTCCGCATAGACCATGGCGAGCAGGGTATAGGCCAGACCGTAGGCCGCGGTATCCGAAATGCTGAGTACCGCCGTTTCGGGAGCATCGTACACATAGAGCTGTTTCAGGTAGTGATAGACCGGTGAGGGAAGGAGGACGAGCAGCTGGGTCTCATCCGGGGAAAGATCGGACCCGGAAAGGGCTTTTGTATAAGCCGAGGCCAGTTTTTCCTGAACGATCTCACGCAGGGGTTTTGCGGAGGGATAGGCGGTGGAGTATTCCGTGCAACCGGCGGTCCCGCTTCCCGGAGAAGCATTGACCAGGGCGGTACCCGAAACCAGAGCCTCAAGGGGATGCGATGTGTTCTTCGATCCGCAGGAGGGAACCAGTGTGGCCATCCACATACCGTTCGATTGATAGAAGACCACGTCACCGAGATACCCGCGCACCATGGCCTCGAAGGAAGCATCCAGTGCGGGGAAGTAGGTTTCCCGCACATAGTGCACCAGAGAACCGGTCTTGAGGAGCGAAATGAGGTAGGAGGGACAGTTCTGGTTGAGTTTCTGATATTCGGAGGAGGGAAGTTTCCCCGGCTGCGGAGGATTTTTGAGTTTTTCGTCAATCCATTCTTTCCAGCTCTTTACTCTTCCCTCCAGGATGTCCAGCTTGGCGAGGGCGGGTTTAAGACGTTCCCTCATGGCGGCGTACTGGCTATCTCCGAGAGAGGCCATCCAGTATCCCAGGGCTCTTGAGGCCTGGCAATCGGAGAGCTGGAGCATGTTAAGGAGATCCTGAATATGTTCCAGGGAGTCCTTGATGGTACCGCACTGTTCGCAGATCGCCCGTAAAGCATAATCAAAGGCGAAGGCGGGAGCGGCGGAGATGATGCGCTGGAACTTATCGACCAGGTAATCGAAGTCCAGAAAGGAGAAGCCGCCCAGGAAAAGATCTATTCCCCCGCAGCCGAAGTTTATGGAGGGAGGGGTGAAGGTGACGAGTCTGTCCGTGGTCATGAGGGTGCGGGTTGAGACCGAACCGAAGGAGAGGTAGCCGCGGCGTCCGGCCTCGATGTAGGAGGGGCCGGTGTAGGAGGTGACGGATCCCGAGAGCCATTCCTCGACCCAGTCTCCGCGCGCGGGGGAGGAAAGAAGCACCAGGGCGAGAAACATTGTGAAAATCGTCAGACGGGTCAACGCGTCCGTCTTCACGGCGGACCTCCCGCGGGAGTTTTTGGAGAGAGGTTAGCACGGAGGGCCTTTTCGGGCGGCGGAAGAATCCGGAATTTTTAGTCTTTCAGGGCTGGTTTTTCCGGATTTTGGGGAAGATGCCGG